>JAPPGP010000169.1 GCA_028821395.1 Defluviicoccus sp.
GCCGGCGAGCGGGTGGCCGACGAGGTGCGCGCCAAGCAGGGCAGGGCGCTCGCCATCCAGACCGACGTCGCCGATCTCGATTCGGCCACCGAGATGGCCGAGAAGACGCTGGCCGAGTACGGCCGCATCGACTGCCTGATCAACAACGCCGCGGTGTTCTCGCGCATCACCATGGCGCCGTTCTGGGAGCTGCCGGTGGACGAGTGGAAGAGCGCGGTCGACGTCAACGTCACCGGCTCCTTCTTCTGCGCCCGCGCCGTGGTGCCGGCGATGCAGGAGGCGAAATGGGGGCGCATCGTCAACGTGTCGTCTGCGACCTTCGTGATGGGGCTGCCCAACTACCTGCACTACATCACCACCAAGTCGGCGGTGGTCGGCATGACCCGCTCGATGGCGCGCGAGCTGGGGCCCTGGAACATCACCGTCAACACCTTCTGGCCCGGGGTCATGCAGACCGAGATCGAGCGCCCGTCGGTGCCGCGCGAGCGGTTCAAGGAATACACCGAGCGCCAGTCGATCAAGCGCCAGGGGACGATCCACGACCTCGCCAAGGCGATGCTGTTCCTGTGCTCGGAGGAGGCGAGCTACATCTCCGGCCAGAACCTGCAGCCTGATGGCGGGCTCACCTTCCTCTGAGGCGCGGGAACCCGCAACGGAGTCCGAGATGGCGAGCAAGGTGCCGAAGATCGCGGACCGGAAGAAAATCCCGGTCTATTGCTATCAATGCGTGGCCGGGCCGGACCTGATGAAGGTCGAGGTCGAGGACGGCATCGCCACCCGGATCGAGTCGAACTACGACATCGCCGACCGCCATCCCGGCGGTGGACGGGTCTGCGTCAAGGCCTACGGGCTGATCCAGAAGACCTACAACCCGAACCGCGTCGCCCAGCCGATGAAACGCACCAACCCGAGGAAGGGGCGGGGCGAGGACCCGGGCTTCGTGCCGATATCCTGGGACGAGGCGCTCGATATCGTCGCCGCCAGGATGCGCGAGATCCGCGATCGGGGCGTGGTGGACGAGCAGGGGCTGCCCCGGCTCGCCACCAGCTTCGGCGGCGGCGGCACGCCGACCCAGTACATGGGGACGTTTCCGGCCTTCATGTCGGCCTGGGGGCCGATCGATCAGGGTTTCGGCGGCGGCCAGGGGGTGAAGTGCTACCACTCGGAGCATCTCTACGGCGAGCTCTGGCACCGCGCCTTCATCGTCTCGCCGGACACGCCGTATACCAACTACGTCATCAACTGCGGCAACAATGTCGAGGCCTCCGGCGGGGTGGCCGGGGTGTGGCGCCAGGCGGACGCAAGGGTGCGCGGTCTCAAGCGGGTCCAGGTCGAGCCGCATCTCTCGATCACCGGCGCGCTGTCGGCGGAGTGGCTGCCGATCAAGCCGAAGACCGACGCGGCGTTCCTGTTCGCCCTGATCCACCGCATCCTGATCGAGCGGGACTGGCGCGAGGTGTGCGACGTCGACTTCATCTCGAATGACACAACCTCGCCCTATCTGGTTGGTCCGAATGGATATTATCTGCGCGATCCCGAGACCGAGAAACCGTTGATCCGGGATCTCGCCGACGGCCGCGACAAGCCCTTCGACGGCGACATCGCCGCGCCGGCGCTGGAGGGCGCGTATCGCGCCTCGGGCATCGAGCGGGGTCCGGACGGCACCATCTGGACGCATGAGGGCGCCGAGGCGAGGCCGGCCTTCCAGCTCCTGCTCGATCATGTGCGGGGCTTCACCCCGGAGTGGGCGGAAGCCGAGTGCGACGTGCCGGCCGAGCGCATCCGCCTGGTCGCCGACGAGTACCTGGCGCATGCCCTGGTCGGCGAGACCATCGAAATCGAGGGCCGGACGCTCCCGTTCCGCCCGGTCGCGGTGATGCTGGGCAAGGGGGTGAACAACGGCTGGGGCGGCTACCAGACCTGCTGGGCGCGCACCCTGCTGGCGGCGCTGGTGGGCGCGCTCGAAGTGCCGGGCGGCACGCTCGGGACCGCGGTCAAGCTCAACCGGCCGGCCTATAACCGCCACCTCACGGTGCGGTCCAAGGGCGACGGGATCATGGACTACCCGTTCAACCCGACGACGCGCGAAGACTGGTCGGCCAAGCCGCATATCCGCAACGCCTACCGGACGCTGGTGCCGCTCGCAGCCGATTCGGCCTGGTCGCCGGCGCTCGGCCCGGCCCATCTGCCCTGGCTGTTCCAGAAGAAGCTGCCCGAAGCCTGGCCCGAGCAGGCCAAGCCCGAGATGTGGATCAACTACCGCACCAACCCGGCGATCTCGTCGTGGAACGCGCCCGAGGTCGCCGAGCGCATCGCCGAGTTCCCGTTCACCGTCTCCTTCGCCTATACGCGCGACGAGACCAACCACATGGCCGACATCCTGCTGCCCGAGGCGACCGATCTGGAAAGCCTGCAGCTGATCCAGATCGGCTCGACCAAGTTCACCGAGCAGTTCTGGAAGCACCAGGGCTGGGCGGTGCGCCAGCCGGTCGCCGACCCGGTGGTCGACTGCCGGGACATCACCTGGATCGCCACCGAGCTCGCCCAACGGGTGGGAATCCTCGAAGGCTACAACGCGGCGATCAACCGGGGCGCCGCGGGCGCGCGGCTCGCCGACGACAAGGCGGGCTACGATTTCAGCCTCGACGTCGCCGAGCCGCACGCGGTGGAGGCGATCTGGGATGCGGTCGCGAAGGCCGCCAGCCACGGCCTTTCCGACGGCGCCGAGGTGCACGGCATCGACTGGTTCCGCGAGAACGGCTTCATGCTGCGCCCGTTCCCGCAGCTCGACTGGTACCTGTACCCGACGCTGAAGGAGCGGGGGCTGCGCTTCGAGATGCCCTACCAGGAACGCCTGATGCGCCACGGCGCCGAGCTCGCCGAGCGGCTGCACGAGATCGGCGTCACCTGGTGGGACCGCCAGCTCGACGAGTACGAGCCGCTGCCGGGCTACAAGCCGTTCCCCGACATCTGGGCGAACCACGCGCGCGAGGTCGGCGAGGACCCCGACGCCTACCCGCTCTGGGCGCTGACCGCGCGCTCGATGCAGTATTCCTGGGGCGCCAATGTGGGCATCCCGCTGATCAACGAGGTCGCCAGCAACATCGCCGGCCACAAGGGGGTGATCGTCAACCGGGCGACGGCGCGGAAGCTCGGCATCGCCGACGGCGACAAGGTGGCGATCAAATCGCCGACCGGGATCACCCGCGGCCGGGCCGTGCTGCGCGAGGGCATCCGCCCCGACACCGTGCTGATGATCGGCCAGTTCGACCACTGGGCGACGCCTTACGCCAAGGATCTCGGGCTCGCCAGCCTGAACTCGGTCACCGCGCTCTCGCTCAGCCTGACCGACGCGACCGGCAGCGGCGCCGACCTCGCCCGGGTCAGGCTGAGCCGCGATGCCGGCTGAGGACGGGACCGTGACCGAGTCCCCGCCGCGCTACGGCATGGTGGTCGACCTCAACCGCTGCGTCGGCTGCCAGACATGCGCCATCGCCTGCAAGCACGCCAACGACACCCCGCCCGGGGTGCAGTGGCGGCGCGTGCTCGACGTCGAGCGCGGCACCTATCCCGATGTCGAGCGGCTGTTCCTCGTCACCGGCTGCCAGCATTGCGCCGAGCCGCCCTGCGTCCCGGTCTGCCCGACCGGCGCGACCCGCCAGCGCGCCGACGGGCTGGTGACGATGGACTACGACACCTGCATCGGCTGCGGCTATTGCGCGGTCGCCTGCCCCTACCAGGCGCGGACCATCGCGCACGACACGGGCTGGTATTACGGCGAGTCGACGGCGCAGGAGGCGCATGTCGCGCACGACGAGCGGGCGGGCGTCGCCAACAAGTGCACGTTCTGCGTCGAGCGGGTGGACGAGGCGGCGGCGCTCGG
>JAPPGP010000199.1 GCA_028821395.1 Defluviicoccus sp.
AGCGTGAAGGAGGCGCGGGCGCTGGTCGGGGCGGGGCGGTTCGACGAGGCGCTTGCCATCCTGCGGCCGCTCGCCCGGGAGCCCGCTTCCCCCGCCAACGCGCGGTTCCTGCTCGGGCTCGCGGCGATCGGCGCATCGCAGCTCGAGGGCGTTCCGGAGGCCCGGCGCGACGCGCTGCTCGACGAGGCGATCGCCACCCTCCGCGCCATGCTGGTCGCCCGCCCGGAGCTGGTCCGCGTCCGCCTCGAGCTCGCCCGCGCCTTCTTCCACAAGGGCGAAGACGGGCTCGCGCGGCGGCATTTCGAACACGTGCTGGCCGGCAGGCCGCCGGCGGCGGTGGCGCTCAACGTGAACCGCTTCCTCGCGGCGATGCGGGCGCGCAAGCGCTGGAGCCTGCGCGTCGGCATGGCGCTTGCGCCGGACAGCAATATCGGCGCCGCCTCGGACGAGCGCATCATCTACATCCATGGCCTCCCGTTCCGCCGCGACGCGGAAGAGCTCACCACCTCGGGCATGGGCGTCTCGGCCTGGCTCGGCGGGGAGTATGAATATCCCCTGGGCCCGCGCTGGCGGCTGCGCGCGGGCGGCGACCTGTCGCGCAGGGAGTACAGAGCCAGCGAGTTCGACCAGCTCACCGTCTCCGGCCAGGTCGGGCCGCGCCGGCTGATCGGCCGCGGCAGCGAGGTCAGCCTGCTGCTCACCGGGCTGCATCACTGGACCGGGTCGGGGCTGTCGGAGCCCTCGCACCGCGATATCGGCGTGCGGATCGAGGGGCGGCACCGGCTCACGCGGCGCACGACGCTCACCGCGCAAGTCTCCCGCGCCGAACGGCGCTACGACCGGGAGAAGTACCGCGACGGGCCGATCGCCGCTGTCTCGCTGATCACCGGCTGGGTCGCCTCGCCGACCGTCCGGATCGCCGCGGAGCTGGGCTGGGGGCGCGAGCGCACGAAGAGCGAGACTTGGCGCCACACCAGCCGCCGGGTGGGGCTCGGGGCCACGGCGCAGCTTCCCTGGGGGTTCACCGTGGGCGGCGCGGGCGATTTGCGCTGGGCCGACTGGGAGGGCGACTGGTTTCCCCACACCGAAGCCGGGGAGCCGCGCCGCGATCTGACCCGCACCATCCTGCTGTTCGCGCACAACCGGGCGCTCACCCTCCAAGGCTTCAGCCCGCAGGTCTCGGTGACCCAGGAGCAGCGGACGACCAACGCCCAGCTCTACGACTACGACCGCCTGTTCGGCGAGATCCGCTTCGTGCGGCTGTTCTGAAGGATGCGGCAGGGCGGAGGCCGCACCGCCCGGGCGGGGGTCCCGCGGTTGGATGCACCGGCGCCATCGTGTAGGATGCCGCGCCGCCGACCCCTCGGGGGCTTTTTCATACGCAAACACGTCGAGTGAGGGTTCAATGTCCCGGTCCGAGCGCCTGTTGGAAGGCAAGCGGGGGCTGATCATGGGTGTCGCCAACGAGCGTTCGATCGCCTGGGGGATCGCCCGCGCGGCCGCGGGTCACGGCGCGGAGCTCGCCTTCACCTACCAGAACGACGCGCTCGCCAAGCGCGTCGGGCCGCTCGCCGAATCGGCCGGCTCGTCGTTCCTGCTGCGATGCGACGCCGGCGACCCGGAGAGTCTCGACGACGTGTTTGCGGCGCTGGAAGAGCGCTGGGGCACGCTCGACTTCGTGGTTCACGCGATCGCCTTCTCCGACAAGGAGGAGCTCAAGGGCCGCTATGTCGACACCTCGCCCGAGAACTTCGCGATGACGATGAACGTCTCCTGCTACTCCTTCACCGCGGTGTGCCGGCGCGCCTCGGCGCTGATGCCGGGCGGCGGCAGCCTGCTGACGCTCACCTATTCGGGCGCCGAGCGGGTGATGCCGCATTACAACGTCATGGGCGTGGCCAAGGCGGCGCTGGAGGCGAGCGTGCGCTATCTCGCGGTCGATTTCGGCGCCTCCAACATCCGCGTCAACGCGATCTCCGCCGGGCCGATCAAGACCCTCGCCGCGTCGGGGATCGGCGACTTCCGCTACATCCTCAAATGGAACGAGCTCAACGCCCCGCTGAAGCGCAACTCGACGATCGACGACGTGGGCGGCGCCGGGGTCTATCTGCTCTCCGACCTGTCGAGCGGGGTCACGGGCGAGGTGCACCACGTCGATTGCGGCTACCACGTGGTCGGGATGAAGGCGGCCGATGCGCCGGACATCTCGACCGTGATGTAGGAGCCGCGCCGCCGAGGCGCCGCGCGATGACCTTCAACACCCAGGGACGGATCTTTCGCTTCACCAGCTGGGGCGAGAGCCACGGCCCGGCGATCGGCTGCGTGGTCGACGGGACGCCGCCCGGCATCGCGCTCGCCGAGCCCGACATCCAGCGCTGGCTCGACCGGCGCCGGCCGGGGCAGAGCCGCCATGTCACCCAGCGCCGCGAACCCGACACCGTCGAGATCCTCTCCGGCACCTTCGAGGGCCACACCACGGGCACCCCGGTCTCGCTGCTGATCCGCAACCAGGATGCGCGCTCGAAGGATTACGGCGAGATCCGCGACAGGTTCCGCCCGGGCCATGCCGATTTCACCTATCTGCGGAAATACGGCAGGCGCGACTACCGCGGCGGCGGCCGCGCATCGGCCCGGGAGACCGCGTGCCGGGTCGCCGCCGGCGCGATCGCCCGCAAGGTGCTGGGCCGCCGGGTGCGGATCCGCGGCGCCATGGTGCAGATGGGCGAGCATGCGGTCGACCGTTCGAAATGGGACTGGAAGGCAGTGGAGAAAAACCCCTTCTGGTGTCCCGACGCCGACGCGGCGGAGGCCTGGACGGACTATCTCGATACCGTCCGCAGCGCCGGGTCCTCGGTCGGCGCGGTGATCGAGGTGGTGGCGTCCGGCGTCCGCGCCGGGCTGGGCGCGCCGGTCTACGGCAAGCTCGATTCCGACCTCGCCGCGGCGATGATGGGCATCAACGCCGTCAAGGGTGTCGAGATCGGCGCCGGGTTCGGCGCGGCCGTGCTGACCGGCGAGGAGAACGCGGACGAGATGCGCATGCGGGGCGGCAAGCCGGTCTTCCTCTCCAACAACGCCGGCGGCATTTTGGGCGGCATATCGACCGGCCAGGACATCGTGCTGCGCTTCGCGGTCAAGCCGACCAGCTCGATCCTCGCGCCTCGGCGGACGGTCACGGTGGACGGGCGCGACACCGAGATCTCGACCCGCGGCCGCCACGATCCCTGTGTCGGCATCCGCGCGGTGCCGGTGGGCGAGGCGATGATGGCCTGCGTGCTGGCCGACCACCTGCTCCACCACCGCGCCCAGTGCGGCTGAGGCGGGGGCGCCGCCGCCCGTCCCGACCGACCGCCGTGCCGGCGGAGCGGCCGCATGGATGGCCGAATCACCCGCGGACTGTGATCCGGGGGCCGGCCATGACGTGGTGGTGGGAGCGCCAACACTCCCCTTCGTCATGCCCCGCCTTGATCCGGGCATCCATGGGCGCCGCCCCCCTCCCGTCCGACCGGCGTGCGGGCGGGGAGGCCGGGTGGATGGCCGGATCAAGGCCGGCCATGACGAAGGGGGGACGCGGTGGGGGGATCGTCGAGGAAGGACCGGTGGTCCGCCGCCTTCCTTGGCATGGCCACCCTCCCCCGTCATGCCCGGACTCGATCCGGGCACCCATGGGCGCCGCCCCCTCCCGTCCGACCGGCGTGCGGGCGGGGAGGTCGCGTGGAAGGCCGGATCACCCCCGGACTTGATCCGGGAGCGAGACATGACGTGGTGGCGGCCCTTCGCTACGCCCGCTCGCCGGCGATCAGGTACTCGCGGTTTCCTCCGGCGCCCTCGATCGGGCTCTCGATCAGGCCGAGCACGCGCCAGCCGTCGCGGGCGGCGAGCCAGGCTTCGATGCGGCGGCAGGCGGCGTCGCGCGCGGCCGCGTCGCGGACGATGCCGCCCTTCCCCACCGCGCCCCGGCCGACCTCGAATTGCGGCTTGATCAGCGCGACCAGCCGGGCGCCGGGGGCGGCCAGCGCCAGCGGCGCGGGCAGGATGGTCTCGAGCCCGATGAAGCTCGCATCGCAGACGACCGCGTCGACCGGCTCCGGGACGTGTTCGTCGGAGATGTAGCGCGCGTTCAGCCGGTCGAGCACCGCCACCCGCTCGTCCTGGCGCAGCCGCCAGAGCATCTGCCCGCGTCCGACATCCACCGCGTACACCCGCGCGGCCCCGCGGGCGAGCAGCACGTCGGTGAAGCCGCCGGTCGACGCGCCGATATCGAGCGCGACCGCTCCGGCCACGTCGATGTCGAAATGGACGAGCGCGTGATCGAGCTTGAAACCGCCGCGCGAGGCCCAGCGATCCGCGCCGCCCCGCAGCTCCAGCGCGGCTTCGGCGGCCACGATGTGGCCCGGCTTGTCGAGCCGCCGGTCCCCGGACCAGATCTTTCCGGCGCGGATCAGCGCCTGGGCCTCGGTCCTGCTCGCGGCGAGGCCGCGCGCCTCGACCAGGGCGTCGAGCCGGCGCTTCCTAGATTTTGGCGGCGACGGATTCGCCACGCCCCAGCGCCTCCAGGGCGGTGGCCACGATGTGGCGCGCATTCAGCCCGGCCGCCTCGTATTGCAGCTTCGGGCTGTCCTGGTCGAGGAACCGGTCGGGCAGCACCATGGGACGGATCTTGAGCCCCCCGTCAAGCACCTGGCGGAGCGCCAGCAGCTGCAGCACCTGGGATCCGAAGCCGCCGATCGATCCCTCCTCGACGGTGATCAGCACCTCGTGCTCGCGGGCGAGGCGGAGGATCAGCGCCTCGTCGAGCGGCTTGGCGAAACGCGCATCGGCGACAGTCGTCGAAATCCCCTTCGCCGCGAGGTCCTCGGCCGCTTCCAGCGCCTCCTGCAGCCGCGCCCCGTAGGACAGGATGGCGATGGTCGAGCCTTCGCGCATCACCCGCCCCTCGCCCAGCTTCAGCACTTCGCCCCGCTCCGGCAGGGCGACGCCGAACCCGTTGCCGCGCGGGTAGCGGAAGGCAGACGGGCGGTCGTCGATCGCCACCGCGGTCGCCACCATGTGAACCAGCTCGGCCTCGTCCGCCGCGGCCATCAGCACCATCCCGGGCAGGCAGCCGAGATAGGCGATGTCGAACGCGCCGGCATGGGTCTGGCCGTCGGCGCCGACCAGACCCGCGCGATCCATCGCGAAGCGCACCGGCAGGCTCTGGATCGCGACGTCGTGGACGATCTGGTCGAAGGCGCGCTGCAGGAAGGTGGAATAGATCGCCGCGAACGGCTTCATGCCATCGGCGGCGAGCCCGGCGGCGAAGGTCACGCCGTGCTGCTCGGCGAGCCCGACATCGAAGGCGCGGTCGGGAAATGCCTTCTGGAAGGCATCGACGCCGGTCCCGGACGGCATCGCCGCGGTGATGGCGACGATCTTGTCGTCCCTCTCCGCCTCGGCGATCAGGCTGTTGGCGAACACCTTGGTGAAGGACGGGACGTTGGTCTTGGGCTTGTCCTGGACGCCGCTGACGACCTCGAACCTGGAGACGCCGTGATAGCGGTCGGCCGACTCCTCGGCCGGGGCGTAGCCCTTGCCCTTCACGGTGACCACGTGGACCAGGATGGGCCCCTCGCCGACATCGTCGCGGGCATTGCGCAACACCGGCAGCAAATGATCCAGGTTGTGTCCGTCCACCGGCCCGACATAGAAGAAGCCGAGCTCTTCGAATAGCGTGCCGCCGGTCACCAGCCCGCGGGCGTATTCCTCGGCCCGCTTGACGCCGCGCTCGACGGCGCGCGGAAACCGCTCGGCGATATGGTGGGCGGCGTCGCGCAGGCTGCGGTAGCTCTTCGACGAGATCAGCCGCGACAGATAAGCGCTCATCGCGCCGACCGGCGGGGCGATCGACATGTCGTTGTCGTTGAGCACGACGATCAGCCGGCTGTCCAGCGATCCGGCATGGTTGAGCCCCTCATAGGCCATCCCGCCGGTGAGCGCGCCGTCGCCGATCACCGCGACGACCCGGTTGCTGCGGCCCTGCAGATCGCGCCCGACCGCGAAGCCGAGCCCGGCCGAGACCGATGTCGAGGCATGCGCCGCGCCGAACGGGTCGTACTCGCTCTCGGAGCGCTTGGTGAACCCGGACAGCCCGCCGCCCTGGCGGATCGTGCGGATTCGGTCGCGTCGTCCGGTCAGGATCTTGTGCGGGTAGCACTGGTGCCCGACATCCCAGATCAGGATGTCGTCCGGCGTATCGAAGAGGTGGTGCAGCGCGACGGTGAGCTCGATCACGCCGAGCCCGGCGCCGAGATGCCCGCCGGTGGTCGACACGGCGTCGACCATTTCGGCGCGCAGCTCGTCCGCCACGGCGCGCAACTCCCTGGGCGACATGTCGCGCAGGTCGCGCGGCCATTGAATGTTGTCCAGGTGGGGAGTCTCGATTGACATGGTGACTTCCTTACCCTTCAGCTCCTGCGCTGCAACACATAGTCGCCGAAGCCTCGCAACGCGTCGGCATCGGGGCCGAAACCGTCGAGCCGCGCCACCGCGCGGTCGACCAGCGAACGCGCCTCGCGCCGCGCGCCTTCGACGCCGAGCGCGGCGACGAACGTCGCCTTGCCCGCCGCCGCATCCTTGCCGACCTTCTTGCCGAGGACCGCTTCCTCGCCGGTCACGTCGAGCAGGTCGTCGACGATCTGAAAGGCCAGACCGACGTCGTAGCCATAGGCGCGCAGCATTGCGCGCAGCGCTGCCGGGGCGTCCCCGAGCACGGCGCCCGCCTCGCAGCCGAAGGCGATCAGCGCGCCCGTCTTCATGCGTTCGAGGACGGCGATCAGCTCGAAATCCACCGCCTCGTGCTGCGCCGAGAGGTCGATCATCTGGCCGCCCACCATGCCGAGCCCGCCGGCGGCTTCGGCGAGCGCGCGGACCAGCTCGATCCGGATCGCCGGCGATGGATGGGTCTCCTCGTCGGCGAGAACCTCGAAAGCGCGGGTGAGCAGGGCGTCGCCGGCGAGGATCGCCGTCGCTTCGTCGAACGCGACATGGCAGGACGGCTTACCGCGGCGCATGTCGTCGTCGTCCATCGCCGGCAGGTCGTCATGCACCAGGGAGTAGGCGTGGACCATCTCGATGGCTGCGGCGACGCGCAGCGCGCCGCCGTCGTCGGCGCCCGCCAGCCGGGCGCCGGTCCGCACCAGGAACCCGCGCAGCCGCTTGCCGCCGCCCAGCGCGCCGTAGCGCATTGCCTCGTAGAGCTGCGCGGCGGGCCCGTCCGGCTCGGGCAGCTCGCGCCCGAGCGTCTCGTCCACCGCCGCCGCGGTCTCCGCCATCGCGCCGGCGAGATCGGTATCGATCAAGACGTCAGTCAATATCCGCAGGCTCCACCCCCGCCGGCTCCGATCCCTGGAAGGAGATTTTTTCGATGCGCGCCCTGGCCTCGCCCAGCTTGGCTTCGCAATGGGTCTTCAGGGCGATGCCGCGCTCATAGGCGCCGATGGCGTCGTCGAGCCTGGCCTCGCCTCCTTCGAGCGTGCGGACGATCGCTTCTAGCTGCTCCAGGGCGTCCTCAAAGGATAGGTTCGCTATGTCTTCGCTCGCCTTAGTCTCTGCCATTTCGGCATCCCGATCCAATAATTATAATTTGGTTTCACGTCTCTAGACGGCAACCTAACATTATTTTCTCAGAAGGGATCCCGCCGCCGGCCGGTGCCCGTCACGCGCTCATCAGCACGCCGACATGGGCGGCGACGCTGGCCGCCAGCGCGTCGAGGTCGTAGCCGCCTTCGAGCGTCGCCACCAGACGCCCGTCGCAGACCTCGTCGGCGATCCCGCAGAGCCGCTCGGTGACCCATGCATAGTCGTCCTCCAGCAGCCTGAGAGTCGCCAGCGGGTCGCTCTCATGGGCGTCGAAACCGGCCGAGACCAGGATCAGATCGGGCGAGAACGCGCTCAGCGCCGGCAGCACGCCGCCTTCCATGCCGGCGCGGAACTCGGCCGAGCCGGAGCCGGGCCTGAGCGGCACGTTGACGATGTTGCCGCAGCCCGTCTCCTCGGCCCGGCCGGTCCCGGGGTAGAGCGGAAATTCATGCGTCGAGGCGAAGAACAGCGAGGGATCGGACCAAAAGATCGCCTGGGTTCCGTTGCCGTGGTGGACGTCGAAATCGACGACCGCCACCCGGTCGGCGCCGAGCGCCTCGCGCGCATGCAGCGCGCCGACGGCGACGTTGTTGAACAGGCAGAAACCCATGCTGCGCCGGGATTCGGCGTGGTGTCCGGGCGGGCGCACGGCGCAGAACGCGTTTTCCGCCTCGCCGCCCATCACCGCCTCCACGGCGGCGACCATGGCTCCTGCCGCGCGGAGCGACGCCTCGCCCGAGTCGGCCGACATCACGGTATCGGCGTCGACCCGCACCCGACCCTCGCCGGGCACGGCGTCGAGCAGCGCCTCGACGAAGCCGGGCGCATGGGCGCGCGCGAGCTGGCCGGTCTCCGCTTCGGGCGCCTCGCGCCGGTCGAGCCCGGCGAAGGCGTCGGCCGAGAGCGCCTCGATCACCGCGCGTATGCGGTCGGGACGCTCGGGATGGCCCTGCCCGGTGTCGTGCCGTTCCGAGCTCGGGTGGTGATAGAGCAGGGTCGTCATCGCCGTTCCCCCGGGCTAAAGCACATCGATCGGCACCTTGAGATATCTCTGTCCGTTGCTCTCAGGCGCCGGCAGGCGCCCGCCGCGGATATTGACCTGGACGGCCGGCACCATCAGCCGCGGCATCGAGAGCTCGGCGTCGCGGGCGGTGCGCGCGGCAACGAAGCTCTCACGGCTCACCCCGTCGCGGCAATGGATGTTGCTGCGGCGCTGTTCCGCGACAGTGGTCTCCCAAGCGAAGTCGCGCGCGCCGCCGGCACCGTAGTCGTGGCACATGAACAGCCTCGTCTCCGGCGGCAGGGCGAGGATCCGGCAGAGCGAACCGTAGAGCGCCTCCGCGCAGCCGCCGGGGAAATCCGCCCGCGCCGTGCCGGAATCGGGCATGAACAGCGTATCGCCCACGAACGCCGCATCGCCCAACACGTAGCAGGCGCAGGCCGGGGTATGGCCCGGCGTATGCACCACCCGCCCGGCGATTTCGCCGATCGCCAATGTGTCGCCGTCGGCGAACAGGCGGTCGAATTGCGGCCCCTCGGCGGCGAGGTCGTGCTCGATATTGAACAGCGACCCGAAAGTCTTCTGCACTTCGATGACACCCGCGCCGATGCCGGTTCTGCCTCCGAGCTTTCCCTGGACATAGGGCGCGGCGCTGATGTGATCGGCATGCACATGGGTCTCGAGGATCCAGTCGACCGAGAGCCCGCCGCGTTCGACGGCGGCGATCAGCCGGTCGGCGGATTCGGTGGAAGTCCGGCCCGCCGAGGGATCGAAATCGAGCACCGGATCGACGACCGCCGCGCGCCCGGTCTCGCCGTCGGAGACGATGTAGGAAATCGAATTGGTCTTCGGGTCGAAGAACGAGTCTACGGTCGGCGTCACGGGACCAAACCTTCCGGCACGGCTGGAATGACGGCAATTCTACAACATTGCGCCCCCGTCTTTGATCCTCCTTTGCGGAGCGCGGCAAATTGACCGCGCCGGCCCATGACCCTATTGCTTCGCCGACACGCGCCCGCCGCGCGGACGGGAGCCCGGAATGGCCGCGATTCCAGATCGACAGCGCATGGGCGCGGCGATCCTCTTCACCGCCGCCTCCGGCACGGGCTGCGGATTGCTGGTCCTGCTCGGCGTCTTCGCGAGCGGGGCGACGATCCCCTCCGATCGCTGGTTCGGGGCCGCGGCGCTGGGGCTCGCGCTCGGCGCGATCGCCCTGGGGCTGGCGGCGTGGCGCCATCATCCCGGCCATCCGGGGGGCGTATTCGGCGCGCTGGCGCAGTGGCGGTCGAGCTGGCTGGCTCGTTCCGGCGCGCTGGCTGCCACCGCCTGCGCAGCCTCCTCGCCGTTCGCCGTCGGCTGGATCGGCTACGGCGAGGTCGACGGCAACTGGCGGGCCTTCGGCATCGCCGCCGCCGTGCTCGCAGGCGTCGCGGTCCATGCGACGGCCATGGTCTACGCGACGGTCGAGCCGGTTCCCGCGTGGTGCAACCGCTGGACGGTGCCGCTCTTCCTGGCGCTCTCCGGGTTCGCCGGGGCGCTGTGGCTCAACGCGCTGCTCCACGTTTTCGGCCGCGCGAGACCCGACGCCGCGCTGATCGTGGTGCTGACCCTGTTCCTCGCCTTCTACCTCAAGCGCCGCTACTGGCGGTTCATCGACGCCGTCCGGGCCGCCCCGGGCCGGGCCGACGAAGAGCCCCCCCGCGTGGCGTGGGAGATGGATTACCGGATCGACCGCGAGCGCGCCATCAGGCTCCGGCGCTACGCCTTCGCGCTCCTGTTCGCCCTGCCGCTGGTTCTCACCATGGCGGCGATGGAAGCGGCGCCCTGGCTCGCGGCGCTCGCCGCGCTGGCCGCGGCGCTGTCCGGTTCCGCCGGCATCGTGATCGAGCGCCTTCTGTTCTTCGGCGAGGCGGACCGGGGCGCGGATGCGGCATGACGCCGCCGCGCGGCGGCGATCACGGAGCGGCCGGGTCGCCCGCCCAGGGGCCGATCAGGGCGATGCCGCAATGTTCGAAGTCGGAGACATTGCGGGTCGCTACCGCGGCGTCCCGGGCTCGGGCGATGGCGGCGATCTGGCAATCGGCCTGTAGGATCGGCCGGCCTTCGGACCGGCGCGTTGCGGCGATGTCCGCATAGGCTCTGGCGGCCGCGCTGTCGAAGGGCAGCACGCGGCCGGCGAAATCCTCCCGGACCGTGGTGTCGACCTCGGCGGCCAGGCGGTCGCGGCGCCGGCCCGCCGGGAGGATCGCCGCGCCCGTGCGGAGCTCGGCTTCGCCAATCGCGGTGAAATAGAGTCGGGCCGAATCCTGCCTGGAGAACGAGGTCATGACGGCGGGCTCGGGCGTCGGCCGCATCAACTCGGACAGTACGTTGGTATCCACGACGATCATGGCGGCTGGCTCACTCGAACCGGGGCGGCGGCCGCATCGGCCCCCGTTCGGGAAGCTCCAACTCGACCCCGCCGAGCGCGGCGAAGCGGGCGTGGATGGCGCGGCCAAGATCCTGCGGCGGTGCCGGCTCGCCGACGGCGCGACGCAGGATGTCGCGGGCTTCCTCCTCCATCGACCGGCCGTTCTCGGCGGCGCGCACGCGCAGGCGCCGCTTTACCGCGTCATCGAGGTTGCGGATGGTGATGCTCGCCATGGCAATATCCTCCGGATGCACAACATTAGGCATCGATTGCAATGCAGTCAAAGCGCAGCGTGAGGCCTTCCGTTCTCCGGCGAGGCGCGACGCGGCCAGGGGGCCGTTGACGCGTCGGCGGCGCCTCACAACAATCCGGGCATGGTTGAACATGTGCGTGAAACGGTGGATGTCGGCGGCTGTGCGATCGAAGTGCTGCGCGGCGGGTCGGGGCCGGGGCTGGTGTTCCTGCACGGCGCCGGCGGGGCGAGCGATTGGGCACCTTACATGGACGGCCTCGCCGGACGCTTCGCGCTGACGGTGCCGAGCCATCCCGGTTTCGGCCGGTCGGACACGCCCGACTGGCTCGATTCCATGTCGGACCTCGCCTATTTCTACCTCGATGCGTTCGAGGCGCTCGGGCTCGACGGCGTCCATGTCGTCGGCAACTCCCTCGGCGGCTGGCTCGCCTGCGAGATCGCGGTGCGCTCGACCCGCTCGATGCGCTCGCTCACGCTGGTGGGGGCGGCGGGCATCCCGGTGGACGGCGTGCCGATGGGCGACCTTTTCCTGTGGTCGCCGGAAGACCGGGTGCGCAACCTCTACTGCGACCAGTCGCTCGCCGAGGCCCGCCTCGCGCTCTCGCCGGGCGAGGAAGAGGCCGACATCGCGCTCAAGAACTACTTCACCACCTCGCGGCTCGCCTGGAACCCGCGCTTCTGCAACCCGGATCTGCCCAAGTGGCTGCACCGCATCCGCGTGCCCACCATGATCGTCTGGGGTGCGGAGGACCGGATCTTCCCGCCGGCCTATGGCGAGGCTTATGCGGCGCTGATCCCGGGCTCGGAGCTCCGCATCGTCCCCGAATGCGGCCACCTGCCCCACCAGGAAAAGACCGACGCGTTTCTCGACGCCGTGGGCACAATCGCGGAGGAAGCCGCATGAAGTTCTTCTTCTTCCACCTGATGCCTTACGCGCATCTCGACCTCGACTACGACAAGACATATCCGGGCGCCTATCTGACGCTCCCCAACAGCTATTACGACCCGAAGAAGGGATCGGCGCTCTACCACCGCTATCTCGACGAGCTCGAGCTCGCCGATGAGCTCGGCTTCGACGGGGTTTGCGTCAACGAGCACCACCAGACCGCCTACGGGCTGATGCCGGCGCCCAACCTGCTGGCCGGCGCGCTGACCCGGAGCGTCAGGAACGCCAGGATCTGCGTCCTCGGCCGCGCGCTCCCGATCACCGACAACCCGCTCTCCATCGCCGAAGAGTTCGCGATGCTCGACAATCTGGCGGAGGGGCGCTTCATCGCCGGCTTCGTGCGCGGCCTCGGCACCGAGTACCACGCCTCGATGGCGAACCCGTCCTTCAGCCACGCGCGCTTCCACGAGGCGCACGACCTCATCGTCCGGGCGTGGACCGAGACCGGCCCCTTCGCCTTCGACGGCAAGCACTACCGCTACCGCTACGTCAATATCTGGCCCCGGCCCTACCAGACGCCGCACCCGCCGATCTGGATCCCCTCCCAGGGCTCGCGCGAGACCTATGAGTGGGCCGCCCACCCGGACCGCAAATACACCTATCTGATCACCTTCAACCCGGCCGAGGCGGTGAAGCGCAATCTCGACGCCTATGCGCGCCAGTGCGAGACCTACGGCTACGAGTGCAGCCCGCACCAGCTCGGCTGGGCGCTGCCGATCTATGTCGCCGAGACCGACGAGGCCGCCAACCGCGAGGCGGCGGACCACATCGAGGTGTTCTTCAACAAGTTCATCAACTCGCCGGCGGAGTACAAGCTGCCGCCGGGCTACTCCTCGATGGCGTCCTACAAATACGTCATGGAGACCAAGTTCAAGGTGCGCGAGCAGTTCCTGAGCCACGCGGCGCTCACCGGCAACGGCATGTTCGTCTGCGGCAGCCCGGAGACGGTGAGCGAGATCCTCGCCCGGCGCTTCGACGAGATGGGCTACGGCAACCTCGTCTGCATGCTGCAGTTCGGCACCCTGCCGGGCGAGCTGACGGAGAAGAGCATGACCCTGTTCGCGAAAGAGGTCATGCCCAGGCTCCGCCATCTCGGGGAGGCCCCGATCGCCGCCTCGGCCGCTCAATAGGCGCGCGCTCCCCGCACCCGCACCATGAACCGGGACGCGCTGCTCGGCGCCGCCTTCATCGTGGTCGCCATGCTGTTCTGGGGCGGCAACGCCACGATCGGCCGCTTCGCGATGACGACCGACTTGCCGCCGATCGGGGTCAATTTCTGGCGCTGGACGGTCGCCTTGGCGATCCTTCTGCCGCTCACCGCGCACACGCTGTGGCGCCAGCGCGGGCTGCTCTGGCGCCATCGGGTCTACTGCCTCGGTCTGGGCCTTTCCGGGGTGACCTTGTTCAACGCCTTCTTCTATGTCGGGCTGCAGAGCACGACCGCCGTGCAGGGCTCGCTGATCGCGGCCCTCCTGCCGCTGATGATCCTCGTCCTGGGCGCGGTCTACGCCGGCACCGGCATCGCCGCACGGCAGGTCGGCGGCCTCGTCCTGTCGATCGGCGGCGCGGCGCTGGTCGTCGTCCACGGCGATATCGCGGTGCTGCGGACGCTCCGGCTCAACCCGGGCGACTTCTGGTGCCTCGCGGCCGTGCTCGCCTGGGCGGTGCAGACCTTCATGCTGCGCTACAAGCCGCCCGAGATGGACATCATGGCCCTGGTGACCGCCTCGATGGGTCTCGGCTGGCTCGCCCTGATCCCGGCCTATGCGGTGGAGACCACGCTTGGAGGCGCGATGCGCTTCGATGCGGACACGCTGCTCATGGTCGGCTATCTCGGGCTGTTCGCAAGCGTGATCGCCTTCAGCCTCTACAACGCCGGCGTCATCCGCGTCGGCTCCGCCAGCGCCGGCTATTTCGGCAACCTCTACCCGGTGTTCAGCGCCCTGCTCGCCGTCGCCTTCCTCGGCGAGGCGATCGCCTGGTACCACGCGACCGGCGGGCTGCTGGTGCTGGGCGGGATCTACCTCGCGACCGTCCCCACCGGCGCGCTGCGGCGCCGGCCGGCCGGGTGATCCGCCGGTCGATTCGGGAAGCGCGGTTCCGAACGGGAGGCGGGCGCCTCGACCGCGCCATTCGCGGAAGCCGACGACGCCCGTCCTTTCCGCCGGCGCCCGGATGCCCCGGAAGCCTTTCGCATTCGTGTGTGGACGCCTCCCCCGTGTCCGGCTCACGATAACTTGTGGTTTCTTAAATATGATGATTTACTATTTCAAATACGTAACGGTGTTGGGGGGACGCCGATATGGGGAGGCTTCAATCCGCGCCCTGCGCGGCGAGAGTGCCATGCAGCGCGACCTGCGGCGCCGTCCGTGCCGGTGGACGTCGAAGGGCGTCGGCCAGACGTCTGATCCTGCTGTTCGTGCTGGCGCCCGTCGTTCTTGCCGCGGTCGGTCGCGCGACCGCGCAGGCCTGCGTCGAGGTTCCGATCACCTGGCCTCTGAAACCGTCGGCAATCGGCAGGGGCGACAGCTTCCGCCTGTTGTTCATAACCTCCGGCACCTTGGCGCCCGGCTCGCGGGAAGACATAGGGTTTTACAACCAGTACGTAAGGACCTACGCGGGGTTCGGACACCTATCGTTTCGCAGATACACGAACAAATTCAGAGTGCTGGGGAGCACCGCGACGGTCGACGCGCGGGACAACACGGGCACCACGGGAACGGGCGTCCCGATCTATTGGGTCAACGGTCACAAGGTCGCGGACAACTACGCCGACTTCTACGACGGCAGCTGGGACAGCTTTATCGCGAGAAACGAAGACGGCGAACTGATCTACCGCCTGCAGAACGTGCACGTCTGGACCGGCAGCACGTCGGACGGCCGGGAGTATATCGACCACTTCAACGTCAGCAGGGCTCTGGGCAAGCGTTCCATCGTCATCGGACGCCCCTATTACGGAAATGTCCTGAATTCCGGGGGCCGCAGCTTCGAGAACGACAACGCCAAGCACCTCTACGGGCTCTCCGATGTGTTCTGCATCCCCAGCCGGGTGAGGCTCTCCTGGTCGCCGGACACGGTGGACGAGGGCGCGGGCGCGCGGCCGGTCACGGTGACCGCGACCATGATCGACGCGGCGCGCTCGCGGGACACCACCATCCGGGTCTCGGTCGGCTCCGACACGGCGACCGAAGGGACCGATTTCGACGAAGTGGCGGATTTCGACCTGATGGTGACCGCCGGCCAGACCTCGGGCAGCGCTTCGTTCGACCTCACCCCGGTGGACGACACGCTCGAAGAGGACGACGAGACGCTCTCCATCGCCGGCGCGGCGGACGAGCTGGAAATCCGGACTGCTTCCGGCCAGGGTCCGCTGACCATACGGGACGACGACTTTCCCCGGGTGGAGCTCTCCTGGTCGCCGGCTACGCTGGACGAGGGCGCGGGCGCGCGGCAGGTCGCGGTAACCGCGACGCTCGCCGGCGCCACGCGGACGCGGGACACCACCGTCCGGGTCTCGGTCGGCTCCGGCACCGCGACCGAAGGCACCGATTTCGCGGAGGTCGAGGATTTCGACCTGACGGTGGCCGCCGGCCAGACCTCGGACGGCGCGACCTTCACCCTCACGCCGCTGGACGACACACTCGACGAGGACGACGAGACGGTCTCGGTGATCGGCGCGGCGGCCGGTCTCCAGGTCCGCACCGCGTCCGGCCAGGACCCGCTGACCATACGGGACGACGATACCGCGCGGGTCGAGCTCTCCTGGTCGCCGAGCACGCTGGACGAGGGCGCGGGCGCGCGGCAGATCGAGGTGACCGCGACCCTGGTCGGCGCCACGCGGCTGGAGGACACCACCATCCGGGTCTCGGTCGGCTCCGACACAGCGACCGAGGGAACCGATTTCGAAGAAGTGGCGGATTTCGACCTGACGGTGACGGCCGGCGAATCCTCCAGCAGCGCCGCGTTCACCCTCATCCCGCTGGACGACACGCTCGAAGAGAGTGACGAGACCGTTGCCATCGCCGGCGCCGCGGGGGGTCTCGAAGTCGGGACCGCTTCCGGCCAGGGCCCGCTCACCATACAGGACGACGACACGACGCTGGGGCTGACGCTCTCGTGGTTGCCCGGCACGCTGGACGAGGGCGCGGGGGCGCAGGAGATCGCGGTGACCGCGACCCTGGTCGGCGCCACGCGGTTGGAGAACACCACGGTCAGGGTCTCGGTCGGCTCAGACACCGCGACCGAAGGCACCGACTTCGACCCGGTCGAGGATTTCGACCTGACGGTAACGGCCGGCCAGATCTCGGGCAACGCCGCGTTCACCCTCGCCCCGGTGGACGACACGCTCGACGAGGACGACGAGACGGTCGCCATCTCCGGCGCCGCGGACGGTCTCGCGGTCGGGACCGCTTCCGGCCAGGGTCCGCTCACCATACAGGACGACGACACCGCCCGGGTCGAGCTCTCCTGGGCGCCGAGCACGCTGGACGAGGGCGCGGGGGCGCGGGAGATCGCGGTGACCGCGACGCTCGCCGGCGCCACGCGGTCGGAGGACACCACGGTCCGGGTCGCGGTCGGCTCCGGCACGGCGATGGAGGGAACCGATTTCGCCGCGATAGAGGATTTCGACCTGACGGTGACGGCCGGCCAGACCTCGGGCAGCGCCGCGTTCACCCTCACCCCGGTCGACGACACCCTCGAAGAGGACGACGAGACGGTCGCCATCTCCGGCGTTGCGGGCGATCTCGCGGTCGGCACCGCGTCCGGCCAGGGGCCGCTGACCATTCAGGACGACGACACGACGCTGGGGCTGACGCTCTCCTGGTCGCCGGACACGCTGGACGAGGGCGCGGGGGCGCGGCCGGTCGCGGTGACCGCGACCCTGGTCGGCGCCACGCGGACCCAGGACACCACAGTCCGGGTCGCGGTCGGCTCCGACACCGCCATCGAGGGGACCGATTTCGAAGAAGTGGCGGATTTCGACCTCACGGTGGCCGCCGGCCAGAGCTCGGGGGACGCGACCTTCACCCTCACCCCGGTCGACGACACGCTCGACGAGGACGACGAGACCGTTTCCATCGCCGGCACGGCGGACGGCCTCGAGGTCGGCACCGCGTCCGGCCAGGGGCCGCTGACCATTCAGGACGACGACACCGCCCCGGTGGGGATCCCCCTGACCCCGAGAACACTGGACGAGGGCGCGTTTTCCGTCGCCGATGCGGAAGTCCAAGAGGGACAGGGCGCGACGCTCCCCTTCGTGGTAACCCTGAGCCGGTCGCGGACCGTCGCCTCGACGGTCGCCTACGCGACGAGAGACGGAACCGCCACGGCCGGGCTGGACTATGTCGCCGCGCGCGGCACGCTCACCTTCCCGGCCGGGGAGACGTCCCGGACCCTGCGCATCTCGGTGCTCGATGACGCCTTCGAAGAACCCAGGGAGACGATGACGCTCACGCTCTCCAACCCGTCCCCGGGCACCCGAATCGACGACGGCGTGGCGACCGGCACGATCGACAACCAAGACACCATGATGCAGATCTGGATCACTCGATTCGGACGGATGGTGGGCAGCCAGATCGTCGAGGCGCTGGTCGACAGGTTCGATCGCGGCGGGTCGCACGTCACGATGGGCGACACGCCGGTCCGCGGTTCGCTCGAGTCCGCCGGCCCGCGCGCGCCAGATCTCGACTCCTGGCCGGGGGAGATCGGGGAAAACGATCCGGAGCGCCGGACCCGCGCCGCCACCATGCGCCGGCTTCTGCGCGGCAGCAGCTTCCTCGCCGCGTTGGACGAACACTCGGGCCGCTCGGCTGCATCGGCCGCCTGGGGCAGCGTCGCGGGCGGTCGGTTCGACGCGCGCCCGGACGGCGTCGATCTGGACGGCGAAGTGGTCACGGGGCTGATCGGCGTCGACATGGGGTTGGCCGGGGCGCTCGCCGGGGTGGTGGTCTCGCACAGCGAGGGCGAGGGAGCCTATTCGGCGAGGACGGACATGGCCAGCCGCCGCGGCACCCTGCACGGCGTGTTGACCGGCGCCCACCCCTATTTTCGGTTCCCGATCGGCGAGCGATCGTCCGCCTGGGGCGTCGCCGGTTCCAGCTGGGGCAAGCTCGTGCTCCGCCCCGAGGGCATGACGGCGTTTCACACGGATCTCACGATGCAAATGGGCGCCGTCGGGCTGGATGGCGCGATTTCCGAACGGTCCGAGCCGCGCGGCACGGAGCTGACGATCAGATCCGACGCGATGTGGATGCGAATTGCGACGCGTGCCACCGCCGGCCTGCGACGGGCGGAAGGCGAAGCGACCCGGATCCGGCTCATCCTCGCGGGCGAGCGTGACATCCGGGTGGACGACGGCGCGACGTTCACCCCCTCCGCCGAGATCGGTCTGCGCCACGACGGCGGCGATGCGGATGACGGAACGGGCGTGGAGATCGGGGCCGGCATGCGCTACAGCGTCGGCAGGGTCTCGATCGCGGGCTCGGCGCGGACGCTCGCGGTGAGCGGTCGGAACGGCTATGAGGAGTGGGGTGCCCGCGGCGCGATTCACGTCGGGCCGGACGCATCGGGGAGGGGGGTATCCTTCACACTGGCGCCCGTGTGGGGGCCCGCGTCGAGCGGGTCGGAGCGGTTGTGGTCGGCGCGCGACGCGGCGGCGGCGGCGACCGGCTCCCGCGGCCGGCCCGAGGGCCGGCTGGACGCCGAGCTCGGACACGGCTTGCCCGCCTTGGGCAGCCGCTTCACGATGACGCCGAAGGTGCGTTTCGGACTCTCGCGAACAACCCGCGAATTCAGCTTGGGCTGGACCCTCTCGCCGGTGCGGCGCGACCGCACATCCTTCGACCTCGGACTCGAGGCGACCCGTCGCGAGGCCGCGAACGACAGCACGCACGAATTGATGCTGCGCTTCACGCTCCTCTGGTAGCCGTCACGGTGGCCCCGCGGGGGAGGATGCGCCGGAGGAACTCCGGAATCGGCCGGAAGCCGGTGCTGAGCGCAAGATCGTGCGCCGGGTCGCGCCGACCGCCCGTACCGGTCGGCCCCCGCGCGGCGCGGGGGCTCTCGCTCTGCCGGTAGCGGCGGCGTCCGCGCCGCGGATCAGCCCGCCGCGTCGGGGAGCGCGGTGCCCACCATGCAGTCGCGGGTGACGATGCCGGCGAGGCGTTCGGCGTCCCAGCCCTCCGTTCCCTCGGGGCGCATCGGCAGGACGAGGTAGCGCATGTCGGCGTTGCTGTCATGCACCCGGACGGTGACGCCGTCGGGGATCTCGGTGCCGAACTCCCGCAGCACCGCGCGCGGCTCGATCACCGCGCGCGAGCGGTAGGACTTCGACTTGTACCAGTCCGGCGGCAGGCCGAGGATGGTCCGCGGGTAGCACGAGCACAGCGTGCACACGATCATGTTGTGCGCATCGGGCGTGTTCTCGACCACCACCAGCTCGGTCCCGGCCATCGGGATGCCGAGCTCGGCGACCGCCGCGGTACCGTCGTCGAGCAGCCGCTCCCTGAACGCCGGGTCGGTCCAGGCTTTGGCGATGATCTCCGCGCCGACCGCGGGCCCGCGCGAGTCCATGAATTCGAGCTGGGTGCGGATCTGCTCGGGCGTGACCACCCCCTTCTCGACCAGCAGGTCGCGGATCGCGGTCGCCATCAGCTCGTAATGGCCGGTCTCCTCGACATCGCGGTTCTCCGGCGCGACCTCGTGGTCGTGGTGGTGGACCTCCGCGTGGCCCCTTTCGTCTTCCGCCATGTCCTGTCTCCTAAACCCGTTCCAGCCAGTGCTGAAAGATCTCCAGATCGAGCGTGTCCCGCTGCGGACCGTCATAGCGGTCCCAGATGTCGTGTTGCCGGAACCGCACCCGGTAGAGGTGCCGCCGCGGCTCGCCGTCGAACCCGTAGGCGAGCTCCTCGGGGTTCGGGAAGGCGCCGCAATAGCGCTCGATCGTCCCGGTCTTGCCGCGGATATAGAACGGCGTCCGCCGATGGCCGGGCGGGTGGCTGAGCGCGATCCTGACCGTGTCGCCCACCTCGAACCGGCGCTCCTCGGGGGCGGGGCCGGTCATGTCCCGCCCTCCAGCCGGCGCCGGATCGCTTCCATGCGGGACTCGATCTCGGCATGGGTCGCCAGCCCCTTCTCCTCCAGCAGGTCGCTCAGCGCCTCGGCCCAGCGCTCGAAATAGTAGAGGTCGTACTGCTCCTTCGGCAGGTCCTCCAGCGCGCGGCGCATCTCGTCGACGGTCATCAGCTTCTCCTCGCGGAGCGCGTTCACCGTCGCGGTGAGCAGCTTCGCCCACGGCCTGGTCGGCGGGCTCGCGGGGTCGACCGGGCCGGCCGGCATGCCTCCCATGTCGTGCTGTCTCTGCATCGTCCTCCCCCCTTACTCGCCGCCGATCTCGCGGCGCACGATGTCGGCGCCGGCGACCATCGCCCTAAGCTTGCCGAGCGCGGTGTCGCGGTCGAGATACTTCATCCCGCAATCGGGCGCCACCACGATTCGTTCGGGCGGCAGGATTTCGAGCGCCCGGCGGATGCGCGCGGCCACCGTCTCCGCCGTCTCGACTTCGGGATCGCCGAGGTTCAGCACGCCGAGGATCACGGTCTTCGACGGAAGTCGTTCCAGGATCCCGAGGTCGAGCCCGGGCTGGGCCGCCTCGATCGAGACCTGGTCGACCGCCGAATTCTCGAGCTCGGGCAGAAAGGAGTACGCGCTTCCCTTCTCGTGCACGATATGGGCGTAGCCGAAGCAGAGATGCACCGCCGTCGTGCCCTCGACCCCGTCCAGCGCGCGGTCGATCGCCTTGACCGCGTAGGATTTGGCAATCTCGGGCCGCGCCTGCATGTACGGCTCGTCGAGCTGGACCACGTCGACCCCGGTGGCGAACAGCGCCTTGATCTCCTCGTTCATCGCGGCCGCGTAGTCCATCGCCGCCGCCTCGTCCGAGTCGTAATGGTCGTTCTGGGCCTGCTGGGTCATGGTGAACGGCCCGGGCACGGTGATCTTGGTCATCCGGCCGGTGTTGGCGACCAGGAATTCTGCGTCGCGCACCTCGATGGGCCGCGCCCGGTGGATCTTTCCTGCAATGCGCGGCACCGGGTTGGGGTGGCCGGTGCGGTCGATCGCGGTGCCGGGCGTGTCGATGTCGATCCCGCCGAGCGCGGTGGCGACGCGGTTGGAATAGCTTTCGCGGCGCATCTCGCCGTCGGTGATGATGTCGACCCCGGCATGCTCGAAGTCGTGGATGGCGGCGAGCGTCGCGGTGTCCTGCGCCTCCTCCAGCGCCGCCTCTGGGATCTTCCAGATCTCGCGCGCCCGCACCCTTGGCGGCAGCCGGCTCTTCAAGTTCTCGCGGTCGACCAGCCAGTCGGGCTGAACGTGACTTCCGACCACGGTCGTCGGCAGAATTCTGGGCTCCACGACGCCTCCCCGTGTCCCGTCCGTCCGAACTATACGACACCGGTGGCCAGCCGGGAAACGGCCGTCGGATGCGAACGCTCGCACCGGTGCCTCACCCCGTTGCGGCTTTTCTTGACGATCCCGCAAAGCACGGCCTTCTTTCGGAAAGGAGAGTAGAATAGGATTCAAGTAATCGACATGTTTTCGCTTCGATATATTAGAGAACTTCTATGCATACTAGAAAGGATTTTTTATTATTCTTCTTTAAGTTGCCGTCAAGCGCACCCAACGCTTTGCGGCGGAGTCGGCGCCGGGCGATACCCAACCTCGTCGCGCTCGCCTTCGCGCTTCCGTTTCTCGGGGTCGTTTTCGCCCCTTGCGAAGCCGCGGCCGTCGTAAAGAAATCGTCGTCCGGCATTTGTCATTGCCCGGGCGGTCAGTACTACGACCGAACCAAGAAATTCACGGCCTACCGGAGCATTGAGGAGTGCCTGGCGAGCGGCGGCCGTCATCCCAGGCGGGGTCAAGGCAATTGCGCGGAGGCAGCTCCGTCCGGCTCACACAATCCTAAGTTGCAAGAGAGGAGGATCGTCCCGCGATCCGCCCCGACGGAAAGTGGGCCGGCGGCGCGGCGCGCCAACCGCTCGCCGGCCCGTGTCATCGACGGAGACACCCTGGAGATTTCCGGGGTGCGCATCAGGCTCCACGGTATCGATGCACCCGAGGCGAAGCAGCTATGCCGCCACGCCCAGGGCGGACGATACCGATGCGGTCGGGACGCGACAGCCGCTCTCGACCGACTCGCCGCGGGCGGCGTCCGCTGCCGCCTGCAACGGGGGACCGGCCGCTATGGCCGGAAGATCGGCACCTGCTACGCCGGGGACGGCAGCGACATCAATGCCCGGATGGTCCGCCTGGGCCATGCTCTGGCCTACCGGAAATATTCGAGGAAATACCTGCCGGAGGAACGCGAAGCCCGCGCGCGCCGCCGGGGTCTGCATCGCGGCGCCTTTGTCGCCCCCTGGGCGTGGCGTCGAGGCCAGCGGCTTCCAGGGCGCTAGCCCGCCGGCCCCGCGAACGGCGCAAGCTCGATATCGCCCTCGCGCCTGCGGATTCGAGCGATGTCGTGACTGGTCTGCATCCTCAAGAGCGTATCCATGGATACGCCGAACACCTTCTCGATCCTGAGCGCCATTTCCGGCGAGAGACGCGCCCGCTCGTTGAGCAGCGCCGACAACGCGGGCCGGGTGACGCCCAGCGCCTCCGCGGCGTCGGTCACCGACAGGCCGAGGGCCTCGACGATCTCGCTCTTGACGAACCCGCCCGGATGCGCCGGGTTCTTCATTCGAATGCCTCGCGCCGCACTCACGCTCGCCTCCTGTCCTAGTGGTAGTCCTCATAGTCGAGGTCGACGATCTCTTTCGCCACCGAATCGATCCGGAAGGTGACACGCCAGTTCCTCGTGACCGACAGGCTCCATGCGCCCTTGCGATCGCCGGTGAGTCGATGCGCTCTCCAGCCCGGGACCGTCCGCAGTTCTTCTTCCCGTTCCATGTCCTGAAGGAAAGAGACGATACGTCGCAGCCTCGGCACCACCGCAGGCTGGAGCGCGACAGCGTTGTCGTCCTCGATAAGCCGGCGAAGCCCCCTGTGAAGCACGTTTCGGATCTTCATCGGGTACCCTGACGAACCAGCAAATTGTATAGCGTAAAGCGACGCAATACAACTCTCGTCGGAGTCATGAGGTCTAGCGGTTTCTGGCCCTCAATCGGAGGGCGCCCCGCCCCCGGTTCGCCTGGTTCCCCAAATGCTCTAGGATCGGCCGCCGGGCGGGAGGGGCGATGCGCGATCAGTCGATACGGGGGCATGTCCGGAACCTCGAGCAGCAGGGCGAGCTGGTCCATTTCACCAGCCCGGTCGACCCGCACGGCAACGTCTCGGCGCTGTCGTGGAAGACCTACGACCGGCTCGGCAAATCGGCGCTGTTCTCCAATCTCGAAGGCTTCCCGGGCTGGCGAATCTGCGCCCAGGTGATCGCCGACCGGCGCAAATGGGCGATCGCGCTCGGCGTCGAGCCCGACACCCTGATCCCGACCCTCGGCGAACGGATCCGAGAGCCCGTGGAGCCGGTCGCGATCGACCCGGCGGGCGCGCCGGTAAAGGAGGTCGTCAAGCTGGGCGGCGAGGTCGACCTGACGGCGCTGCCGGCGGTCTGGCACTCGGAACGCGACCCCGGCCCCTACATCGCGTCCGGCATGGCGATCATCAAGGACCCCGAGACCGGCATCCGCAACATGTCGATCCACCGGATGCAGATCCTCGGTCCCGACACGACCGGGTTCCTGATCTGCCCGCGCCACGCGCTCCGCATCTACCAGATGTACCAGGCGCGGGGCGAGCCGATGCCGGTGGCGATGGTGATCGGCGCCCATCCAGCGCTCTACTACGCGGCCGGGTTCACCTCGTCCTACGGTCTCGACGAGCTCACCGTCGCGGGCGCGCTGCTCGGCGACCCGGTGCGGCTGGTCAAGTGCGAGACCATCGACATGGAGGTCCCGGCGGAGGCGGAGATCATCCTCGAAGGCGAGGTCGCGCCGACCGGGATGACGCCCGAAGGCCCGTTCGGCGAGGCCACCGGCACCTACGCCATGGAGGGCTCGACCGAGATCTTCCGGGTCAAGGCGATCACCCACCGCAGCGAGCCGATGTTCTACTCGATGCAGTGCGGCATCCCGATGACCGACACCCAGTCGATCACCGGCACCTGCATCGAGACCGTGGTGACCGACCATCTGCGCTCGGTCGAAGGCGGGCTCGACCTGCGCGACGTGCGGCTGCTCGGCATCTCGGGGCTGATGGCGGTGGTGCTCAAGCTCCGGCCGAGGGTCGAGGGCCAGGCCAAGACGGCGCTGATGGCGGCGCTGTCGAGCCCCTATCTCCACCCGAAGCTCGCGATCGCGGTCGACGAGGACATCGACGCGGGCGATCTGCGCCAGGTGTTCTGGTCGCTGACCACGCGCGTCCATGCCGAGCGCGACGTGATCCGCATCCCCAACACCCGCATCTGGTCGCTCGACAACGTCTCCGACATCGTGCCGGGGATGAGCCCGATGTACCGGATCGGCACCAAGACCGTCATCGACGCGACCATGCCGGCGGACTCGGCGGCGCGCGGCCGTTTCGCGCCGGCGATGCCGCTCAACCTGGCGGATGTCGATCCGCGGGATTTTCTCGACTGAACAGGAAGGAGCCTGGGCGGTGTCCGAGATTTTTTCCAGACGCTTCGACTACGTGATCCTCGGCGGCGGCTCGGCCGGCTGCACGCTGGCCAACCGGCTGTCGGCGGACGGCAGGAGCGAGGTCGCGCTGGTCGAGGCGGGCAAGGACTACCCGCCGGGAACCGAGCCCGCCGACATCCGCAGCTCCTACGCGCTCGGCGCCGCCTTCAACCCCGCCTATCACTGGAGCGATCTGCGGGTGCGGCTCTCGCACAACCCGACCAACCAGCCCGACCGCCGCGTGCCCCGCTTCATGGAACAGGCCCGCGTGGTCGGCGGCGGCTCCTCGATCAACGCCCAGATGGCCAATCGCGGCTCGCCGCTCGACTACGACGAATGGGAGCGGCTCGGCGCGCGCGGCTGGGACTGGGACGACGTGCTGCCCTATTTCAGGAAGCTCGAGACCGACCAGGACATCGACGACGACTACCACGGCCAGAACGGCCCGATCCCGGTGCGCCGTGTACCGGAACCGCAATGGACCGATTTCTCCCGCGCGGTCTCGCGGGCCCTGACGGATGACGGCCTCAAGCCGCTGCCCGACCAGAACGGGTATTTCGAGGACGGCTGGTTCGCCTGCGCGATCTCCAACAAGGACGAGCAGCGCGCGTCGGCGGCGATGGGGTTTTTGGACACCGGGACGCGCGAACGGCCCAACCTCCACATCGTGCCGGAGACCACGGTCGAGCGGCTGATCTTCGAGGGCAGGCGCGTCGTCGGCGCCCGGGTGCGGCAGCGCGGCGCGGCCCACGAAATCCGCGGCCAGCGAGTCGTCGTCTCGTCCGGCGCGCTCCACACGCCGCCGCTGCTGATGCGCTCGGGCGTCGGGCCGGCGGGCGATCTGCGCGAGCTCGGCATAGACGTGGTCGCCGACCGGCCGGGCGTCGGCGCCAACCTGAACGAGCACCCGACGCTCGCGGTCTCGGCCTATCTTTCGAGCGGCGCGCGGCTGAACGCGCCGGATCGGCGGCACGCCCATATCGCCTTTCGCTACTCCTCCGGGGTGGCCGATTGCGGGCCGGGCGACATGTATGTCTCGGTCACCGCAAAGTCGGGCTGGCATCCCGTGGGCGTGCGTCTCGGCTCCTTCCTGATGTGGTGCAACAAGCCCTATTCGCGCGGCCGGCTGCGGCTCGCGAGCGCCGATCCCGGGGCCGAGCCGGACGTGGACTTCAACATGCTGTCCGACCGGCGCGACTACGACCGCCTGACCCAGGGGATCAGGCGGCTCGCGGGGTATTTCGACCATCCGGCGCTCCGGCGCATCGCCAGCGACCCGTTCCCCAGCGCCTATTCGGAGCGGGTCAAGAAGATCGGCGCGGTGACCACCAAGAACCGCATCCTGACCACCATTCTGGGCGCGATTCTCGACCTGCCCGGCCCGGTGCGGCGCTCGGCGATCCGGAACCTGATCACCATGGGCGATACGCTCGCCGACCTGCTCGGCGACGAGAAGCGGATGGAGGACTATGTGCGCGAGAACGTCACCGGCTGCTGGCACCCGTCCGGCACCTGCCGGATGGGCGCGGCGGACGATCCGATGGCGGTGACCGACCCGTCCGGCGCGGTCTACGGCGTCGACGGGCTCACGGTCTGCGACGCCTCGATCTTCCCCTGCGTGCCGCGCGCCAACACCAACATCCCGACCATCATGTGCGCCGAGAAGATCGCGGATGCGCTGATCGCCGACCGGGCGGCCTGAGCGACCCCTACCCCCAGCCCAGCTGGCCGAAGGCCCAGCCGTCGTTCCAGATCTTGGTGACGTGCGCGATCTTGCCGTCCTGCATGTCCGCCACGTAGACGTAGTCGGACTCGGTCTTCTTCCCGGTCGGCGGAACCGGCCCGCCCTCCCCGGTATGGGTTCCGGAGAAGACGCCGAAGATCGTCACCCTGTCGTTCTCCTCGTCGGCCCCGACCGCCTTCAGCACATAGCTCGCGTCCGGCAGGATCGTCACCACCCCCTGCATCCAGTCGCAATAGGCTTCCAGGGTCTCCATCTCCGCGATGGCCCCGGCTTGCGCGGAGAACCCCGCGCCGGGCGTGCAGAACTCGGCGCAGCCCGCCCAGCCCGCGCCGCTCTCGCAGGCGTGGTAGAAGCCGAGCGCCGTTTCCTTTGCATCGCTCATCGAAATGTCTCCCTCTTCTCGATCTGTCTCGTTTACCCCAGCGGCCCGAGGAAGGGCTCGCCGGCGAAGGTGTCGGGCAGCGGGTCCAGCGCCTCGGGCCAGTCCTCGCCCGCCCTGCGGCGCTCGGCCGCGTCGCGCGGCCTGCCGTCCCAGCCGATTTGCTCCATGTAGTAGTAGAGCTGGATCGCGTGGCCGTCGGGGTCGATGGCGCAGGCGGAGTAGTCGATCCCCGGCGACAGCTCGGGCGGCAGGCGGACGATGTCGACGCCGCGCTCATCGAGAAAGCCGAGCGAGGCGCGAAGCTGGGCGTAGTCGCCGAGCTGCACCCCGAAGGCCATGCAGGTGGTGTGGTCGCTGAGGCCCAGCTCGGCCCTGAGCGCGATCGGGTAGAGCGCGAGCGAATGGTGCTCGGTGTTGACCCTGAGAAATGCGCAGCGATGCCCGTTCCACGCGATCTCCTCGGTCACGGTCATGCCGAGCCGGTCGCGGTAGAAGCCGAGCGACGCGTCGAGGTCGTCGGTGAACAGCCGCACCGGGCCCACCCGCACGACCTTGAAGGGTCGCGGCAGCAGCACGCCGCCCACGTCGTAACGCGCTTCGAGCTCGGTCTCGTGTCGGTAGCCGGAGCCGAGATCTGTGCCCTTGTCCCGCGCGCGGTCGACCTCGGCGTATTCCGGGATCTGCGGCAGGCCGGGCCGCTCGCGGAACTCCTCCTCGTGCAGCGCGGGAGGCTTGGAGCGCCCGTCCCAGCCGATCTGCTCGATGCCGTAATAGAGCTCGTTGATGTGCTCGTCGGGATCGAAGGGGTAGACATGCCAGTTGGACCCCGGCTGGTCGCGTCCCGAACGCCTGATCCGGACGTCGCATCCGCGCAGCCAGCTCTCCGCCTCGGCGACCTCGCGCAGGCTGCCGACCTGCCAGGTGATCTGGTTGACGGTGATGTCCGGCCGGGTCGACCGTCCGCCGATATGGTCCAGGACGGGCTTGGGGAACAGCACGAAGGAATGGTGGTCGCCGCCGTGGCGCATGAACCAGCCGGTCGTCGCGTCGAACGCCTTGCGCTCTTCGTCGTCTGCCACGCGGGGGCCGAAATCGAGCGGATCGGACAGCGCGAAGCCGAGCAGCTCGGAGTAGAATCTCAGGCAGGCGTCGAAATTGCTGACGTTGAAGCCGAAATGGCCGAGCCTGCGGATCTTGAACGGCCGGTCGAGCAGCACCCCGCCGACATTGAACCTTTGCCCACCGAATCCGTCCATCGCCATCCTCCTCTTTCCGGGTCCATTTTACAGCGATCGACGGTCCCCGCACGTCTTGCATCGGGGCGCGGGTCGATGTAACAGGATGCGCCGTTTTTCCAACTCGGAGAGCGATGCAAGCGATGAGTGATGCCTCGACCGCCAAACCGGTCGCGGAAAAGACCGAGTCCAAGACCTCGACGGACAGCGCCAACCCGTCGAAGGCCAGCGAATCCTCGACCGCGCCCGCACAAAAGTCGGCCCGCGAATCCGTGGGCGGCAAGACAGAAGTCCATTACGGCTATTTTAGCAACGTCAAGACACCCGAGTACCGCTCCGGCTGGGACAGTATCTGGGGCGGCAGCAAGCCGAACGGGGCCGGGCGGGAGCGGGCCACGGCGCGACCGGCGCGGGCGAAATCGCCGGTCCGCCTCACGCTGGCCTTCGACGACCTGCCGGAGGCGGTGCAGGACGAGCTGCGCAGCGCCGCCGGGGCGGCCCTCAAGGAGCAATCCCGGCTCGACCTCGCGCGCCGCGAGCGGGTCGGTGCGGTGAGCTGGACCATCGAATGCGAGGTGCGGCGCTAGGACGCCTCTTCCCGCGCGCCGAGCCAGGACGCCAGCTCCCGCGACGACGCAAGCTGCTCCAGAGCCCCAACCGCGGCGATCGTCCGGTCGGTCCGCCGCGGGCCGAGCACAGGTTCCGCATAAGTCCTGAACTTTTCCTCCACCTGGGCGCGCGACAGCGGGTTTTGCGGCGTCCCCAGCGCGTGCGCGCAGCGCGCGGAACGGCGGGCACCGGTCGCGGTCCCGATCTCGGCGACGGCCTGGCCGCCGGAGAGCTCCGGATCGAGCACGACCTCGACCCGTTCGGCGGCGAACCGCCTGAGCGCCGGGTCGTCGTAACAATCCGGCTCGAACTGGTCGAGAGTCAGCCTCCGGTCGCGCAGATAGACCGCGGCCACGTAATGCGCCGACAGCAGCGCCTCGAACTTGGCCTTGTAGGCAGCGAACCCGCCATGCATGTCGAACGCGACCTTGGGCAGGGCGAGCCGGACCCGCGCGACGTCGGCGAAGGCGACATCGTCGGCGAGGCCTGCGAGCGCCGTCAGCACGTCCTGCAGCGCGGTCGCCGCCGGCCACAGGCGGAGCGCTATCTGCTGCAACTCCCAGCGGCGCCCGAGGTCCCGCGTCGCCAGCTCGGGCAGCCCGCCATCGGCATAGGTCGCGTAGAGCCCGCCATCGGGCGCGGTGAGAAAGTTCCGCGCGGCCGAAAAACCCTGCTCGGCGAGCAGCGCCGCCATCAGCCCCGACAGCGCGGCGCGGCACTGGTGCCACTTGACCGTCGGCGTGCCCCAGGCGGCGAAGGTGCCGGCGGACTGGCTGCCGGCGAGGCCGAAGGCGCGCGCCATTCGATCGGCGTCGAAGCCGAGCAACCTGCCGCAAGCGGCCGCCGCGCCGAACGGACCGGTGACGCCCGGGCCATGCCACCCCTTCGCGCGGAACGCCGGATAGTCGAGCCCCAAGCCCACCCGCGTCATGACCTCCAGCCCGGCGATCACCGCGGCCAGGAGGTCGGCGCCCGAGGCGTCGTCGCGCGCGGCGACGGCGAGCGCCGGGGGAACGATCTCGGGCGTCACATGGGTCAGTGTCGCGCGGTGGACGTCGCACATGGTGACCGCGGTGATGAGGTAGCCGTTCATCAGCGTGGCGCCAGCCAGCGACATCCCCCCGCCGCCGATCACCGCGCTCTCCGCCGAGGCGCCGAGCGCCGATGCCAGCGCCCGGACCTGGCCGGTCTCCTCCCCCCGGTGCCCGGCCAAGGCGCAGGCGAGCGCATCGAGCAGCAACGCCTTGGCCGCTTGGCGCACGTCTTCGGGAACCGCATCGAGCCGCAGCGTGGCGGCGAACCCGGCGAGCCGTTCGGTGGTTTCTCGACTCATACCGGAGCTTAGCGTACATGAGCCGGGTCACCCCAGGGGAGCGGGCGTTTGCTGACCGGCGAGGAATACCTGGAGAGCCTGCGCGACGGGCGGGTCGTCTATATCGGCAAGGAACGGGTGGACGACGTGGCCGCGCATGCCGCCTTTCGCAACGCCGCACGCTCCTTCGCGGCGATCTACGACCGGAAACGGGCGCCGGAGAACCGGCCGCTGATGGTCTGCGAGGAGGACGGGGAGGCGTTCTCGACCTATTTCCTGCGCCCGCGGAGCCGCGCCGACCTCGAGCGCCGCTACGAGACCCACCGGCGGATCGCGTCGTGGAGCTACGGCCTGCTCGGCCGCTCGCCGGACAACTTCCCGAGCTACCTGTCCGGGCTCGCCACGCGGCCGGAGCTGTTCGAGGAGCTGCGCCCGGGCACCGGCGAGAACCTGATGCGCTACTACCGCCGCGCCCGGCGCGACGACCTGTTCACCACCCACACCGTCACCAACCCGCAGGGGACACGCCGGGGCGAGCCGGGCGCGAATTCACCCACGCTCAGGGTGACGGCGGAGGACGACCGGGGGGTGACTCTCAACGGGCTGAAGATGATCGGCACGTCGGCCGTGTTCTGCCACGACACCTGGGTCGGCAACCTGCAGCCCGTGCCGCCCGGCAACGAGGCCGAGACGATCACCTGCGCGGTGCCGCTGAACGCCCCGGGGGTGTCGATATGGGCGCGCAAGCCTTACGAGAAATTCGCCACCTCGGAGTTCGACATGCCGCTCACCTGGCGCTTCGACGAGACCGACGCCGCGGTGCTGTTCGAGGACGTGCGGGTGCCGTGGGAGGACGTGTTCCTGCACGACGACGTCGCGATGACGCGCGAGATCTACGTTCGCACCCCGGGGCACTCGCTCGCCAACCACCAGGCCAATATCCGCTTCCTCGAGAAGCTCAAGCTGATCGTCGGGGTGGCCCACCGGGTCTGCGTCTCCAACCGCACGATCGGCATCCCGGCGGTCGCCGCCACGCTCGGCGACCTCGCGGCCAGGCTCGCGGCGCTGGAAGGGATGCTGATGGGCCAGCTCCATTCCTGCGAGGAGACGGTGCCGGGCTTCGTGACCGTGAACCGGCGCTACATGTACGCCGCGCTCCACTGGTGCTCCAACAACCACGCGGATATCTGCGACACGGTGCGCGAGCTGCTGGGCGGCGGGCCGATCCAGATGCCGGCCGATTCCACGGTGCTCGAAGACCCGGCGCTCGCGCAAAAGTTCGAGACCTACTGGTCGACCCCGGACGAGACGGCGAAGGAGCGCATGAAGCTGCTACGCCTCGCCTGGGATCTGCTGAGCTCCGAGTTCGCCGGCCGCCACGCCCAGTACGAGAAGTTCTATGCCGGGCCGGGCTTCGTGATGAGCGGCTACAGCTACGGCGCCTGCGACTGGGATTCGCTGGCCGGGATCGTCGACGGGCTGATGGCGGGCTACGACGCGCCCTGATCCGCCAGCAGGTCCCTCCAGTGCCGGTAGAAGCCGACATATTCGGCCTCGTGGTCCCAGCTCGGCGATGAGGTGACGGGCTTCATGCCGAGCCCCTCGGCCATCCCGTCCGCGCCGTCCACCGCCTGCTCCAGCCCGCGCGCGTAGTCGTTCCACCCGGCCCGGCTTCCGTGGCAGCCGGCCTGGGCGACATCGAGCGAGATCACGTCGTCCGAGGTGGCGAGCCCGGTGACCAGGAAGAAGTCCTCGAACTTCCTGAGCCGCGCGAAGCGGGCCTCCTTCGGCTCGTTCCTCGGCGCGATGCACCAGATCGTGACCTCCGTCCGTTCCGGCCCCAGCGGGCGGTGGGTCCTGAGATGCGTCGAGGCGAGGTCGTTCAAGACCATGTTGGGGAACACCAGCACGTTGCGCCCGCGCCGCAGCATCCAGTCCGCCCGAGCGTCCGGGTAGTCGCGCTCGATCCGCTCGGTCGCCGGCGCCAGCGGCGCCGCCTCCGGGCTCGCCCGGTCGGCCCAGAGCGCGATATGGCCGTGGCCAAGATAGAACGCGCCGTTGGCGACATCGCCCTTCATCCGCCCGGTCTCGGTCTTGAGCAGCCCCTCGGTGCCGTCCCTCGCCTCGCGCGCCAGCATGGTGTTGGCGAAGTTCCGGTGCACCGTGCCGACATGGTAGCCGTCGGTCACGTTCTCGGCCTGGTACTTCCAGTTGTGGTCGCAGACATAGGTCTGCGAGCCGGGCAGGATCTCGAGCCCGTCCGGGGCCTGGTCGGCGAACATATCGATGAAGTAGCGCGCCTCGCCGAGATGGTCCGCGAGCGGCGGGGCGGAGCGGTCGAGGCAGCCGAACACGAAGCCGCGATAGCTGTCGGCGAGCGGTACGGGCTTGAGGTCGAACCGCGCGCGGTCGAAATCGGGCGCCGGGAAGCCCGCCTCCTGGTTCTTGATCTTGATGCAGCGCCCGTCCGAATCGTAGGTCCAGCCGTGGAACCGGCAGGCGAGCACCCGCGCATTGCCCTGGCGGAACGGCGTCAGCAGCGCGCCGCGGTGGGAGCACGCGTTGATGTAGCAGCCGACCGACCCGTCCTTGCGGCGGATCGCATAGACCGGCTGGCGCCCGATATGGGTCGCGAAATAGTCGCCGTGGTCGGGGATCTGGCTCTCGTGGCAGAGATAGTTCCACTGCCGCTCGAAGATCTGCGCCATCTCCGCCTGGTACAGCGCCGCGTCGTGGAACGCCCGCCGGTCGATGCGGAAGACGCGCTCGCCGGGGCGGTCGTCGATGAAGGGCGATGCGTCGAAGGCCGGTTGTCTCATGGCTGGCTCCTGCTCGTTCGAGTGTGTCGCAGCCGCCCGGCAATGTCCACTTGGCGGACGAGCGGCTATAACGGGCGCAACGGAGGGTGCGATGGACCGAAGCAATCTGCGCTGCGTTCTGCCATACGACGATCTCAGGGAATGGATCACCGAGGCCGACCGGCTGGGCGAGCTGCGCGTCGTGCGCGGCGCCTCCTGGGAGGAGGATATCGGGCTGGCCGCCGAGGCGGTGATCAAGCAGGACGACGGGCCGGCGGTGCTGTTCGACGACGTCGAGGGCTGCCCGCCGGGCTACCGGGTGATCATGAACGTCTTCGCCGGCAAGCGGCGCAACATGACGCTCGGCTTTCCCGACGAACTCAGCAAGTCCGAGCTGTCGGATGCCTGCTACGAGGGCTTCGTCAAGGACCGCAAGACCGTCCCGCACGAGATCGTGGATCACGGCCCGGTGCTGGAGAACGTGCTCGCGGGCGACGACATCGACCTGATGAAGTTCCCCACCCCGATCTGGCATGTCGAGGACGGCGGGCGCTATATCGGCACCGGCTGCCTCACCGTTACCCGCGACCCCGACGACGGCTGGCTCAATGTCGGCACCTACCGCGCGATGGTGCACGACAAATCCTCCATCGGCGTCCTCATGGTGCCGGGCAAGCACGGCCACGTGCATCGCGAGAAGTACTTCGCCCGGGGCGAGAAGTGCCCGATCGTGATGGTGCTGGGCTCGGACCCGATGGCATTCTACGCCGCCTGCACCGAGGCACCGTCGGGGACCTGCGAGCTCGACCTGGTGGGCGGTATCCGCGGCGCGCCGGTGCAGTGCGTGCGGGGCGAGCTCACCGGTCTCCCCTTCCCGGCCAACTGCGAGATCGCGGTCGAGGGGTACCTGGTGGCCGGCCACGACAGGATGGAGGGCCCGTTCGGCGAGTGGACGGGGTACTACGCGAGCGGCGAGCATCCGGAGCCGGTGCTGCAGATCGAGCGCCTCTACCACCGCAACGATCCGATCATCCTCGGCGTGCCGCCGATGGGCGGCGGGTCGGACGAGATGGGCCGCTACCGCGCGGTGCTGCGCTCGGCGATGGTCAAGGAGGCGCTGGCCTCGGCCGGGGTGCCGGACGTGACCGGCGTGTGGTGCTACGAGATCGGCTCGTCGCGGCTGCTGCACGGCGTCGCCATCAGGCAGCGCTATCCGGGACACGCCAAGCAGGCTGGCCACATCGCCGCCACCTGCCATGCCGCCAACTACGCCAACCGCTATGTCGTGGTGGTGGACGACGACATCGACGTGACCGACTTGGAAGAGCTCTGGTGGGCGCTGCTGACGCGCAGCGATCCGGCGAGCTCGATCGACATCATCGGCGGCGCCCGGACGTCTCCCGCCGATCCCCTGCTGCACCCGGACCGGCGCGGTTCGGGCGACCTCTCGATGGGCCGCGCGGTGATCGACGCCTGCCGGCCATTCCACTGGAAGGACGACTTCCCCAAGGTCAACGCGCCGAGCCCGGCCGAGGCGGAGGCCGCCAGGCGGCGCTTCGGCCATCTGCTGGACGGCTCGGACGGCGCCGACTGACGCTTCGGCGACGATGGAACAGGTCCCCGACCGCACAAGGTTCCGCCCCGTCTCGACCCTGCTGCGCCGCCACGCCGAGGCCGATCCCGACAAGGTGTTCCTGCAATCGGCGGAAGACGGAAGGGCGCTGACCCACGCCGAGACGCTGGCGCTCTGCGAAGGTTTCGCGGGGGTCTTCGCCGCGCGCGGGCTCGCGCCGGGCGACCGCTTGCTGGTGCTGAGCGAGAACGGGCTGGAGCAGATGGCGCTGTTCATGGCCTGCCTGGCGACCGGCGTCACATACTGCACGATCAACGTGGAGGTGAACGCGCAGCACGTCGCGGAGATGACGCGCCGCCTCGACCCCCGCCTCGTCGTGCGGGGCGAAGGCGCGGAGACGCTCCATCCCGCGGGCGGCGCGGTGGCGCTGGGTTCGCTCTACGACGAGGCCGCGTCGCACCCGCCCGCGGCGCTGCCCGAAATCGGCGAGGACGGGGTGGCGGTGATCGGCTTCACCTCCGGCACCTCCGCCGCGCCGAAGGGGATGATCCACAACCACGGCAACTATTTCTGGATCGCCGACCAGACTATCGACATGTGGAAGCTCGGGCCGGGCGACCGGGTCCTCGAATACCGCTCGATAAGCTGGCCCTCGACCCACATGCTGACCGTGATGCCGATGCTGGTCGCCGGCGGGACCATAATCCTGGCCCGCCGGTTCTCGCGTGGCCGCTTCTTCGACTGGATCGCCGATTTCCGCCCGACCGTGACGATCGGCGTGCCGACGGTGGTGAACATGCTGCTGGATGGCGACGCCCCGCCGCCGCGCGCGGGCTTCGCCGGGGTGCGCTTCATGAGCTCGTCCACGGCACCGCTGATGGTGTCCGCGCACCGGCGTTTCGAGGCGACCTACGGCATCGAGCTCATGCAGCTCTACGGCATGAGCGAGGGCGGGGTGGTCGCGGGCAACCATGTCGGCACGCGCCGGATCGGCAGCGTCGGCCGGCCCGGCCTCTACCAGAACCTGCGCATCCTCGACGCGGACGGCGCGCCGGCAAAGGCGGGGGAGGCCGGCGAGATCGAGATCGGCGGCGCCCAGAACGCGTCGGCCTATCTGCTCGAAGGCGGCGAGGAGGTGCCGATCCGCGGCACGCGGTTCAAGACCGGCGATGTCGGCTATCTCGACGAAGACGGCTTTCTGCACGTCACCGGGCGCGCCAAGGACCTGATCATCCGCGGCGGGGTCAACATCGCCCCGCTCGAGATCGACAACGCGCTCGCCCGTCACGAAGACGTGGCGGAAGCGGCGACCGTCGGCGTGCCCGATCCGATCTACGGCGAGGCGGTCGTCTCCTACGTCGTCGCCCGGGTGGGCGCCCGGCTCGCTAGAGAGGAACTCGCCCACCACTGCGCGGCGCTGCTGCCGGAATTCAAGCGCCCGCGCGAGATCGTGCTGCGCGACGCCCTGCCCAAGAACGCCAGCGGCAAGATCGATCGCACTGCGTTGCGCGCGGAATGGGAGGCGAGCAAAGTCGGGTCGGGCCGAGCCGCGGGCGGGCGCTGCGGGGATGCTCGGTGACCGGGAATCCGATGCTCAACAATCTATTACAGTTAGCGGTCCTTGCTTCGGTCCCGCGGCCCCCCAATATCTATGACAGACCAATGCAGGCCGCCGCGACCGACGCGAATGGCTGAAACCGGGGCTTCTCCGCATGATCGATCCGTTCTCGATTTTCGTCGTCGTCGTCATTGTGCTGGCGATCGCGCTGGTCTTCATGGGGGTGAAGACCGTGCCGCAGGGGTTCGAGTTCACGGTGGAGCGGTTCGGCCGCTACACGCGGACGCTCGCCCCGGGGCTGCACCTGATCGTGCCGCTGGTCGACCGCATCGGGCAGCGCCAGAACGTGATGGAGCAGGTCACCGACGTCCCGTCGCAGGAGATCATCACCAAGGACAACGC
>JAPPGP010000070.1 GCA_028821395.1 Defluviicoccus sp.
GCCCGAAGATCATCTCACGCCGCTCGCCGGGCGGACAAAAAACGAGCCCTGGGCGCGGGGCATTGTCAATGGACGGTGGGCGGTCTCTCGGTTAGACTCCAGGCGGCGCCGAGTGTCGACGAGGTCCCGATGAACAAGTCCGCCAGCGGCGATTCCAAGAACGTCCTCTATTGCTCGTTCTGCGGCAAGAGCCAGCACGAGGTACGCAAGCTGATCGCCGGCCCGACGGTGTTCATCTGCGACGAATGCGTCGAGCTCTGCATGGACATCATCCGCGAGGAGAGCAAGTCGACGCTGGTCAAGTCGCGCGACGGCGTGCCCACCCCGCGCGAGATCTGCACCGTGCTCGACGACTACGTGATCGGCCAGGACCACGCCAAGCGGGTGCTGTCGGTGGCCGTGCACAACCACTACAAGCGGCTCGCGCACGGCACCAAGAACAACGAGATCGAGATCGCCAAGTCGAACATCCTGCTGATCGGCCCGACCGGCTGCGGCAAGACCCTGTTGGCGCAGACGCTCGCGCGCATCCTCGACGTGCCGTTCACCATGGCCGACGCAACGACGCTGACCGAGGCCGGCTATGTCGGCGAGGACGTCGAGAACATCATCCTGAAGCTGCTGCAATCGGCCGACTACAATGTCGAGCGCGCCCAGCGCGGCATCGTCTATATCGACGAGGTCGACAAGATATCGCGCAAGTCGGACAACCCCTCGATCACCCGCGACGTCTCCGGCGAGGGGGTGCAGCAGGCGCTGTTGAAGATCATGGAGGGCACCGTCGCCTCGGTGCCGCCGCAGGGCGGGCGCAAGCACCCGCAGCAGGAGTTCCTGCAGGTCGACACCACCAACATCCTGTTCATCTGCGGCGGCGCCTTCTCCGGGCTGGAGAAGATCATCTCCGCGCGGGGGCAGGGGACGCAGATCGGCTTCGGGGCGGATGTCAGGAGCCCCGACGACCGGGCGACCGGCGAGGTGCTGCGCGAGATCGAGCCCGAGGATCTGCTCAAGTTCGGCCTGATCCCCGAATTCGTCGGCCGCCTGCCGGTGATCGCCACGCTGGAGGACCTGAGCGAGGACGCGCTGGTCCAGATCCTGACGCGGCCCAAGAACGCGCTGATCAAGCAGTACGGCCGGCTGTTCGAGATGGAGAGCGTCGCCCTCAACTTCACCGAGGACGCACTCAAGGCCGTCGCGCTCAAGGCGATCAACCGCAAGACCGGGGCGCGCGGGCTGCGCTCGATCCTCGAATCCATCCTGCTCGAGACCATGTTCGACCTGCCCGGGATGGAGGACGTGGAAGAGATCGCCATCAACGGCGAGGTCGTCGAGGGCCGCGCCAAGCCGCTCTACATCTACGCCGACCGGCTGGAGGAGTCGGGCTCCACCGCCTGATCGGGGGGGTATCGAAGGACCGCCGCAGGGGGGTCACGGAAACCAGCCGATGCCGAGTCGCCGGGGTTGAAGTTTCCGGCGATTTGTCCATGTTACAATCCTGCGCAACGGCCTGTCGCCACCCCCGGCGGCGGGCCCGTTCAACGGTTCCGGATCGCGCCATGTCAGATAACCCGCGCCCCGTCTTCCCGCTGCTGCCGCTGAGGGACATCGTCGTCTTCCCGCACATGATCGTGCCGCTCTTCGTCGGCCGCGAGAAGTCGGTGCGCGCGCTCGAGGACGTGATGAAGGACGACAAGCAGATCCTGCTGGTTGCCCAGAAGAACGCGAGCCAAGACGACCCGTCGCCCGACGACATCCATTCGCTCGGCACCGTGGGCACCGTGCTGCAGCTGCTCAAGCTGCCCGACGGCACGGTCAAGGTGCTGGTCGAGGGCTCGCGGCGGGCGCGCATCGTTCGCTTCACCCGGACCGACGAGTACTTCCAGGCCGAGGCCGAGCCGATCGACGACCAGCCGGAGGACGCCGACGAGCTCGAGCCGCTCGCCCGCTCGGTGGTCAAGCAGTTCGAGCAATACATCAAGCTGAACAAGAAGATACCGTCGGAAGTCCTGGTCTCGCTCAACCAGATAGAGGACCCGAGCAAGCTCGCCGACACCATCGCCTCGCATCTCGCGCTGAAGATCTCGGAGAAGCAGGAGCTGCTGGAGACGGTCCCGGTCGAGGAGCGGCTGGAGCGCGCCTACGCCTTCATGGAGAACGAGATCGGCGTTCTCCAGGTGGAGAAGCGGATCCGCAACCGCGTCAAGCGGCAGATGGAGAAGACGCAGCGCGAGTACTACCTCAACGAGCAGCTCAAGGCGATCCAGAAGGAGCTCGGCGAGGGCGAGGACGGGCGCGACGAGGCGGGCGAGATCGAGGAGCGGATCAACAGCACCAAGTTCTCCAAGGAGGCGCGCGAGAAGGCGCTGCAGGAGCTCAAGAAGCTGCGCTCGATGAGCCCGATGTCGGCCGAGGCGACGGTGGTGCGCAACTACCTCGACTGGCTGCTCAACATCCCGTGGCGCAAGCGCTCGCGGATCAAGCGCGACCTGGGCGGCGCCCAGCGCGTGCTGGACGAGGACCATTACGGGCTGGAGAAGGTCAAGGAGCGGATCGTCGAGTACCTCGCCGTGCAGCAGCGCGTGCGCAAGGTCAAGGGGCCGATCCTCTGCCTGGTCGGCCCGCCCGGCGTCGGCAAGACCTCGCTCGGCAAGTCGATCGCGCGCGCCACCGGGCGCAACTTCGTGCGCATGTCGCTGGGCGGGGTGCGCGACGAGGCCGAGATCCGCGGCCACCGGCGCACCTATATCGGCTCGATGCCCGGCAAGATCGTCCAGGGCATGAAGAAGGCCAAGTCGTCGAACCCGCTGTTCCTGCTCGACGAGGTCGACAAGCTCGGCGCCGACTGGCGCGGCGATCCCTCCTCGGCGCTCCTGGAGGTGCTCGACCCGGAGCAGAACTCGACCTTCAACGACCACTATCTGGAGGTCGATTACGACCTGTCGGACGTGCTGTTCGTGACCACGGCGAACACGCTCCGCATGCCGCAGCCGCTGATGGACCGGATGGAGATCATCCGGCTGGCCGGCTACACCGAGGACGAGAAGGTCGAGATCGCCAAGCGCCATCTGATCCCCAAGCAGGTCAAGGCGCACGGGCTCAAGCCCAAGGAGTGGTCGATCTCCGACGATGCGCTGCGCGACCTGATCCGCTACTACACCCGCGAGGCCGGGGTGCGGAACCTCGAGCGCGAGCTCGCCAAGCTCGCCCGCAAGGCGATCAAGGACGTGCTGACCGAGGATCGCAAGCAGGTCCGGGTGACGCGGCGTTCGGTCGAGAAATACGCCGGCGTCAGGCGGTTCCGCTTCGGCGAGGTCGAGGAGACCGATCTGGTGGGGGTGACCACCGGCCTCGCCTGGACCGAGATCGGCGGCGAGATGCTGTCGGTCGAGGCGGTGATCCTGCCGGGCAAGGGGACCATCGCGCATACCGGCAAGCTCGGCGACGTGATGCAGGAATCGGTGCAGGCCGCGCGCAGCTACGTGCGGTCGCGGAGCGCGGAGTTCGGCATCGAGCCGACCTCGTTCGAGAAGCGCGACATCCACGTCCACGTGCCCGAGGGGGCGACGCCCAAGGACGGGCCGTCGGCCGGGGTGGCGATGTGCACCTCGATCGTGTCCGCGCTCACCGGCATCCCGGTGCGCCGCGACGTGGCGATGACCGGCGAGGTGACGCTGCGCGGCCGGGTGCTCCCCATAGGCGGGCTCAAGGAGAAGCTGCTCGCCGCGCTCAGGGGCGGGCTCGACACGGTGCTGATCCCGCGCGAGAACGAGAAGGACCTCGCCGAGATCCCCGACAACGTC
>JAPPGP010000246.1 GCA_028821395.1 Defluviicoccus sp.
GCGCTGTTCCGCGAGAGCGACAACCTGGAGAGCGACTATGCCAAAGCCGCGCTGCGCCAGTTCTACGGCGCGCTGTGGCGCGGCAGCATCGAGGGCTGGAATGTCGAGCGCTTCCAGAAGTCGACCGGCCTCAAGATCGTTCACGAGGGCGGGCTGAAGGACGACCTGCCGCCGATGCCGAAATTCCTCAACCGGCTGCTGGCGCTCCCCATCGCCGAGCAGAACCAGCTATTCGCCGAACTGGAGGCGCGCATCGCCAGCAACATCGAGGCAGCGATCGAGGCCGGCAGCTACGAGGTCGGCGTCGAGACCGTGACCGCCGACTCGCTTGTTATCGCCGGACGGGAGACTCTCTACGAGCATCCTGGCACCGGCGCGGCGACCGAGCTGGTCGAGATCGTCCGCCGCGACAAGCTGGTGCCGCTCTCTGCGGCATCGGCGCTGGAGATCGGCGAGCGCGATCCGGGTCCGGACGGCAAGCCGCGCTTGGTCGTAAACACGCGCTCGAAGCGCGCCGCCGTCATCATGCCGGCCGCCTCGCGCATGCTCGACGACGGCGGGGTGCGGGAGCGCGTGCGCCTCATCCGGCCCGCGACCGCTGAGACCATGGCGAGTGCCGAGCTCGATGCCTCCAACTGGCGCCGCGCCGACGAGGCTGCGTGGCGCCGCGTCTGGGACGCCGAGATTGCCGGGCTGCCGTCGCACCGGGACTCCCGCTTCTGGCTCGCCACCGGCTTGCTGCTGCCGGTCTGGGACCGACTGCCCGCCGAGAACATGCGCGTCCGGAGGCTTACCAGCGATGACGGTATCGCCCTCATCGGGCGCGTCCTCGACGCCGAGCAGGTGCGCGCCGTCCGCCAGAGCTTCGGCCTCGACGGCGGCCCCGCCATGACCGGCGCGGAAGCCTTCGAGGCGGTGATGGGGCGCGGCAACGCGCTTGCGCTCGCCAACGGCTGGCGGCTCTCGCGCCGCCGGCTGATGGGCACCGACCGGATCGAGATCGAGGGGCCGGCCGACACCGACATGCCCGTACTGAAGCGGATGGGCTGCACGGTGGAGATCGTCTCCTTCCGCGCCCGGATATTCGCACCGAAGCCCGAGGCGCTCGAACGGCTGCTCGACCGCTGGCCGCTCGCCGCCTGAACCGGACGCCGATCCGGGGCGTCGCCCTCCGGCCGACATCCGTATGGCCGGCCCGGCCGCCGCCGGTTGCGAGCCCCACCACACATGTCGCCGGCCCGCCGTCATCGACGGGCCCGGCGCTTCCGTCGCCGGCCCGAGCGGGATAGACAGTCCCGACGCGCCGGCCCTTGCTTCCCTGACACAGGAGATCGCCCCATGACCGCGCAGACCCTGCCGGACTGCCCGAACTTCTGCTTCGTGCCGGCCTACGATGTCGAGACCGACGTGCAGCAGATCAGGATCGTCATCGAGGGCCTGGCCGGCCACGTCCCCACTGCGCTCATCGCGCTCACGCTCGAAGATGCGCAGTCGATCTGCGACAAGCTGAACCGGAGGCTCGGCTACGACCGCGAGGCCTGGACCGCCATGGCCGCCGCCTCCATGCGCGCGGAGGACGACGATCCCGAGAGCGACGCCTGGCACTGAGGCGCCGCCCTGCTTGTCCGGTTATGGCGAAACCCCTATAATGCGGAGATGGCAACGGCATGGTGAAACCGGTCGAATGGGTCGGCTCCAGCAAGGCGGATCTGAAGCGCTTCCCGGACCCCGTGCAGCACAGCATGGGGTTTGCGATCTACCGCGCCCAGCTCGGACGCCAGCACCGCGACGCCAAGCCGCTGAAGGGGTTCGGCTCGGGCGTCGTGGAAGTCGTCGCGCGCCACGACGGCGACACCTTCCGGGCCGTCTACACGGTCCGGTTCGAGACCGCCGTCTATGTCCTGCACGCCTTCCAGAAGAAGGCGCGGCGCGGCATCGCGACCCCGCAACGGGAGCTCGATCTGGTCCGCCGCCGATTGCGCGCCGCCGAGCGGCATTACCGTGAAACCCACGCCGGAGACTGACGCCATGGAATCCAAAGATACCGCCGTCGAACGCGGCAGCGGCAACGTCTTCGTCGATCTCGGCTTTCCCGACGCCGACGCCCACCTCGTCAAGGCCGAGCTGGTCAGCCGCATCGACGACATCGTGCGCGACCGGGGCATCACCCAGACCGAGGCCGCGCGGCTGCTCGGCCTGTCCCAGCCCGACGTGTCGCGGTTGCTGCGCGGCGATTTTCGCGAGTACTCGCTGGAGCGCCTGTTCCGGTTGCTGACCGCGCTCGGACGCGACATCGACATCGTGGTCCGCCAGCCGCGCTCGGCCGAGGGCGGCAAGCTGCGCATCGCCGCCGCCGGACCCGCTTGAAACCCTGGCCCTTGCGGCAAGGGGCTGCCTCCGACTCGGAGACGCGGACCTCCCGCTCCTTTCCGGGCCGTTCCTGCTGCGCCGCCGGCCCGTCGCCGTCTTGCCAAAGGCGGGGGCCGTTTCGACCATCCCTCTACTGCGTAGCCGGCCCCACGCCGTCCAGCATACGTCGGGGCCTCGCACGCGGCTGCCGTGCTCCGCAGCCGGCCCACCGCCGTCCGCGCTCACCCGCGCCGCGCGAGCCATAGCCAGGCGAGCCAGACCGGCAGGCTGAGCAGCACCGCCCAGACGGCGATCGCCACCGGGCCGAGCAGGCCGGCGAACACCGTCGCTGGAATCGTCAGCACACCCAGCCCGATGCCTGCCGTCCACGCTGCGCGCCGGTAGCCGAGACGCCAGAGGCGGCGGCAGCCCAGCGCCAGCGGCAGGCCGCAGGGGACGGTCACGGCGAGCGACCCAAGGGCCGCCATCGCCTCCCCCGAATCCGCGAACGCGCCGGCGGACGGCCCGAAGCGCAGCGCCGCCTGCGCCGCCACCCCGGCCGGCAGCCAGAGCAGCGCGAGAAGCCAGAACCCATGCCGCGCGATCCATGCCCGTCCGTCCATGCCGCAACCGATGCCCCGGAAACCCTCGTCATGCAAGCCGGTCCGTTCGTGCGGGAGGTGGAGAGAAGCCGGTGGAGGGCGAAGCCGCTGTCGGAGAGGGAGCGGCGGGATTGCAACCGGGGAGACGGGGACATGGCGACATTGACCTATGCGGGGATCGGGGCGCGGGCGACGCCGAAGGCCGTGTTGGCCGACATGACGAAGATGGCGAGCTGGCTGGCGCGGACCGGCTGGCATTTGTCGAGCGGCGGAGCGGACGGGGCCGATACTGCGTTCGCCGTGGGCACGCCGGCCGGGCAGCGGACGATCTGGCTGCCGTGGCGCGGCTACAACGGACATCGCGGGCCGGACTGCCGGGCGCTGTCGGCGGCTGAGCTGGAAGCCTGCATGGAGATCGCAGCACCCCTGCATCCGGCGTGGGTGCGGTGTTCGCCGGGCGCCCGCAAGCTCCATGCCAGGAATGTCGCGATCCTGCTGATGGGGGAGCGGCCGGTCGATGTTTGCATAGCGTGGAGCGAGCGCGGCGCGGCGGTCGGCGGCACCGGCATGGGGATCCGCATCGCCGAGGCCCGCGGCATCCCGGTGCTGAACCTGGGCTCCATGGCGCCGCGGGCGGTGTGCGAGCGCCTGGCCGCGATCCGCCGCGCGGTTTCGGGGTCGTAGAGGTGGAGAGGAGCGCCTGTCGGGCGAGTGTCCGGCAGGCCGGAGGGAGTGGTTTCCCCGCGCCGGTGCCGGGCAGGGCACAGGGAGTTTGCGCCATGGTCCTCTCATCCTTCGATACCGGCTTCGATTTCGAGGCCCCGCTC
>JAPPGP010000077.1 GCA_028821395.1 Defluviicoccus sp.
CACTCAACCCTCCCGCGCTCAAGCATCAGGGGGTGGGAGGCGTCCATCCCATTTCTCGGCCCGCGAGGCCGCCGGTGGGGAGCGGGGGCAGCGCCCATGGGTGCCCGGATCAAGTCCGGGGTGACAACAGGGCGGGGCGGCGACGATTTCGCCCATCGGGGCAGAGCCCGCCCCGAAGGCTAAACCGGACAGCAGAGGATCAAGTCCAGGCAAGACGAATGGCGGGACAGGCGCTACCCCAGCTCCGGCCCGGCGAGCGCGTAGACCATGTCGGCGTCGTCGAGCGGACGCGAGCGCCCGCGCAGCATGCGGATATAGGGGCGCTGATAGGCGAAGCCGGACGCCCCGAGCCAGCCGATCAGCGCCCCGTGCCGGTCGGGGCAGTCGATCACCGCCTGGCCGTCGACCCCGGCGAGCGCTCGCGCGGCGAGCGCAATCGCGACCTCCGTGTCGTCGGCCACCAGCGGCCCGATCTGGGTCGCCTGGCGCCCGTCGCGGGCGAGCGCGTAGCCGGCGACTCGGTCCTCGTCCCGGGCGACGAAGGCGCGCCCGGGAAGGCGCGCCATCAGCGAGGCGAGCAGCGCCCGCCGGTCGCCGCCGAAGGCGCGCGCATCGAGCGCCGCAATCGCCGGAAGGTCGGAGGCCCCGGCGGGCGCGACCTCCGCCACCGGCGCGGCGGCGGGCGCCACGGAGGACGCCCAGCGGCGCTCGATCCGGTAGATGTCCTCGAAGCCGAGATGCCGGTAGACCTCGCGCCCGTCGGGGGTCGCGTCAAGCCCGGCCACGGTGCCGGCGCGTTCCAGATCGGCGAGCACCCGGTTCGTCAGCTCGGTCGCGATGCCGCGCCGCCGCCAGGCCGGGCTCACCAGCACCATGCACACCCAGGCGAAGCCGCCATAGCCGAGCGCCATGGCCGAGCCGACCAGCCTGCCAGCCGCGTCGGTCCGCCCGTAGCCAAACCCGTTGGCCAGCATGTAGCGCCAGTCCGCCCTGTTCTGGTTCCAGCCGATCTCTTCGGACAGCGCCGCCCCGCGCGCGGCGTCGCCGGCGGTCAGCCGCGCCAGCGCGAGCCCGTCAAAAGGATCCGTCGCGGCTGTCATAATCCGTCGGCTTGTCCAGGCTCTGCATGCCGCGCCCGACCCAGTCGGCGACCCAGTCGACCATCCGCGCGAGCGGCACGCGGGGATAGCCGAGCAGCGCGTGGCAGGAAGACGCATCGGTGAGCCAGCCGCGCTCGGCCTCCCGGCCCACGAAGACGGGCGTCCTCCCCATGCGTTCGCCGAACGCGGCGGCCAGCGCGCGGATGCTTAACGTTTCGGGTCCGCTGACGTTGAGCGGCGTCGTCGGCGTGGTGCAATGGGCGAGGCAGCGGAGCGCCACCGCGTTCGCGTCGCCCTGCCAGATCACGTTGACGTGCCCCGCGGTCACGTCGATCTCCGCGCCGTCCCGGACCTTGTGGGCCACGTCGCAGAGCACGCCGTAGCGCATGTCGATTGCGTAGTTGAGGCGGATCAGCCGGCCCGGCGTCCCGTGCTTCGCCGAGAAGTACTCGAAGCCGCGCTCGCGGGCGACGCAGGACTGCGCGTACTCCCCCAGCGCGCCGGGCGGCGTCGCCTCGTTCGCCCCGCCGCCGCCGATCTCGACCCAGGGGTAGACGTTGCCGGTGGAGAAGGCGGCGATCCGGGAATCGCGGAACACCTCCGCCACGATCGCCGGGACCAGCGCGTTCATCGCCCAGGTGAGCGGCAGGTTTCCCGTCGTGCCGAACTTGCGCCCGGCCATGAAGACCACGTTGTCGAGACGCGGCAGCGCGTCCACGGCTTCGCGGTGGAGCAGATCGGCCCGGATCGTCTCGATATCCCAGCCCTCGAGCTTCGCCCGCAGGCCGGGCTCGGAGAACCGGGCGACGCCGACGATGCGCTTCTCCGGGGCCGCGCGCCTGGCGAGCCGCGCCAGAGTCGGCCCCATCTTGCCGCCGACGCCGAGGATCAGGATGTCGCCGTCCACCGCAGCGAGATCGTCGATCAGCGCCGGATCGGGCCGGGTCATGAACTCTTCCAGCGCGTCGACGTCGGCGAAGCGCTCGGGTAGCGGATCGGTACGCCCGGTCACCCGCGGACCTCAGAACCCGAACAGCGCGGCCGGGTTGTCGACCAGCATGCGGTGGCGGGTCGCCGCGTCCGGCACCATGACGGGAACCAGGTCGACCAGGTCGCCGTCGTCGCACATCTCGCCCGGCGCCCAGCGCTGGGTATGCGGCCAGTCGGTGCCCCAGATCAGGCGGTCCGGCGCGGCGGCGACGGTGGCATGGACGAACGGCATCACGTCGTCATAGGGGTGGCCGGTCCTGCTGAGCCGCTCGGCGCAGCAGATCTTGGCCCAGACATGCGGCTCGCGGGCGAGGTCGAGATAGGCCCGGAAGCCCGGCTGTTCGAGCCCTTGGGCGACGTCGATGCGGCCGAAATGGTCGATCACCACGGGGATCGGGATCTGCGCGATCCACTCGGCCGCCTCGATCAGCTGTTCCGGCATGGCGTGCAGCGTCACCGACCATCCATGCGGCGCGATGGCCGCGATCACCCGGTCGAACATGGCGAGGTCCATGCCGCCGCCGGCGCCGGCGAACAGGGTGAGACGCACGCCGCGGGCGCCCTGGTCGTGGAAGGCCTTGTAGTCCGCCGCGGAGAACCGGTCGTCCGCCTTGATCACCGCGCGGAACCGCCCGTCCGAGCGCGCCACGGCATCGAGCGTGACGGCGTTGTCGAAGCCGTGCCCCATCGGCTGGGTCACGACGCCGCGGTCGATGCCGAGCAGCCCGGCGAGGTTGACATAGTGCTCGAACGGCGCGGTCGCCGGGACGTAGACCTTGGTCTCGGCGAACGGGAAGCGGTCGGGCGGGCCCATGACGTGAAAGTGGCTGTCGCACGCCCCCTCCGGCAGCCGGAACGCGGGGCGACGCGGGTTGGGAACCGGCGGGTAGGCGATCGGCAGATATTCGCTCATCGCCGGTCAGCCTAGTGGGTCGCGGACCCGGCGTCCATTTGGTGGACGGACCGGGTAAGGAGAGGGTCCGCATCGGCGCCTGGAAACACAGACCATATAACGCTAATTTGAGTGATAAGACCTGAGGTTCGGTCATGCGCTTCGAGGAATTCGTCGACGATCAGATGTTCTCCCCGGCGCTGATCGCCGATGCGCTGCGCACCACTAAATCCGAGATCGCCGCCACGCTGGGCCTGGGCAAGGATGCGTTCGCGCGCGCGTCGCGGATTCGCGCCCGCAAGACCCAGACCCGGCTGCGCCAGATGCTGGAAATCCTGCACCGGGTCGAGGCCGCGACGGGATCGCCGCTGGCCGCCTATGCCTGGTTCCGGGCGGAGCCGCTGCCCGGTTTCGGAGGGGCGACTCCGGACCGGCTGCTGCGCGAGGGACGGGCCGGCGAGGTGCACGCCTATCTCGACCGGATCGCGGCGGGCGGCTACGCCTGAGGCGCCGCGATGCGCTTACGCGCGACGGCGTACCGCGCGCACAACCCGCAATGGGCCTGGACGCCGCTCTCCGGCGAGGGGGCGCGGCGTCACGGCGGGCGCTTCAACCGGCGCGGCGTGCCGGCGCTCTACACCTCGCTCTCCCCGCTGACCGCGATCCGCGAGGCCCAGCCCTTGGGTAGGCCGATGCAGCCGCTCATCCTCTGCGCATATGCGGTCGACGCCGAGCCGGTCTTCGACGCGCTGGATGCGGAGAGCCGGCGAGAGATCGGAGTGGCCGCGTCCGAACTCGCCTGCCCGACCTGGGAGGCGGACATGCTGGCGGGCAGGGTCGCGGCATCGCAGGCACTGGCCGACCGGCTGATCGCGGCAGGGTTCGCCGGGATGCGCGTGCGAAGCTTCGCCGCGGGGACCGCTCCGGACGACCTCAACCTGGTGCTGTGGCGCTGGGGAGACGACCGCCCCGCCCGCATCGCATTGATCGACGACGAGGGACGGCTCCGGCCGATGTGACGGAGGCCGACGGCATGGATGGCTGCGCGCTTGACCCCCGCCCTGCCCTCCGGCTTAGTCGGGAGCCATGGGGCTAGCGCGAGACGACATACCGGCGGCGGTGCGGGATCTGATCCGCCGCGGCACGGTCATCCCCGCTCATCCGCTGGCGCTCGATGCGGAGCGCAGGCTGGATGCGCGGCGCCAGCGCGCACTCGCGCGCTACTACCTCGATGCCGGGGCGGGCGGGCTCGCGGTCGGCGTCCACGCGACCCAGTTCGCGATCCGCGAGGCGGGGCTCTACGAGAACGTGCTGGAGATCGCGGCGGCGACGGCCGCGGACTGGACCGACCGCCCGGTCGCGATGATCGCGGGACTCGCCGGGCGGACCGGCCAGGCGGTCGCCGAGGCGCGGATCGCGGTCGGGCTCGGCTACCACGCCGGGCTGTTGAGCCTGGGCGCGATGCGGGACGATTCGGAGGATGCGCTGGTCGCCCACTGCCGCCGCGTCGCCGAGGAGATCCCGCTGGTCGGCTTCTACCTCCAGCCCGCGGTGGGCGGCCGTCCGCTGTCGGCCGCGTTCTGGCGGCGGTTCGCGGAGATCGACAACGCCATCGCGGTCAAGGCCGCGCCGTTCGACCGCTACCGCACCGTCGACGTGGTGCGCGGCATCGTCGAGGCGGGCGCGGAGGACCGGATCGCGGTCTATACCGGCAATGACGACCATATCGTGCTCGACCTCGCGGTTCCGGTTGCGGTCCGTCGCGGCGGCGAGGAAGTCCGGGTGCGCATCCGCGGCGGGCTGCTCGGCCATTGGAGCGTGTGGACCGAGCGCGCGGTCGCCCTGCTCGCGCGCATCCACGCGGCGGTGGACGGGGGCGCGGTCGACCAGGACCTGCTGGCGCTGGACTCGCGCGTCACCGACTGCAACGGCGCCATCTTCGACGTCGCCAACGCCTTCCGCGGCTGCATCGCGGGCTGCCACGAGATATTGCGGCGCCAGGGCCTGCTGGAGGGTATCTGGTGCCTCGACCCCGACGAGACGCTGAGCCCCGGCCAGGAATCTGAGATCGACCGGATCTGCGCCGCCCACCCCGACCTCGCCGACGACGATTTCGTCGCCGCCAATCTGGAACGCTGGCTGGGGTAGGGCGGCTTCTCCCGCCGCCCCCCACCGTCATGCCCGGACTTGTTCCGGGCATCTCCCTCGGCGGGTTGCGTGCGGGGCGGTGGCGGCGTGGATGGCTGGAACGAGCCCGGCCATGACGAATGAGGACTCACACCCGCGCGCTCTCCCGCGTCGCCGGGTGGAACAGCTCTTCCGGGTCCATCTCGCGGGCGGCCAGCCCCTGGGCGTGCGAGTAGCGCGCGACCGCCTGCAATTCGCGCAGATTGTCGCGGAACCCGTAGGGCCAGATGTCGGGGCCGAGCAGCGCCCGCGTGGCCTCGATCTCGGCGGCGATCCAGGGCAGAGACACGTGCGGCGCGGTGGCGTCGCCGAGCGCGGCGACGGCGATGTTCTTGGCCTCGAGGAACGCCTTGTAGAGGCTCGCCGGCAGCCAGGGATGCGCCTCGGCCAGGCTCTCGCGCAGCACCACGAGGTGCATGATCGGGTAGAGCTCGGTCTTGCGGTACCAAGCCTCCTCCGCCGCCCGGTAGTCGGGGAAGAGCCGCCGCACGTCATCTCCCGCCCCGAAGCAGGAGGGCGCGCGGGCGCTGATCAGCGCCGGGATCTCGCCCGCCGCCAGCATGGCCGACAGGCTGCGCCCGCCGGGGAGCGGCTTTACGGCGATCTCCGGCGGCAGGTCGAGCGTGAACGCGCCGTAGCGGCCCGGCTGCTCCAGCCCGCCGGTGCGCCAGACGATGTCGGACGGCATCACGCCGTACTCGTCCTCCAGCATGCCGCGTACCCAGAGCGCGGCGGTCATGGCGTAGACCGGAACCCCCACCTCCTTCCCCATGAGGTCCCCGGGCCGCTCTATCCCTGAATCGGCGCGCACATAGATCGCCGAGTGGCGGAACATGCGCGAGGTGAAGACGGGGATGCCGATATAGGGGATCTCGCCGCGCGAGCGGGCGAGCACGAAGGAGGACAGCGACACCTCGGCCACGTCGAACTCGGCGTTGGTGAAAGTCCGGTAGGAGGTCTCCTCGATAGGGATCGGGAAATAGGCGATTTCGCAGCCCTCGACCGCGACCCGCCCGTCGATGACCGGCCGCACCCGGTCGTAGTCGCCGGTCGCGATGGTGAGCGGGAGCTTCGCCATGCCTCGGGTCAGAAGCCGACCGCGTCGCCGCCCTTGAGATCGAGCCTCGCGCGCGCCTCCTCGGGCGTCGCCACCTCGAGCGACAGCTCCTCGACGATGCGGCGGATCTTGGCGACCTGCTGGGCGTTCGACTCGGCAAGCTGGCCACGCGCCAGATACAGGCTGTCCTCCAGCCCCACGCGCACATTGCCGCCCATCATCGCGCCCATCGTGCACAGGCTCATCTGGTGCCGCCCGGCGCCCAGGATCGACCACTCGTAGTCCTTGCCGAACAGCCGGTCGGCGGTCTGCTTCATGAACACCAGGTTCTCCTTGTCGGTGCCGATGCCGCCGAGGATGCCGAAGATGGTCTGCACGAAGAGCGGCGGGCGGACCAGCCCGCGGTCGAGGAAGTAGGCGAGGTTGTAGAGATGGCCGACATCGTAGCACTCGAACTCGAAGCGGGTGCCGTGCGCCTCCCCCAAGTCCCTGAGGATGCGCTCTATGTCCTTGAACGTGTTGCGGAAGATGAAGTCGTCGGTGCCGCGCAGATAGGGCTCCTCCCAGTCGTATTTCCAGGTCTCGATGCGGTCGGCGGCCTGGAAGATGCCGAAATTGATCGAGCCCATGTTGAGCGAGGCGACCTCGGGCCTGGCGACCAGCGCCGCGGCCATGCGCTCTTCCACGGTCATGCCGAGCCCGCCGCCGGTGGTGATGTTGATCACCGCGTCCGAGTTCTGCTTGATCCTGGGCAGGAACTCCATGAACACTGCGGGGTCCGGCGTCGGCCTGCCGTCCTTCGGATCGCGGGCGTGCAGATGCAGGATCGAGGCGCCCGCCTCCGCCGCGCCGATCGCCTGCTCGGCCACCTGGTCCGGGGTGAGCGGCAAATGGTCCGACATCGAGGGGGTGTGGATCGCGCCGGTTACCGCGCAGGTGATGATGACCTTGTCGTCCTTCGCCATGTCGGTCCCTCCTATTCGTCGAAGATGGCGACCGCGCGGGTCCAGCCCGCCGATGCGCCGGTGATCTTGACCGGGAAGCAGGACACCGTGAACCCGGTCGCCGGGAGCTGCTCCAGATTGCCGAGCTTCTCGATCTGGCAGTAGCCGATCTCGCGCCCCGCCTTGTGGCCTTCCCAGACGATGGCCGGATCGCCGGTCTCCTCCCAGCGCGCCTTGGTATAGACGAACGGCGCGTCCCAGCTCCAGCCGTCGGTGCCGCAGACCCGCACCCCGCGTTCGGTGAGGTACATGGTGGCGTCGCGTCCCATGCCGCAGCCGCGCGAGACATAGTCGTCCTCGCCGTAGCGCCGCCCGGCGGCGGTGTTGACCAGCACGATGTCGAGCGGCTTCAGCGCGTGGCCGATCCGCGAGAGCTCGGCCTCGATGTCGTCCGGGCTCACCACGTAGCCGTCGGCGAAGCCGCGGAAGTCGAGCTTGACGCCGGGCTGGAAGCACCATTCGAGCGGCACCTCGTCGATCGCGATCGCGCGCTTGCCGCCGTCCATCGTCGAGTGGTAGTGCCACGGCGCATCGACATGGGTGCCGTTGTGGGTCGAGAGCTTGATCCACTCGATCGCCCAGCCCTCGCGGTCGGGGAGCTGGTCGGGCTCCAGCCCCGGAAAGAACGCGCAAAGCTGTTCCGCGGTCTGTTGGTGGGTCTCGTACGCGATCTCCGGCTCGAACCCCGGCGGGTCGGAGCGGATGCCCGATTCCAGCGGAACCGAGATGTCGACGAAGCGGCGCGCCATCGCTTGCTCCCCTCTTGCACCACCCGCCGCAGATTAGGGCGTTCGCCGGGTGCGCAAAAGTGGGGTAGGCCCGTCGACCCGCAGCCGCGCGCCTTGGTCGCGGCGCCGATGGGTGGAAATAGCCGGCCCCGACACAATACAATCGGCCCCGGCGGAGGGTTGCGATGGGCGACGTTCTCGACGACGTCACCGACGACGGCATCGACGCGCGGCATGTGCTGCGCCGCGTCGACGACTGGGAAGCGCGCGTGAGAGACCTCTACGCCATCGTCCGCGAGTGGCTGCCCGGGGGCTGGACCGCGCGCGACGGGGCCCCGGTGCGCATGCATGAGGAATTGATGCGCGAATTCGGCGTGCCGGCCAGGTCCATTCCGACCCTGCTGCTGGGCAGCGACGCGGGAAGGAGCGCCATGCTCGAGCCGCGCGGGCTCTGGATCATCGGCACGAACGGCCGCGTGGACATGAAGAGCGGCGGCCGTCACTACCTCCTGGTCGATGTCTCCGGCAATTTCGAGGCTCCGCAGTGGGAGGCGGCGAGATTGGAGCGGCGCCTCGATCGGGTTGCCCTTACCGAGAACTGGTTGGCCCAGGCCCTTTCGTGAGGGACCTCCGGGCGATCGTGGCAGCCTACGAGCAGCTCGACGCCCATCTCGAAGAGCTCAGAGGCGCCGCCGATGCCGATGAAGCGGTCCGCGACCGGATCGCGCAAAGACAGCGGATCAACGACCATGCCTATTTCGTGCTGGCGTGGGGGCAGTTCGAGTCGTCGGTCGAGGATGCGTGCAGGGAGGCGATCCGGCACGGACAGGCGCAGCGGGATTGGCCGTCGAGTCGCGCCTGGTCGCTCTACGACCCCGACGACCGCAGGCTGTCGGGGCTGCGTTTCGAAGACCGGCTCGCGCTGGTTCTGGAGAAGGGAAGCGAATACTGGAAGCGGGCGATACAGCACTACAATGTTCGCAACCAGATCGCCCATGGCGCGATGCGCTCCGAACGAATCGAAGTGACCGCCGTCGTCCAGGAGTTCTATCTCTTACAGTCCGCCTTCGCGCGCTAGCGAGGCGCGGGATCTTGACCCGCCTCGCCGCGATGGCGAAGTTGCGCCGCCGGCGGAAGGGGCGGGGATGAAGGCGGCCGAGTTCGACTATGTCCGGGCCGACAGCGTGGCGGCGACGTGCGCGGCGCTGGCGGCGGCGGGACCCGGCGAGGAGCACAAGATCGTCGCCGGCGGGCAGACCTTGGTGCCGCTGATGGCGATGCGGCTCGCCCGCCCGACCCTGCTGGTCGACATCGACGGAATTGGGCTCGACGGCATCTCGCGAAGCGACGGCACCGTCGCCATCGGCGCGATGACCCGCCAGCGCGCCGCCGAGCTCTCGCCCGCGGTGCGCGAGTCCCTTCCGCTGCTGGCCAAGGCGCTCGGCTTCGTGGGCCACCTCCAGACCCGCAACCGGGGCACCGTCGGCGGCAGCCTGGTGCATGGCGACCCGGCCGCCGAGATACCGCTGGTCGCGGTCGCGCTCGATGCGGAGCTCGAGGCGGAAGGCACGGGAGGCCGGCGCGCATACCCCGCCGCCGCCTTCTTCGAGGCGCCGATGATCACCGCCATCGCCGCCGACGAGTGCCTGGTGGAGGCTCGGTTCCCGACCTGGGGCGGGGAGAGAATCGGCACCGGGTTCCACGAGGTCGCCTCGCGCAGCGGGGATTTCGCTATCGTCGCGGCCGCGGCACAGCTCGCGCTCGACGGCGACGGGCGGTGTGCGCGCATCGCCGCCGCGCTCGGCGGCGTCGCGCCGGTGCCGGTCCGGCTGCCGGCGCTGGAGGACGCGCTCGGCGGCGGTCGGCTGGAGGACGGCGAGATCGATGCGGCGCTCGCCTGCGTGGACGGGGCGATCGAGCCCGACGACGATTTGCACGCGACCGCCGCCTATCGCGGCCGCGTCGCCCGCGTGCTGCTGGGCCGCGCGATCCGCGAGGCGCGGGACGAGGCGCAGCCATGACCCGGGAGATCGCGCTCACCGTCAACGGAAGGGAGCGGCGCGCGAGCGCGGTGCCGCGCATCACGCTGGTCGATTTCCTGCGCGACGCGCTCGGGCTGACCGGCACCCATATCGGCTGCGAGCACGGGGTGTGCGGCGCGTGCACGATCCTGCTCGACGGGGCGGCGGTGAGAAGCTGCCTGATCTTCGCCGTGCAGGCCGACGGCCACGAGGTGACCACGGTCGAGGGGCTGGCCGGCCCGGATGGCGGGATCGGCGATTTGCAGGACGCGTTCTGGGAGTGCCACGCCTTGCAGTGCGGCTACTGCACGCCGGGCATGCTGGTCGCCGGCCATGCGCTGCTGGCCGAGAACCCCGAGCCCGACACCGAGGCGATCCGCGAGGCCATATCGGGCAATCTCTGCCGCTGCACCGGCTACACCCAGATCGTCGAGGCGATCGCGCTCTGCGCCGCGAAGCGCCGGGAGGGCGGGCGGTGAACGGGCACGGCGCCAACTACCGCTACGTCTCGCGGAAGCGGCGCACCAAGGAGGACGGGCGGTTCGTGGCCGGGTCGGGGCGCTTCGCCGCCGACATCGCGGTGCCGGGGATGAAGCACGTCGCGCTGGTGGCGAGCCCGCACCCGCGCGCCAATATCCTGAACGTCGACACAAGCGAAGCGCTGGTGAGCCCGGGGGTGCACGCGGTGCTGACCGGCGAAGAGCTGGCGGCGGAGACCGCGCCGTTGTTCAACGGGCTCGACATCCCGAACGTAAAGTGGTTCCCGCTGGCGGTCGGGATGGCACGCTACGCCGGCGAATGGGTGGCCGCGGTGGTCGCCGATTCGCGCTACCTCGCCGAGGACGCGGCCGAGCTGGTCGCGGTCGAGTACGAGCCGCTGCCCGCCGCGGTCGGGATCGAGTCGCTGCTGGAGCCCGATTCTCCCCTCGTCCATCCCGGGCACGGCAGCAACGTGCTGGTGCGCAAGAGTTTCGAATGGGGGCCGGTCGAGGCGGATTTCGCGGCCTCCGAGCACACGCTCTCCTACCGCGCGCGCTGGGGGCGGTCGTCCACGGTGCCGATAGAGACCTTCGGCGTGGTCTCGCGCTGGGATCCCGTCCGCGAAATCCTCGACGTCTGGGCGTCGATCCAGATGCCCAACTACCAGGAGCAGATCGCGAACGCGCTAAGAATCCCGACCAATGCGATCCGCGTCCACAACGACGTCGATGTGGGCGGCAGCTACGGCGTCAAGCGGGGCATCAAGCACACGGTGATAGCCGGCTACCTCGCGCGCAAGCTGGGCATGCCGGTACGCCTCATCGAGGACCGGCTCGACAACATGTCGGGCGGCGACGCGCACGGGCCGGACCGGCTGTTCGACGTGACGCTGGCCTTCGACAATGACGGCACCATCCGCTCGATGAAGCTGCGGGCGATCGACGACGTGGGCGCCTATCCGGGGCGCGGGCCGCTCCAGCTCGGCAAGCCGATCACCGCCCTGGTCGGCCCCTACCGGCTCTCCAGCGTCGCCTATGAGGCGATCTCGGTGACCTCGAACAAGACCGGCCAGGTGCCGGTGCGCGGTTTCGGCCAGTCGCCGACCAACTTCATGATCGAGACCGGCATCGACCTAGTCGCCCGCCGTCTCGGCATCGACCGGATCGAGCTCCGCCGCCGCAACCTGATCCGGAGCGACCAGTTCCCCTGGCGCATCCCGACCGGCACCGAGTACGACTCGGGCGACTACCACGCGGTGCTGGAGAAGGCGCTCGACCTCGCCGATTACGACGCGCTCCTGGCGAGGCGCGAGGCGGCGCGCGCGGCGGGCAGGCTCGCCGGGATCGGCATCGCCACCTGCCTGGAGCCCGGCGGCGGCAACAACATCTTCGAGCAGCTCCTCAACGAGAAGCTGACCATCACCACCTTCGTCGAGTCCTGCCTGATGCGCGTCGATGCGCACGGCCACGTGACCGCGGCGATGTCGACCACCACCTCGGGCCAGGGGCACGAGACCCTGATCGCGACCATCGCCGGCGAGGAGCTGGAGCGCGATCCCGACACCATCCGCGTCACCCACGCCGATTCGCTGGAGGCGCTCCCCACCAGGAGCCCGGTGGCGAGCCGGATGGCGATCGTGCTCGGCAGCGCGACGTCCGAGGCCGCGCGCAGGATCAGGGCCAAGATGGTTCGCATCGCCGCCCACAATCTCGATGTGGACGAGGGGCGGGTGGAGTACCAGGCGGGAACCTTCTTCGTCCGCGGCGAGCCCGCGCGCAAGCTGGCGTGGGAGGAGATCGCCGCCATCGCGCACCGCCAGTTCCACCGCCTGCCGCCCGGCATGGACCCCTGTTTGCAGGAGTTCTCCGTGCTCCAGGTGCCGGGCGCCTCGGGCCAGCTGCCCAACGAGAAGAAGGAGATCCAGCTCTACCCCTGCTTCTCCTTCCAGGCGCATGTCCCCTATGTCGAGATCGACCCGGGCACCGGCAAGGTCGAGGTGCTGGACTACGCGATCGGCCACGACTGCGGCACCGTGATCAACCCCGACATCGTGCGCGGCATGATCGTGGGCGGGCTGGCGCACGGCATCGGCGCGGCGCTCCTGGAGAAATTCGCCTATGACGAAGACGGGCAGTTCCTCTCGGGCTCCTTCGTCGACTATCTGCTGCCGTCGTCGCACGAGATTCCCATCGTGCGCGACATCGAGCACTGCACCCCCTCGCCGAAGACCTCGCTCGGCCAGAAGGGCTCGGGCGAGGGCGGTTATCTCGGCGCGCCGGCGGCGATCGCGAGCGCTGTCAACGACGCGCTCGCCCCGCTCGGCATCTCGCTCACCGAGCTGCCGATGCGGCTCTGCGACATCGAGGCGGCGATCCACGAGAAACGAACGGAGCGGACCGGATGATCATCGACACCCACTCGCACCACGTGCCGGAAGCGATGCTGGACGACCTGGTGAGCGGCAGGGCCTCCTTCCCCTCGGTCGAGCTCTTGGCCGAGGACGGGAAGTACCGCCTCGCCTTCGCCGGCGGCACGCCGACGCGGCCGGTCATGCCGGGGCTGCGGAATGTTGAGCCCCGGCTCGGCTGGATGGCGGAGCAGGCGGTCGACTTCCAGGTCTGCGCCGGCTGGCTCGACTCCTTCGGCTATTCCATCCCGGCCGAGGAAGGGCTCGCCTGGAGCCGCTTCGTGAACGAGCATCTGAGCCGGGCAGCGGGCGAGAACGCGGGCTTCGTGCCGCTCGCCACCGTGCCGCTGCAGGACGGCGAGACCGCCGCCCGGGCGCTGCAAGAGGCGATAGGGCAGGGGTTCTCCGGCGCCATGATCGGCACCCAGCCCAAGGGCGGCTCGGGCAAGCTCGACGATGCGGAGCTCGACCCCTTCTGGCAGGCGGCCTCCGATCTCGGCGCCGTGCTCTACCTCCACCCGATGTTCGGCAGCGACGATGAGAGGCTGCACGATTTCGGCATGATGAACGCGGTCGGCCGGGTTACCGACGAGACCATCGCGGCGGCCCGCCTGCTCTATGCCGGGCACATGTTCCGCTTCCCCGGCATGAAGCTGATCCTCTCGCTCGGCGGCGCGGCGCTGCCCTATGTGCTGGGCCGGGTGTGCAAGAACTACGAGGACGACGACACGCTCGTCTACGACCCGCGCGAGGGGCTGAAGCGGATGTATTTCGATTCCATCGTCTACGATCCGCCGGCGCTGCGCTACCTGATCGACCTGGTCGGCGCCGAGCGCGTGGTGCTGGGCTCGGACTACCCGTTCTCCATCGGCGACCTCGAGCCCTCGCGCGTGGTCCGCGCCGCGAAGCTGGACGACGCGGACACGCAAGCGATCCTCGGCGGCACCGCCGCGCGGCTGTTCGGCGTGGGGAGCGCGTGAGAAGTGCCCATCCCCCCATTGTCACCCCGGCCGGAGCGCAGCGGAGAGCCCGGGCCCAGGGCCCCGAGATCGGGCGCCGCACCGCCCGCTCTGGGCCCCGGGTCAAGCCCGGGGTGACAATGGGGCGTGCGGGGACGGCCGGTCCCTGGACACGGCCCTTCGGGCTTACTCAGGGTGGAGGCGTTTTCCTGTATCCTCATCATCGAAGGACGGGCCATGGAAGGCATGGACATGACTGAACTCTCATCGCTGTCGCGGCCCATCGCGCTGCTGCTGAAGGAACGCGGCGAGACCGTCGCGGTCTCCGAATCCGCCGCGGGCGGGCTGATCTCGGCCGCGCTGCTCGCGATCCCCGGCGCATCTTCCTATTTCATGGGCGGCGGGGTGGTCTACACCCGCGACGCGAGGCGCGCGATCCTGCGCTTCTCGGAGGAAGCGGCGCTCCAGCCGGGCTCCACCGAGCCCTACGCGCTCGCCGCCGCCCGGGCGATCCGCGAGCGGCTCGGGACCGCCTGGTCGCTCGCCGAATCGGGTGCCGCCGGGCCCACCGGCAACAGCTACGGCGACCCGGCGGGACATTGCTGCTTCGCGGTCTCCGGCCCGGTCGAGCGGACGCTCACAATCGCCACCGAAGAGTCCGACCGCGAGGCCAATATGTGGGCCTTCGCCGAGGCCGGGCTCGGCCTGCTCGAAGAGACCCTGCGCGACCATGGCTGACGTGGCGACACTCTACGGGCTCGGCAACTGCGACACCTGCCGGGCGGCGCGCAAGTGGCTGGAGGCGCGCGGCATCGCCTTCCGCTTCCACGACTTCGCGGCGGCGGGCATCGACCGGGCGACGGTGGAGTCCTGGCTCGCCGAGCACGGCGCCGATGCCCTGATCAACCGCCGCAGCCGGACCTGGCGGGAGATCCCCGAAGCGAAGCGCGACATCGCCTCACCCGAGGCCGCCGCCGCGCTGGCGGTCGCCAACCCCAAGCTGGTCAAGCGCCCGGTGATCGACCTCGGCGGACGGACGACGGTGGGGTTCAACGACAAGGTCCGCGCCGCGATCGAGGAGCGGCAAGGGTAATCCCGGTCGCGCCGATGCCACGATTCGTCATGCCCGAACTTGTTCCACGACTGTCCGGTTCGGATTTTCAACGCGGGCTCCGCGCCCATGACCGAGAACATTTCCGCCCCCCCGTTGTCACCCCGGCCGGGGCGCAGCGGAGAGCCGGGGTCCAGGGAAGCCGGGCGAGGGCGGTGCCTGGGCCCTGGGCTCCGGATCGAGTTTGGGGTGACTTGGCGTGAAAGTCAGTAGCATGTTGATTTCTAACGGCTATCTGTTCATTCAGCGACAAACTTCACACTGGATCGGAAGATCAGTCATCACCTCGAATGCGGATTTTTTCAGTACAGGGGCGACCATTTTCTGTGAGTGGCGGTGGAATACCAATTTCGGGGAAACTGTTCCGTAACCGGTCGCTCAGACCGTGAAGAACCAGATTGAGTGAGGGAGCTCGAGGGGCGCGGGTCAATCGAGCCTCTTGATTGTCGATCGGCGGGTGAATGCGAATGGTAGCGGCGGGGACTGGCCTGTCGGGTTCCGGAAGCGACGCGACCGCCTGGAGGGCCGGCCGCTCGCAGGCTACTCGGTCGATGGTTTCCCGGAGCTTTCGCCAAGCTCACGACCGCCTCTCGTCTTCGACAGCCAGAGCCAAAGGGCAAGTGCCGCCGCGACCCCGATGACATCGCTGAACGTCTCCGACGTCATCAGGGCCAATCCGACCGCGACGAGCAGCAGCCGCTCCAGCCAGTGCAGCCGCCGAACGATGAAGCCCGCCACCGCCGCGGCCAGGCAGCCGGCGCCCGCGATCGCCGTCGCCATCGCGATCGCGACGTCGAGCCAGTGGCCGACAAGGAGCAGTTCCGGGTAGAGCACGAACAGGAACGGCGCAACATAGGCGACCACGCTCAGCTTCATCCCCTCGATGCCGGTACGAAAGGGATCCGCGCCGGCCATCGGGCCGGAGACGAAGCAGGCGAACGCCATCGGCGGCGTCACATAGGACATGATGCCGAAGTAGTAGATGAAGAGATGCGCCGCCAGGGGTTCGATGCCGAATTCCTGAAGCGCCGGCGCGACCAGGACGGCGAGAAGGATGTAAATCGCGACCGCCGGCATGCCCATGCCCAGAACGATGCTGGCGAAGGCGGTGAAGACGAGCAGGACCGGCAGCGCATCGCTCGCCATCAGGATCAATGCCTGCGACAGGGTGGAGCCGAGCCCGGTGATGTTGACCACGCCCAGTATGAGGCCGGCCAGAGCGGCGATGACGATCGGCTGGACGAGCGAGCGCCCCGTGCTTTCGATGACGCCGAGGAGCGCGCGCGGGCGAAGACTCGCGCGGTTGACGGCCGCCATGATCAGCAACAACGCAGCCGTGGCGTAGATCACCGACGTGTCGGGGGCCAGGAACTTGACGAAGAGGCAATAGATCAAGACCGCGAGGGGGACGACGAACATCAACGCGCCGCGCAACATGCTCTCGATCCGCGGCAGATCCTCGGGCTTCACATTGGGCAGTTCTTCGCGCTCAGCCACCAGATGCACCTGGATGAAGACGGCGATGTAGTAGAGCAGCGCCGGTCCCAACGCGGCGAGCGCGACTTCGCTGTAGGGAATTTCGGTGAACTCGGCCATCAGGAACGCCGCCGCTCCCATGACCGGCGGCGCGAGCAAACCGCCGGACGAGGCCACCGCCTCCACACCTCCCGCGAACGCCGGCCGGTAGCCGACCCGTTTCATCAACGGGATCGTGACCATTCCGGTGAACGCGACATTGGCCGCGGCACTTCCGGTCATGGTGCCGAACAACGAGCTGGAGAGGACGCTCATCTTCGCCGGGCCGCCGCGATACCGGCCCAGGGCACGCATGGACAGATCCGTCAGGAACTGCCCGCCGCCGCTGGCGAACAACAGGTTTCCAAAAAGGACGAAAGCCAGCACCACGCCAGCCATGACCCCCAGCGGCGCGCCGTAAAGCCCCGAAGGGTCGAAGTAGAGGTAGGTGACCGCTCGCGGCCAGGACGCGGGCCGCGCATAGAGTATGTCGGGGAAATAATCGGAATAGACGGCGTAGAGAATGAAGATTGCGACGACGACGATAAGCGGCATGCCCGCGGTGCGCCGCACCATCTCGAACACCAATACGATGCCGATGCCGCCAAGGACGAGGCGCTCGGTGTTGACGAACTCCATCAGCGTCGTGATGTCGGCGAACGTGACCGCGATGTAGGCATTGCAGGCCAGGGCGCCGGCAATGCAGATCCATTCGTACCACGGCGCCCGGGTCTGTCCCGCCAACCGTCTGATCGGCGGATAGGTAAGGAAGACGTGGACGGAGGTCAGCGCGAGGATGATCGAGAGATACTGCGAGCGATGGTAGGAGACGCCGGCGTAGAGCGGCAGGTTAAGAATATCCGCGATACCGATGACCACCATGGCCATCAGGGCGAATCGCGCGATCCACCCCGATGGCCCCGTCAGATTTCGCTGTGCGCCCACGCGCTTGCACGCGTCAGCGGACAGCGGCGCTCATGCATTCAACCCTTGGACCGGCGGACCAGCTCGGCCTGGCGCGCTTCGAGGTCTCCCGTCCAAAGGCCTTTCGACTTGTAGAACGCGGCCGCGCCCGGGTGGTACGGCATCACGGTGTGAGCGCCGGCCCAGCGCTTGTCTGCGGGCAGCCAGCCCCTGACCAGGGGGTGGGACTTGCCGAGCTCGTCCTGGTGCGCGTAGAGCGTTTCGAGCACGCGCTGGACGACTCCCTTGTCAAGGCTGTTTCGGGCGATGATGCAGTAGTCGAACGTCAGGGCCTGGATCGGCTTGTCGACTCCGGGCACGCCTGCGCGCTGCGTGCTGATGTAGTAGGCCGGTTCGACCTTCTGCATCCGAGCGACCGCCGCCGCATCGGTGTACATCGGAATGAAGCGGACCTTGCGCGCGGCGTTCATCCGTTGAATCAGGGGAATTCCGGGCGGCGTGCCCACGACATCGAACTTGTTCGTGTTCCACAGATTTACCAGAACCTTGTAGGACGAGACAGGAACGGCGGTGAGCCCCGCCTCTTCGAGCCCGCCGGCAAATCCGAGATTGGCAAGCCCCGCGAGATTGAGGTGGTCGATGACCGGATTGATCCACTTGTGGCTGAGGCGTTTGCCCTTCATCCACGTCTTGAGCTGGTCGGTGGTATGGACCGGTGAATCCGCGGGGACCATGAACGCCCATGACTGCTTACGCCCGAGGGCGACGAGGGCGAACGTGCGGTTGGGCTTGCCGGCATAGGCGTTGGTGCCCCAATACGCCCAGGACAGCTCGGTCACCGAGGTCATGCCCAGATCGATGTCGCCGCTCTTGATCATTCCCATCCACTTGGCGGCGTTGCCGACCGCGCGGACCGTCGCCTTGGTTCCGACGTGCTGGGTGAGCACCTTGGCAAAGCCGTTGGCCATGGTGTTTGCGACACCGCCCACGCGGTTGGAGGCGATGATGATCTGCTTGGGCAGCTTGACCGCCATGCTGCCGGACTCGGCATTCGCCGCCGGAATGGCCCCGAAGAGCATCGTTCCGGCGATGACCGCCAGCGCCAAACTCGACACGGTTCTATTAGCCATCTCTTCCTCCCATCGGTGTTCCAGGCGCGAGAAGGCCGGCGCGTTTCCCGTCAGAGGTAGCCCTTCTCGCGGTAATACTTCTCCGCGCCGGGGTGCAACGGCACGGGAACGTTGCTTCCGAGCCATGACAGATCCACCGGCCCGGTCAGCGCCGCGTGCGGTTGGGGAAACAGCGCCTCGATCTCGCCCTTCTGTTCGTCGAGCGCCGCGATCGTCAGATAGGCGAGCTCGTCGTCCATGTCCTCGCAGCAGAACAAAATCCAGCCGCTGAAATCCACCGTGGGCACATCTTCCGTCATGCCCCGGTAGCGCGTCCTCTCGATGACGCCGCGCTTCCAGCCGCGCTCGGTCTCGAGCCGTTGCAGGACCTCTTCTTCGACCGGCAGGAAGACGATGTCGTGTTGCTCGGTCAGCGTCGTCCAGCGCCGGGTCATCAAGGCCTCGTCGAATATCGCGTCGAACCCGGGCGAGGCGGGCGCGATACCCGGCTGATTGATGAACCGGGGGCGGTCGCGCAGCAGCTTGCCGCCCCAGCTCTCGATATCCTCGAAGGTGATGCCGTGCTCGTTGAGAATGATCTCGGTCGCCCAGACCGCGGGGTGGCGGTTCTCCGGCGGGACCGTGGAAACCTTCAGCGGATATTTCCGCTCCCGCAGCTCGCCGAACGTGTCGATGCCGCATTCCTTTCGCACGGCGAAGGCCATCCGGTCGTCATGCGGGAAATGGGCGAGCGCGCGCACCGGCATGGGCCTGTCGAAAGGATCGCGCCCCTCCATCGCCAGACGAACCATCCAGGCGGGGGTCGTGATCGCCATGTGGAAGGCCCCGCTGCAAACCAGTTCGACGCTCTGGAAGCACATCTCGCCCGGGTCGGCGGTGGTGACCGACGCGGTCGAACCCTTGGGCAGCCGGCTGTAGTAGCCGTCGAGCCCGAGCGCGATGCGGCCGCCGATAGTGAGCCAGTTATGGCCGCCGCCCAGAATGCGCACATCGATCCGTTCCACTGTCTTCTCCCCGTTAGCGGGCGATCCTTACGAACACGTCACCGTCCCGGACGTCGACCGGGTAGACCGTTGCCGCCTGTCGGACGTCGGACAGGACGTTCCTGCCCGTTCGCAGGTCGTAACGGAACCGGTGCCAAGGGCAGGTCACTTCCATCCGGTCGGTGCTGACCATCCCTTCTCCAAGAGGGCCCTGCCAGTGCGGGCAGACGTTGTCGAGCGCAAAGACCTCGTCCGCGACGCGGAAGAGCGCAATCGCCCGATCTTCGGCACGCACGACCCGTCCCGCCCCTTCGGGGACGTCCGCGATCGCGCATACGCGCAGCAGCGTTCCCGGGTCCGCTACCATCGAGAGCGCGCCTCCGATTCGGCCGGGCTGTCCTCGGAGGGGTAGAATCCGTAGGCGGGGGAGTGGACGTGACCGCATTCGGGACAGGTACGAAGCCGCTCGTCGTCGTTGAAGGCTCGTGCCAAGCCCAGCTCGACGTCCCAGAATCTCTTCCACCGCGCAATTCCGGTGTCGAAGTCGTGCCGGTTGAATTGGCAAGCGCATTTGGGACAAACCCAAAGAAGGGCATCCCGGCCGTAGTTGCCGGGTCGCCCGCCGGTGACCAGGAGATAATAGATCTCGCCCTGCTGGCGGGTGCGGAAATAGATCATGTCCGCATCGCAGATTCGCCAGTAGCCGAACAGATGTTCGATATGATTCGGCGTGCCCCCGCGGATGACGTGCATCAGGTCGTCTTTCTCGGGGATTCGAAGCGCCCCCGCGTCGTGCAGCTCCCAGACCGTGAGCGGAGGATCGTCCTCGGCAAAACATCCTGACCAGACCACGTAGTCGACCGTCGCTTGCCACCGGCCGAAACCGCCGCCCTCCGGCTTCAGGGGGATGTCGTAGTGCAGGATCGGCGTGTCCACCGCTGGCGATCCCGGCTCCGCCGCGCCCCTACCAGAGCTTTCGTGCCGCCGCTTCTTCGGGGGTGTCCTTCGCGCTGTTCCAGCAATAGCCCAGCGGGTTCTGATGTCCGCATTCGGGGCATTTCCGATTGGCCGCATCGGCGTTGTACGAGCGAACCGCCTTGGCTTCGGCCTTCCAGAACCCGTTGAAGCCCAGCCGACCGCTCTCGTACACGAAATCGTGGAGCAGGGTCAGGCATTTCTCGCAGTACCACGCAAATGCGTCCGTCTCCTCACCGGTCGGATTGCCCATTACGACGACGAAATACCCCATATCGCCCGGCACCCGCTCGGGGATCGGCATGTACAGCTCGTCCTTGTCGTTGATGTGCCAGTAGCCGAAATTGTGCGACACCGTGTGCGGCGTCCCGGCGGTGGTGACATGGACCGAGAGCGGGCTGTGCGACCATTCGACCAGGCCGTCCGGTCCCAGTTCCAGATGATGGCTGATGTTCCCCTTTCTGGGATCGTTCAGCCCCGCCGAGGAGATGCTGCGGCGGCGAAGGCCGAGGACATTGTCGCCGGTCGCCTTGAACGTCGAATAGTGTTTGAGAACGCGATCCTCGAAGAAATCCCAATCGTCCACGATCTTTTCGAGCGGCTCGTCGATCATGATCTCGGTGAACATGGCGCTATCGCTCCAATGTGGCGCTACTTGTATTTCGTTTCGAACTTGACGGGTCCGTCCAGTGTCCGGTTGCCAAGCTTCGCGTCTTCGGACAGCGGCGTGAGCCTGCCGTCGCCGTCATGCTCGACTCGGCCTTCCAGGTTGAACATGACGACGGCGAATTCGAACTGGATGCCGTCCGGGTCCGTAAAGTAGATCGACTTGTCGAACAGGTGCCGGCCGGTGACTTCCGAGACCTCGATTCCTGCATCCGCCACGCGTCGGCGCATGTCCTCGAGCTCTTCCTCGGTGTCGACGTGGAAGGCCAGATGGTAGAAGCCGGCGTAGCTCCGGTCGTCCGCCCGGGGCGGCGGCTTCAGCTCTCTCCCCGGCCAGTACCAGTAGGAGATGACCTGGTCGCGGCCAATGTCGATCATGAAGTGGTGCCGCTCGGGATTGTGCAGCACGAGGTCGAGCTGGCACCGCATGCCGATCGATTCCCAGAACGCGATCGTGCGGTCCATGTCGGTGCAGGCGAACTGTACGTGATCGACGCCCTTCAGGCCGGGGGCGGAATTGCGCATGGGCGAAATCTTCCTCCTGGTCCCGCTCTCGAAGGCCGGATCGCCGTCGGGTGGAAGACATCCTGGAGGATCGAGCCTGACACCGTGGGGGACGCTTGGCAAGCGGCACGCGTTCGCCACCACACTCTCCCCCCATTTGCAGCAATCGGGGGCTTCCTCGACGGTCGTTGGCGGCTTGACTGCAAAGCAGCAACCCTCCTCCAGCACCATGTCCAGCACCTCGGTCGGGTTCGGCCGGCCGGCGACGACGGCTGCTCCAGCCGGCGGTAGGCGGCCCCGAGCGGCCCGGCCGTCCATCCGAACATGGGGGTGAAGCTTCCGCCTGCATCCGCGTTGGCGAACATCATCCGTGCGAAGACGTGACGTTCCGAGACGCCGGCGCGGGCGTGTTCCCGGATCGCATTCAGCGTGGCCTCTGCGACCACGGCGCCCTTGCGGAGGAACTCGATCTCGTCCCGGGACTTGCACCATCGCGCCTCTCCGAGGATGGGGGTGGCGCTCACGAAACGGGTTTTGGGGAAGGACTCCGTCAGGATCTGGACCGAACGCCAGTTCACCTCCCCTTCGGCGGCGCGGCAATGCGTGAAACGGTCCGAATCGAGCCCTGCAATGGCGATTGTCGCGTTCCGATATGACGGATTCTCGTTGAGCCAGGAGACGATCGTCGCGCCGCCCGCGCCGCGGATCGCCGAGCGGATGTCGCCGATCCAGTTCGACGACGGCCACACGCCGGGGCGCGACAGTCAGGCGGTCGCCCTGCCCTCGACCGGGAAGGCGACGGTCACCTCATCGCTGTTCTCGCCGAGCTGGGTCGGGTAGCGCGGATCGGCCTGGCCCCGGCCGTGGGCGTTGGTGCAGGGCGGGCACACGATCAAATCGACGCCGTCGCGCTTCATCAGCCCGCGCGCCCTCGACCGGCGGCGGCGACGCTCGTTGCGCGAAAATACCGCGTTGCGCCGGCCCTCCGACCACTTCTTGGGATCCGTCTTTACAGCCGGCACCAGTTCGATGGATGTCATCGAAGACCTCTCCCGCAATCGGCGGAGCAGCCTAGGGATGGACCAGATCGCTCTCCTGGCGGACCAGGAATTTTCCGTGTCGTGCAAGAAAGTCCCCGACCACTTCCGCCAGCGCCTCCGGCCGGTCGGCATCGATCGCGTGGGCCGCGTCATAGACCAGCATCAGGTGGCAATCGGGGAGGACTTGCCGATAGAGCCTCGCACCCTCCGGCGGCGTGATCGTGTCCTCGGTACCGAAGAGAGCCAGCACCGGGACGTCGAGGGTCGCCAATCGGTTCTCGAATGCGGCATCGCGCGGCGGGCCGAGCAGCCGGGCAGACAGGGCACGCTGCCTTGCATGCACGTCCGGCGGTACGGGATCGCGGCGCGCCTCCGGGCTATCGGGGTGCCTGTGCAGGGTGTGCGGTCCGATGTCGGGTGTGGGGTTGATGCGGATCGCGGCGGGCGAAATCAGTACCACGGCGCCGACGGGCTCCCGCCGTTCCAACGCCATCGACAAGGCGAGCTTCCCGCCGAAGGAGGTCCCCATCAGGTCGTAGCGTTCGATCCCCAGGGCGGCGACCGCCAGGTTCATGGTCGCCGCCAGTTCGCCCATGTTCCGGGACCGCTCGTTGAGCGGCGAATTGCCGAAGCCCGGCGCTTCGAAGGCGATCACCCGGCGGTCCCGGGCAAGAATGTCGTGCGCGCGGGAGAGCCTGAGACCTCCGCCGCCGTGCAGGCAGACGAGAGGTCTACCGGATCCCGCCTCACGGTATCGGATTCGAAACCCGTCGGCCTCCACTTCGGTGTCGTCGAATGCCGCGCCCGGTGTATCGTCCATCGGTTTTGCCTCACCGTATCAGGGACGTTCACAGCTCGTGCATTCGGGGCAGCACCTTCGTCCCGAACAGCTCGATCGATCGACGCGTGGCATCGCCATACTGGATGGCGATGGTTAGATCGAGCACGCCCGCTCCCAGCGTGTCGCGGATCTTCTTGATCTGCTCGAACACCGTATCCGGACTGCCCGTCAGGAGCTGGCCGCGTCCGATACGGCCGCGTATTTGCTCGTCCGTGCGCTGCTCGCGATTGCGGCTCCGGTTGCGCTGCTCTTCGAGGTCCGCACCATAATAGCCGGCATTGGCCACCGCTTCCTCGACGGCCTGGTTGGCGCGCGAGATGTTGGTGCCCCGGCGGACAGCCGTTGGCGCCTTCAGGTCTTCGATGGCCTTGTCGTCGGTTTCCGCCACGTGAAAGCCGAGTCGATAGACGATGTTCTCGGGCTCCGGGGTCCAGCCGAAGCGCTCGGCCTCGCGGCGGTAATGTTCGGCGGCGCGGGTGGCCCGTTCCAGATGGGTCGCCGCGAATCCCAGCCCGATTCGGTTCCGTGCGGCGAACGAGCCCGATTCGGGGCTCGACCCCGACATGTATATCGGCGGATGCGGCTTTTGCAGCGGACGTGGCCATATCGAGATGCTGCGGAACTGAAAATAGCGGCCCTGCCAACCGAACGGTTGCGGCTCGGTCCAAACCCGGCGGATGAGCTGCAGGGCCTCCTCGAAGCGTCCGCGCGACTCCGCGGGGTTGACGTTGTAGGTCACGTATTCGTTGGGTGTGCCGCGAAGCATGCCGGCGATGATGCGGCCGCCGGTCATCAGGTCCAGCATCGCGAATTCCTCGGCGACGCGAACCGGGTTGAGGATCGGAGTGGTCGGACCGAGAAGCGCGATCCTGGCGCGACGAACGACCTGGCTGAGCGCGCCCGCCAATATCGTCGGATTGGGCGTGAGCGAGTACGGGCCAAAATGATGCTCGGCCACCGTGATCCAATCGAAGCCGAGCTCGTCCGCCATCCTGAACTGCTCGATCGCGGTCGCGAGCGACTCGGCCGCCGCGTCGTCGGAGTAGTAGTCGACCGGAACCGGCCACACGCCTTCCGGCGTGGTGCCGTGATAGTGGACCGAATTGAAAAGCGTGGCCTTCATTGCCGGGCTCTCTCGACCGGTCGAGCGTGAAGCCTAGTGCATGGAGGGTTTTTCGGCCAAGCACGGTACCTGGCAGAGCGGAGCCGGGCCTCCGGGTTGGCGGTACGGGCTTCCCAGAAAGAACGCGCCGCATTCCTAACTGCCCTTGCGCGGATCGCGTCTCAAATTGTCAACCGGGGCAGCGCAATGCACGACTTCAAGCGGCAGGACGTGCCCGTAGCGGTGGTCCTTTGCGGCCTGTCTCCATTCGGCCCAGCGGCCAGTCGGGTCGAGCCAGGATTGATCGCCGACGCGGGCGGTGAAGATCGATTCAAGGGAATTCTGGCGGCCTGAACTTCAACCGGAATACACCTTAGCGACCTGTCCGACTTTTCGGGGTCACCTCACTTCCGCCGGCACGCCCGGCATCTCGGCGATCACGGTCACCGGCAGCGAATGGCCCAGGGCGGCGATCAGATCGAAGCGGTCCGCGGGTCCAGGCGCCACCGCCCGCGCGGCGCGGCCTTGTGGATCGGGCAGCCATAGCGGCCATAGACCACTGGCGGCCTAGTCGTCGAGGACGCTTCCCATTGGATTCTCAAACGAGTATGAAAATGTGGGGTCGGACGGTCCCCTTCGAGGGATATCCGGTCGAGTGAGGCATCGCCAATTGTAGTAGAGGAAGTATTTCAGGAGTCGAACGAGCGATCGCGTCCGAACGGGACTGGACGTTGCCGACGGAGCCGAGCTCCCCTCCTTGCTCTGCCGAACCCGGACCCGCCGAAAGGAGAACGGAGAGTGAATGGTGAATTGAGCCAGGACGGGGACAAGAGCATCAGGCTCGGCAGACAGATACGTCACTGGCGTCTGGTGAAGGGCCTCACACTGCGAGACTTGGCAAAGCTCGTCGGGTGCTCGGAGAGCCTGTTATCGAAAATCGAGAATGACCGGGCGACGCCCTCCTTGAGCACATTGCACAAGACCGCCGTCGCGCTGGGCTTGAGTATCAGCGACATATTCGGGTCCGGAGAGAGTGAAGTCGTCACACGGGCGGACAAAAGGAATGTGCTTCTTGTCGACGGCGATGAGTCCGACGGAGACCGAATACGGCTGGAACAGCTTGTGCCTGCCAAGAAGGGCAGATTGCTTCAGGCCGACATGTACGTCATTCCGCCGGGTGGCGGAAGCAACGGAGAGATTCAGCATTCCGGAGAGGAGTTCGGCTTCGTAGTGGAGGGATCGCTCTTACTTACCATCGAGAACATGTCCTATCTTCTTGAGGCGGGCGACTCATTCGTCTTTCGTTCGGAACTGGCACATTCATTCGCCAACAACGGAAATACGGTTGCTCGCGTACTCTGGGTAAACACGCCTCCCACTTTCTAGTGAATCATCGAGGGTGGACCGGCCGGTGGTTGTTGGTAGGCGATGCGGGCTCTCCAATTGCCCGGGGGTCAAGGACTCAATCGACCGGGGCGCGGCGTATTGCGCGTTTCCTGCTGCTAGATCGCGCGCGACCGCCAAGTATCGAGGAACTCCCGCAGGCGCGCGCTCTGCGGTCGCCTGAAGATGTCGTCCGGGGGGCCGCGCTCGACGACCTCGCCCTCGTCCATGAACACGACCTCGTCGGCCACGTGGGCGGCGAATCCCATTTCGTGGGTGACGACGACCATGGTCATGCCCTCGCTCGCGAGCTCCTGCATCACCTGAAGCACCTCGCCCACGAGCTCCGGGTCCAGCGCCGATGTCGGCTCGTCGAAATACATCACATGCGGGCGGATCGCCAGCGCCCGGGCGATCGCGGTGCGCTGCTGCTGCCCGCCCGATAGCTGGGTCGGATAGTCCTGCGCCTTGTCGTCCACCCCGACCTTGGCCAGCATCTCCATGCCGATCGCCTCGGCTTCCCGCTTGTCCAGCCGCTTCACCACGCGCAACGCTTCGGTCACGTTGCCGAGCGCGGTCTTGTGCGGCCAGAGATTGTAGTGCTGGAAGACCATGCCGATCACGCTGCGCACGCTGTCGATGTTGCGGTCGCTGTCGGGCACCCGTCGGCCGTCGACCTCGCGGTAGCCCAGCAGACGGCCTTCGATGAACACCCGCCCCTCGTCGTAGCGGTCGAGAAACGCCATGCATCGCAGGAGGGTGCTCTTGCCGGAACCGGACGGGCCGATGACGCAAACCACCTGCGAGCTGTCGACCGCGAGGTCTATTCCCTTGAGCACATGGACCGCGTCGAACCGCTTGTGCAGGCCCTCGACCAGGACCACGGGTTTGCCTTCTTGCATGGCACCGCTTGTCGCCTCGTTGCTCATGATGTGCGGCTGAACCGGCGTTCGAGCCCCCCGCCGGCCAACGCGATGCCCTCGATGATCAGCCAGTAGAGCAGGGCGACCGCGACGTAGGGCTCGATCACGGCGAAGGTCTCGTTGACCATCTGCGTCGTGTTCTTGGTCAGCTCGGCGACCGTGATGATCGACAACAGGGCCGATTCCTTGACCAGGATGATCGCCTGATTGGTCGATGGCGGGATAATCAGCGTCAGCATCTGCGGGATCTGGATGCGGACGACGATGGATCGCCGCGGGATGCCGAGCATGCGCGCGGCCTCGATCTGTCCGAACGGGATGGATTGGAACCCGGCCCTGAAGATTTCCGCGAAATAGCCGCCGCCATAAAATCCGAGGCCGACGATCCCGACTGTTTCGGCCGCCAGGGTCAGGCCGATCGAGGGGCCGCCATAGTAGACGATGAACAGCAGGATCAGGATCGGCGTGCCGCGCATGACCTCGATATAGGCCCGGCACAGGAGCTTCGCGGCACGAAACGGCAGGCTGTATATCAGCGCGGCCGCAAGGCCGGCGGCGACCGCAAGCAGCGATGCGAGCACGCAGATATAGACCGTCGTCCATAACCCCGACAGCAGCAACGGGCCGTAACGAAGCACGATGTCGAAATCGAACGACACGGTTTTCCCCGACCGCCTAGCGCACCGCCGCGAGGGCGTGGCGCCTCTCGAACCAAGCTCCGGCGCGGGCGAGGACGAGGTTCATCGCGAGATAGATGACGGCCGCGATCGTGTAGGTCTCGAGCGGCCGGTAGGTGACGGAGACCACCTGTTGGCTGGTCCGCATGAGCTCGGTCACCGCGATCACCGAGATCAGGGACGAGTTCTTGAGGATGCTGATCGTCTCGTTTACGAGCGCCGGCAGCACCAGGCGCATCATCTGCGGAATCAAGATCCGGACCCTGATGGCCAGGACTCCGATCCCGAGCATGCGCGCGGCCTCGACCTGACCGGACGGGATGGACAGCAGGCCGCCGCGGAAGATCTCGGCCTGAAACGCCGCGGTGTTCATGGTCAGCGCGATGATGGCTGCGGCGATCGGCTGCACGTCCAGGCCGATCGCCGGCAGCAGGTAGAAGACGATGAGGAGTTGCACCAGGATGGGCGTGCCCCGCCAGAAGCTCCGATAGGCGGCCGCGACCCGCCGTATGGGCCGGTTCCGCGAGATCAGGGCGAAGGCGAGCCAGAGCCCGAGGACCATGCCGGCGGCGATGCAGACCGCAGAGACCGTGGCGGTCATCGCCGCCCCGACCAGGAACGCGTTGTGGTGGTTCGCGATGACGCCGAGAAAATCCACCGGCGAGGCCCGTCAATCCCCGACGCCCGCGGCGCCACGCACCCGGCCGCCCGGGCGGCGAACGGGCGGCGGCCGACGGGCTAGTCGGCCGGCACTGGCAGCTTGTCGGCCGGCAGATCCATCGGCCCGCCGAACCACTTCTTCTGCAGCTCGGTCAGCACGCCCGATCTGTTCAGCGCGGCGAGCTGCTCATCCATGAAGGCTGCCAGCGACGCGCTTTCGGCATCCTTGCGGCCGGCCCAGCTGAAATACTTCTTGGGACCGAAGGTCGGCAGCACCAATTCGAAGGTATCGGGCCGCTTGCCAACCAGATCGAGCAGGTTCGGCAGGCTGTTGCAGACGGCGCTGATCCGCCCCGCCGCCAGGTCGGCGAAGGCCTCGTTGAAATCGACGTATGTCTTGATTCCCCTGACTCCCTTGCCCGCGCCCTCAAGCCCCTTGGCGAAGGCCTGGAGGGCCTGGAGCTGCGCCGAGCCGGCCTGCGAGCCGACCATGTGGCCGGCGATGTCCGCCGGCGCCTTGATCGAATCGTCGCCCTTGCGCTTCACCAGCGCCATGGTGGCGTCGGCGATCGGCAGGCTGAGCGCGTATTTCGCGTAGCGCTCCTTGGTGACGGTCACCGAGGTGACGACATAGTCGAACTTGGCCGCGGCCAGGCCGGGCAGAATGCCCTGCCAGGGAAGGTCGAGCCGCTTCAGCTTGACCCCCGGCAACGCCTTCATGATGTGCGCCATGATGTCGGTCGAGTAGCCGACGATCTTGCCGTCCTTGACGAACTCGAAGGGCGGGAACCGGGCCTCGGTTCCGACCACGAACTCGCCCCGCTTCTTGATCTCGGCCAGGAGATCCGCGCTGGCCGGCCCGCCGGGGAAGGCGAGGCCGATCCCGACGACGACCGCGAATACGACCGCCCACGCTCGTTTCAATGAGGCCAGCATCTTGATTCTCCCTCATGTTTCTTGCATCATAATACATAATATCTCACAATGTGCCAGAATAGTGAATTTTGAAAATGGGATGAAAGTCGGTGACTGACGTCGTCCGCGAAGATCGGCACCCCCGTCGGAGTCAGGACAGTTCTCGGCGGGGATCGGTTCATCCGTTCCTCGTCGGGAGCACCGGTCGCAGTGCGCGAGGAAGCGACCGGACGCAGGCGGGCGCTGCGACATCGCTACTCTCATGAACGGGCCGGTTACAACCGCGAACCCGACGCCGAGGTCCCCGGTTGTTCGTAGCGACGCCGTCCATGAACCGGTCGGCGCGGACGGAGCGCTGCGCGGAGTCGCTCGCCATTCGGGGCGCGGAGTGGCGAAGTGCATCATCGGCCCGGGCGTACGCGACAGGAGCATGCTCCTTCGCTGCGTCGAAGGGCTTCATCTTTCGGATCCCGACGGCGCGTTCCGGACGCTCTGCCTGCCCGAATCGGAACGGCCTCCGGGTGTTCTGGCGCACCGGTGCGTCGGCCAGGAGGGCGCCCTGGCAAGTTCCGTGCGATCTCAATCGGGTCGTCTCAGGCGGTTCGTGTCGAATCCGTTTCGACGAGACAGTCGGACGTCGCTATCCGGTAGGATTCAGCCAGTAAATCTGAAGAGCCCGATATGACATCAAGCAGCAGACGGTCCGAAATCACCCTCAACCGCCCGTTCGTGGGCATCCCTTCGTTCCTGCGCGCGCGGATCGAAACCGACCTCGAGGCTCTCGACGCCGACATCGCGATCTTCGGGGTGCCCTTCGACGAGGGTTCGCCATTCCTGGCCGGCTCGCGCATGGGTCCGCGCGCGATTCGCGAGCATTCGTTGCGGTTCGCCGCGCCGGACGCCGGGTTCTACGATCCGGAGAGCGGGCGCACCTACCTCGCATACGAGATGACGAACCGGACCATCGCCGATGTCGGCGACGTCGACGTATGGCCAACCGACGTGAACAGCACGTTCGACAACGCGACCGAGCTGACCGGGAAAATCCTCGCCGCCGGGGCGCTGCCGGTGATGCTCGGCGGCGACCACTCGGTCACCTACCCGGTCGTCAGGGGGTACGGGGACGAGGAGCCGCTGCACGTCATCCACTTCGACGCCCATATCGACTACGCGCCGTTCATCCACGATCTGCGCTTCACCAACGTGCACCCGTTTCGCCACATCTCTCCGATGCGGCACGTGCTGAGCCTCGCCCAGGTCGGAATCCGCAGCCTGCGCAGCGCCGAATCGGAGATCCGCGACTCGATCGACGACGGCAACCGGGTGATGACCATGGGCGAGTTCCACAGGGTCGGCCCGAAAGGCGTCGCGGAAACGGTGCCGCGCGACGCGCGGACCTATGTCAGCATCGACATCGACGTGCTCGACCTGCCGCTGATACCGGGATGCGTCTCCGCCGAGCCGAACGGGATGAGCTACGCGGAGCTGCGCGACACGCTGGCCGCCATCGCCGAGCACTGCGATGTGGTCGGGCTCGATCTCGTGGAGGTCAATCCGACCCTGGACGTGGGGACTGGCATCACCTCCTATCTCGCCGCGCACACGGTGCTGGAGTTTCTCGGCAATATCTGCCTTCAGCCGCGCTGGGAGCGGCATCGCGAGGCCCGCGCCGCGGCGCGCGGTTGAATGTCGTAGGACTTCACTGACCTGCCAGCGCCGAAAGCCAATCGGAGGGGAGGACATTCATGGGAGATTATAGCGATTAGTCACATTCCCTCCGGTCAGTCCGATGCGGGGTATCGGACGGCGCCGCTCGGCAAGGCCCATCTACAGAACATGACCGGCCTTCCCCGCGCCAGGTTCGCACCGCCGAGGAGGCCTGCGGCCGCCGCGGCCCGCAATACGAGATCGAGAACGAACTGAACTGGCCGGCGCCGGCCATGGAGCGCTGGACCGAGCCCTATTACGGCTTCGAGCATTTCGAGATCGCGACCGGCCACGGCGACGAAGTGGGCGGCGACTATCTGTTCTGGGCGCGGAAACGGCAGCCGGATTTCGATGCGCTGCGCGATCCGGCCAACGCTCTGCCGGCGCCCGGCTACTCGGCGCCTCAGGCGCGGCGGACCCGAATCCTGGAAGAGCTCTATTCCGGCGCCTATGTCGCCGACCGGACCGTCGCCTTTCTCCGTCGAGCTTCTGTTCCGGAACCCAGTTCCAGGGGAGGAGCTCGTCGAGCCGGGTCTGCGGGGTCCCGGCGATGCGGCCGAGCACGTCGGCGAGCCAGGCCTGCGGGTCTACGTCGTTGAGCTTGGCGGTGCCGATCAGCGTGTACATCGCCGCCGCCCGCACGCCGCCACGGTCCGAGCCGCAGAACAGCCATGATTTTCTGCCCAGGGCGATACCCCTGAGCGCCCTCTCGGCGGCGTTGTTGGTCAGGCAGATACGGCCGTCGTCGAGGAAGCGGGCGAGCAGCGCCCAGCGCCGGAGCATGTAATCCATCGCCTTGGCCACCGGGGAGTGGCGCGACAGCTTCCCGCGCTCGGCCTGCATCCAGTCCTTGAGGTCGGCCAGCACCGGCGCGCTCAGCTCCTGGCGCAGGGCGAGGCGCTCCGCCGCGCTCTCGCCGTTGATCCCGCGCTCGATGTCGAACAGCACGTCGATCCGCTTCACCGCCTCCAGCGCCAGCGGCGAGATCGGCGGCGCGCTCTTGCCCTGTCGCTTGCTCGCCGCGATGTCGGCGAGCTCGAAGAACTTCCTTCTCGAATGCACCCAGCACGCAGCCTCGGTGACCGGCCCCGGCGATCTGCCGGCCACATAGAGGGCGTTGAACCCGGCGTAGATGTCGGCCTGGAAGATGCCGGTGAAGCTCTTCCGATGCTCGACCGGGTGATTGCCGGGCCGGTCCCGCGAGTAGCGGAACAGGGCCGCCGGCGAGTCCGCACCGCCGAACGGCGCATCGTCGCGCACATCGACCCACGCCCGGCCGGTGGCGCACTTGCCCCTGGCCAGCACCGGCACCTTGGTGTCGTCGCCATGCAGCCGGTCGGCCGCCAGCACATGGTCCACGATCAAGTCGTGCAGCGGGCTGAGCGCAACCGTGCACGCGCCCACCTGGTCGGCCAGCGTCGAGCCGTCCACCGCCCGGTCGACAATCACCCGAACGCCGCTCGCCAGCGCGATCTCCATCCGGCCCGCCTCTCCAGTCGACCGGCACGGCGTCGGCGCGCCGGCCTCGCCCTCCCGCGTCGCCCCGACTACCACCGGCACGAACCGGCCAGTCTCGGCGTCGCTTTCCGGCTCGCGATACTGTCGCCGCCAGGTGAACACCTGGTTGGCATTGACGTTGTAACGCCGCGCCACCAGCGACACCGAAACCCCGAACTCACGGCTCTCCGCAACGATCTGGCGCTTCTGGGCCTCGCTCCACCGGCGCCGCCGGCGATCAACCGCCCCGCCGCCCGCCTCGACAGGCTTTTCCCCGGAAACCGACATCGGCCAAGTGTCCACTTACCGCCAAGTGGACACCTGACAAGTGCCCACTTCCCGAACACTCAGCCTGCCCAAGCAATCCCCGTAGGAACAGGCGGCCTACGCCAGAGGGTTACGTCTTTCGGGCTTCTTGAAGGGCCTTCGTCTTCGCCGTTCTGGTCGAATTCGTTTACGGCTACCTGTCTCGGTCATCTCTCGAGCCCACCCTCGACCGGCGCGCCGCGAACCGGCGGTTGGGCGTCATAAACGGCGACCCGGCGATCAGCCGATGCGGGTCCGGAGGATGCCGATCCCGTCGACCTCGCACTCGACCGCGTCGCCGGGCTTGAGCCACCACGGCTCTTCGTCGGCGCCGCGTCCGGCTGCGACGCCGCCCGGCGTTCCGGTGGTCAGCACGTCGCCGGGCTCGAGCCCGATCTGCGACCAGAAAGCGATCTGGTCGCGGATCTTGAAGCGCATATTGGCCACGAGGCTGGACTGGCGAAGCTCGCCGTTCACCCGCGTCCGCAGGCCGACCGCGTCGAGGTCGCCGAACTCGTCGCGGGTCACCAGATGAGGCCCCATCGGCGCGAAGCCCGGGAGGTTCTTGGTCAGCAGCGGCACGCCGTATTCCTGTTCGCCGAGGTCCCTCGCGCTGAGGTCGTTGTAGATCGTGAACCCGAAGACGTGGTCGAGCGCCTGCTCCGGGCGGATGCGGAATGCCCGGCGGCCGATCACATAGGCCATCTCCACCTCGTAATCGAGCTTCCTGGTCTCCTTCGGATAGGGCACCGTGCTGTCCGGGCCGACGATCGCGGACGGGTATTGCGGATGGCCGCTCGGGATCCGCGGTGCGACCGGGCGGTTGGACTGCTGCATCTCCACGAGGTGGTCGTCGAAGTTCTTGCCGCAGGCGATGAAGTTCCGCGGCCGCGGGAAGGGCGCCTTGAGCCGCACCGCATCGGCCGCAAAGTCGATGGTCTCGCCGCGCGGGCCGGACAGCTTCCGGCCGGCGCGCGCCGCCGCGTCCGCCGCCGCCTTGGCCTCCCGCGCGGCCCGCAGGCCGGTCTCTCCGTTCTCCACGAAGGCGAGCGCATCCGATGGCGCCATCGCCGCGGCAAGGCGGTAGGCGCGCTCCACCGGCACATCCGCCGCCAGCGCCGCGGCCGAGGCGCCTTCGAGATCGACCACCCGGCCGGCCTCCGACAGGAAGCCGAAGCGCTCGGTCCCGCCCTCGGTTTCGAATGTCACGAAGCGCATCGGCCTCTGCTCCGTTTCCTCAGCTCCAGCCTTCGCCCGCAACGACGTTCGCCGCGAGCGTGCCGATTCCCTCGGCCGCGGCTTCCAGACTGTCGCCAGGCGCTATCGCCGCCGGGGTGTCGAGCGGGCCCGTCCCGTCGGCGACGGCGATCCGCGCGCCGAAGGCCAGCATGTCTCCCGGCTCGAGTCCCATCGAGGAGCAGAACGCGATCGTCTCCGCGATCCCGTAGGCGAAGTCGGCGACGCGGAACCGCTGGCGCACGACGCCGTTGATGCTGAACGAGACTTCGAAATCGTCGTCGATGCCCGCGCCGCCGGTCAGCCTGATGCCGGGTCCGACCGGCGAGAGCCGCGGCAGGTTCCTCGCCAGCATGCCGCGCCGGACCCGGGACTCTTCGAGAAACACCTCGTCGTCCCAGACATCGATCATCAAAGTAATGCCGGCCACATGCCGCGGCGCATCCCGCCGGGAGACCCGGAGCGCGGGCTTGCCGATCACCACGGCGAGCGCGGCATCGGCGGTGAACCTGCCGGTGGTGGGCGCGCCGTGAACCAGTTGCAGGATCGGCAGAGGCAGCGCCGCGCCGGGGTCGGCGGTGGCCGAGCAGAACTTCTTGAAGGCGGTGATCGGCGGCCGCTCGAAGTCCTCGGCATCCATCCAGCGGGTCATGACGTGCGCCGTCATCTCCCTGGGCGCGAGATCGGGCCGGCTTACCGGGCTCCAGCCGCCGACCACCATGATCTTGGCGCCTCCGTCGACCGGACACACGAGTCCGGGATCGACGATCTCCGGATCGTCGGCCGGAACGGTCTCCAGCCGGCGCATCTCGCCGTGCCCGAGAGTGGCGATCCGGCCGATCCAGCGCGACAGCGAAGCCTCCGCCGCAGCCGGCGCGCTTGCCAGCCCGGCGCGCGCGAAGACGTCGGCGAGCGGCGCCCACCGGCAGCCCTCGCCGGCGAGCACCACCTGCCGCGCCAGGAACGGCGCTTGAACGAGTCCCACACCGAGTTGCACCCAACCCTCCGATCGTCCGGATTACTCTAGGCCGGCGGACGATTCAGGCAAGCGGCGCCCCGGCGCGTGGTTTGCCAACGCCGATCGAACGCTGATATCGTCGGGTGGACCGGGCGGGCCCGGCATTCAGGCAAACGGGAGAGGTAGATGTTCGCAGGACGTGTGCTCTTGGGCTTGGCGATGGCGGCGGGGCTTGCCTCCGCGGCGTCGGCCGAACCCTTGAAGATCCGCATCAACTGGTCGGTGGCCCCGGCGCATATCACGCCGATGATCACCGAGGTGCCGAAGTCGATCTACAAGAACTACGGCAAGACCTACACCGTCGAGACCATCCGCATGCGCGGCAGCGGCCCGGCGCTCACCGCGCTCGCGGCCGGCGAGGTCGACATCGGCGCGGTCAACAACCAAGCCTATGCGCTCGGTATCGTAAACGGCAAGCAGGACATCGTCGCCATCGCCTCGATGCTGCGCGACGCGGGCGAAGACCCCTCCAACGGGTACTGGGTGCGCAAGGATTCCGGCATCGACGCGGTCAAGGACCTCGAGGGCAAGCGGATCGCGGTCAACGCGCTGGGCAGCGGCGTCCACGCCGCGGCCAAGAAGGTGCTGCTCGACAACGGCATGCAGCCGGGCAAGAACTACCAGTTCGTCGAAGTCCGATTCGGCGCGATGCTGTCCTCGCTGCAGACCAAGCGCATCGACATGGGCTTCCTGGTGCTGCCGTTCAACTTCATGGCCGAGCGCGACGGCGGCTACAAGCAGCTGTTCACCATGCGCGACGCCATGGGCGAGCAGGAGACGGTGCTGTGGATCGCCAAGCGCGACTACGTCGCCAAGAACCGGGCGGCGCTGGTCGACTTCCTCGCCGATCACATCCGCATGCGGCGTTGGGCCTACGATCCCGCGAACCGCCAGGCGGCCGCCGAGATCATCGGCAAGATCATGCGCCGGCCGGCCAAGAACTACGCGTCCTGGGTGTTCACCGACCGCGATTACGGCCGCACCCGCGATGCGAGCTTCAGCCCGGCGCGGCTGCAGAAGAACGTCGACGACCTGCACCGGCTGGGCGTCACCCCCGGCACGCTCGACGTCGCGAAACACTCCGACACGACGCTCGCCGCCGACGCCAGGAAGCAGGCGGGCATGTAGCGGCGCGTTCGGTCCGGCGGCGGGGACCGCCCGCCGCCGGACCGATGCCGCGGGCGGAGGGCTCGGTCGCGATGATCGTCGACGTGCACAGCCACCTGAACGACCGGGCGCTGTGCGAGCGCG
>JAPPGP010000020.1:0-19403 GCA_028821395.1 Defluviicoccus sp.
GGGCGCGGCCTCGCCGGTGCCGCGGCCGCGGCGGCGCTGGCGCTCGCCATCTGGCCCGGCGCAGGGCCCGGCGGCGCCGCGAGCGTTGCCGCCCACTGGATGCCGTTCGAGCGCCAGGCGATCGTGTCCGCGGTCGAGTCGGGCAAGGTGGTGTTCGTCGACGTCACCGCCGACTGGTGCATCACCTGCCAGGTCAACAAGGCGCTGGTCCTCAACAATCGGGCCGTCAGCCGGCGGCTGACCGGCGATCGCGTGGTGGCAATGGTCGCCGACTGGACCCGGCCGAGCGACGAGATCGACGCCTATCTCAAGTCCTTCGGCCGTTTCGGCATACCGTTCAACGCGGTCTACGGGCCGGCGCGCCCCGACGGCGAGCCGTTGCCCGAGCTGCTGACCGAGTCGACGGTGCTGGAGGCGATCGACCGCGCGGCCGGCGCCTCTCCGCGGATCGCCGAACGCTGACCGGGCATGCACCCCCTGCCGGGGTGACAAGCGGCCGCCGATCCCCTATTTCAGCGGGGATTCACACCAGCCAGGGGCATGACATGACGATTCAGGTCGGCGACAAGATTCCTTCCGCAACCCTGACCGCGATGGGCTCGGACGGCCCGGGTCCGGTTACCACCGAGGAGCTTTTCTCCGGCAAGAAGGTCGTGCTGTTCGCCGTGCCCGGCGCGTTCACGCCCACCTGCTCGGCCAAGCACCTGCCCAGCTTCGTGGAGCAGGCCGACGCGATCAGGGACAAGGGCGTCGACACCATCGCCTGCGTCGCCGTCAACGACGTGTTCGTGATGGATGCCTGGGGCAAGAGCCAGGATGTCGGCGACAAGGTGCGGATGCTGGCCGACGGCAGCGCCGACTTCGCCCGCGCGCTCGATGTCGAGCTCGACCTCGTCGGGCGCGGGCTCGGCGTGCGGTCGCGCCGCTACTCGATGATCGTGGAAGACGGAACCGTCACCAGCCTCAACCTCGAAGAGGGCGGCGGCTACGAGGTCAGCGACGCCGGCACCATCCTCGGCCAGCTCTGATCCCTTCAGGCCTTGGCAACGGCCTCGCGCTGCCGCGCGAGGCCGTTGCGCGCGAGCGCGTCCGCGCGTTCGTTGTCCGGGTGGCCGGCGTGGCCCTTCACCCAGCGCCAGTCGATCTCGTGGCCGGCGGCCAGCGCGTCCAGCCTCTTCCAGAGATCGACGTTCTTGACCGGTTTCTTCGCCGCCGTCTTCCAGCCATTGGCTTTCCAGCCCCGGATCCAGCGCGTGATCCCGTCCCGCAGATAGACGCTGTCGGTGTGGAGGCGCACCCGCGAGGGGCGCTTCAGCGCCTCGATCGCCTTGATCGCCGCCAGGAGCTCCATCCGGTTGTTGGTGGTCGCCGCCGCGCCGCCGCACAGCTCCTTCTCCGACGCGCCGTGGCGCAGCAGCACCCCCCATCCGCCCGGGCCCGGGTTCCCGCTGCATGCGCCGTCGGTGAAGATGTCGACCACGCTCACCCGTCGAGCCCGTAGGCGCCGGGGCCGCAGACGGCCCGGTGGAAGCGAAGCTTTTGCACATATTCGAGCGGGTCCTTGCGGCCCACCAGAACGCCGTCCGGCGGGAACAGCGCGTCGTGCAGGCGGGTCAGCAGGAACCGCAGCGCCGCGCCGCGCGCGAGGATGGGCAGCGCGGCGATCTCGCCCGGGTCCAGCTCGCGCACCGCGCGATATCCGTCGATCAACCGCCGCGCCCTGGCGGCGTTGAAGCTGAAATCCGCCTCGAAGCACCAGGCGTTGAGGCACACCGCGAGGTCATAGGCATAGAAGTCGTTGCAGGCGAAATAGAAGTCGATCGTCCCCGACAACCGCTCGCCGAGGAAGAACACGTTGTCCGGGAACAGATCGGCATGGATGATGCCGCTCGCCGCCTCCGCCGGCCAGTGCCGGGCGAGAAAGGCGAGCTCCTCGTCGATCTCCGCGGCGAGCCCGGGGGCGATGTCGCCCGCCGAGCCCCGGCAGGTCTCGAACAGCGGCCCCCAGCCGGAGGGACCCAGCGCGTTCTGCCGCCGCATCGGGAAATCCGCCCCGGCCCGGTGCATCGCCGCCATCGCGCCGCCGAGCGCGGCGCAGTGCGCGGGAGCGATATTGCGCACGCACATGCCGTGCAGGAAGGTGACGATCGCCGCCGGCCGGCCGCACAGCGCGCGCAGCGCCTCGCCGTCGCGCCCGCGAACCGGAATCGGGCAGGCGATCCCGCGGCTCGCGAGATGGTCCATCAGTCCGAGAAAGAACGGCAGGTCCTCCGGCGCCACGCGGCGCTCGTAAAGCGTCAGGATGTACCAGCCGCGCTCGGTCTGGAGCAGGTAGTTGGAGTTCTCGATCCCCTCCGCGATCCCCTTGCAGGCCAGCACGCCGCCGATGTCGTAGGCGGCCACGAAGGCTTCGAGCGCGTCGTCCGGAACGTCGGTATAGACCGCCATGTCGCCGCCGGCGGCCGCCTCAGGCCGTGAGCGCTCGCGGCAGGCTGAACTCGACCGACTCCTCGATCGAGGAGACCTCCTCGACCGTCGCGTCGAACAGCGTCCGGCAACGATCGATCAGCTCTTCGACCAGGATCTCGGGCGCCGATGCGCCGGCCGTCACCCCGAGGGTGGCGACGCCGTCCAGCCAGGCGGGGTCCAATTCGCCCGCGCGCTGCACCAGCACCGCCTTGTCGCATCCCGCGGCGCGCGCCACTTCGACGAGGCGGCGGGAGTTGGACGAGTACGGCGCGCCGATCACCGCCAGCGCGTCGCAGCGCCCGGCGATCGCCTTGACCGCGGCCTGCCGGTTGGTGGTGGCGTAGCAGATGTCTTCCTTGCGCGGCGGCTCGATCGCCGGGAAGCGCTCCTTGAGCGCCTTCACGATGGCCTCGGTGTCGTCGACCGACAGCGTGGTCTGGGTGACGTAGGAGAGCCGCCCGGGATCGTCGACCTCGACGGTGCTGGCCTGCTCCACGGTCTCCACCAGAACGATCCCGCCTTCGGGGAGCTGGCCCATGGTTCCGATAACCTCGGGGTGGCCCGCGTGGCCGATCAGGATGACCTGCCGCCCCTCGCGCTCGTGGCGCTGCGCGTCGACATGCACCTTGGTGACCAGCGGACAGGTCGCGTCGAGATAGAACAGCTCGCGCGAATCGGCCTCGGAGAACACCGCCTTGGCGACGCCATGGGCGCTGAACACGACCGGGACGCCGTCGGGCACCTCTTCCAGCTCCTCGACGAAGACCGCGCCCTTTCGCTCCAGCGCCTCGACCACGTAGCGGTTGTGGACGATCTCGTGGCGCACATAGACCGGCGCGCCGTACTTGCGAAGCGCCAGCTCGACGATGTTGATCGCCCGGTCGACCCCGGCGCAGAACCCGCGCGGCCCGGCGAGAAGGATTTTCAGCGGTGGCTTCTGCATGTGCTGTCCACCCCGTTCCAACCGCTCCCTTGAGGATCGCAGGCCGGAACACTAGATTGCCGGGGATACCATAGCGGCATTCGGATAGGAAGCTTGGTCATGGCGGAACCGGTCATCGCGCAAAAGGAGCCCTACGGCATCGAGGTCGAGTCGGGCACCGAATACTGGTGGTGCGCCTGCGGGCGCAGCAGCTCCCAGCCGTTCTGCGACGGCTCGCACAAGGGCACCGGTCTGGCGCCCATGCAGTACGAAGCCAAGGCCGATCGGACGGTCTGGTTCTGCGGCTGCAAGAGCACGTCCAACAAGCCGGTCTGCGACGGTACCCATAACGACCTCTAGGGTTCGATGGCAGGTCCGCGAGGCGGTCTTACAGTGCTGTCCCGCCGCCGGGTCGCCATCCTGCTGGCGGTGTCCGCGGCGTCGCTCGCCATTTATGGCTGCGGCGGCGACGACCGGCGGGCGGAGAGGATCTGCCCGCGCGTCGAGATCCTCGAATACGCGGACCGGCTGACCGAATTCCGCCCCGGCCCGGGGCGCGACGTGACCGACGTGGCGGTTCAGGGCCGGCTGGTCAATTTCGCCGGCGAATGCGAGGTCGCAGAGGGTTCGGTCGAGATCGATCTGGTCGTCGAGTTCTCGCTCGACCGCGGCCCCGCCAACCGCGCGGGCAAGGCGCGGTTTGCCCATTTCGTCGCCATCCAGGAGTTCCACCCCGACCCCGCCGGCAAGCGCGTCTTTCCCGTCGAGATCGAATTCGAGGCGGGCCGCGACCGGGCGCTGTTCCGGGATCGGGTGGCGATCGCCATCCCGCTCGCCGGCGGGCGCAAGGCACGGGATCACAACGTCTTCATCGGCTTTCAGCTCGACCGCGGCCAGCTCGACTACAACCGGTCCGGCGGCGCCCGGCGGCCGACCCCCGCGGGCGGTTGACGCGGATTCCCCGCCCCGCTAGATAGAGTATGTCCGACACGGGTCGGACGCTGCGCTACACAGACGACCCCCGCGGGAGAGATCGGTCTCGCACCGGCGCCGAAGGAGCAAGGGCCCCGGAAACTCTCAGGCAAACGGACCGCGGGTTGATGTGTCTCTGGAAAGCGGACGGCTCCCCGGTTGGGGGAGCGGTCCCACCGAAGGGGTAAGCGGGACGGAAGCGTCCCGTGAATCTCTCAGGTCCACGGACAGAGGGGGCGCGCGGCGCAATGCGCGCGCGTGCTTTCTGCCGGAGGACCCGATGAGCGACCCCGAATCCGCTCCCGCCAAGCCGACCCCGCTGACCGGTCTGCATCGCGCCCTCGGCGCCAAGATGGCGCCGTTCGCCGGCTACGACATGCCGATCCACTATGCCGGCGGGATCATCGAAGAACATTTGCACACGCGAAGCGCGGCGTCGCTGTTCGACGTCTCGCATATGGGCCAGCTCACGATCCGCGGCGCCGGCCGGGCCGGCGCGCTGGAGGCTCTGGTGCCGGGCGACATCGCCGGGCTCGCCCCGGGGCGGATGCGCTACACGATGCTGACCGACGAGGCGGGCGGCATCCTCGACGACCTGATTGTCACCAATGTCGGGGACTATCTGTTCGTCGTCGTCAACGCCGCCCGCAAGGACGCCGACATCGCCCATTTGCGCGAGGCGCTCCCTGGCGGATGCGTTGTCGAGGCGCTCGACCGGGGGCTGGTGGCGCTTCAGGGCAAGCAGGCGGCCTCCGTCCTCGCCCGGCTGGCGCCGGGCGCAGAAGCGCTCCCCTTCATGAGCGCCGCGCCCTTCGAGATCGACGGCGCCAGGCTCGCGGTCACCCGGTCGGGCTATACCGGCGAGGACGGGTTCGAGATCTCGATCCCCGCCGGGGACACCGAACGGATCGCGCGCATGCTGCTCGACCAGAAGGAGGTCGAGCCGGCCGGGCTCGGCGCGCGCGACACGCTGAGGCTGGAAGCCGGGCTCTGCCTCTACGGCCAGGATATCGACCGGACCACGACGCCGGTCGAGGCCGGGCTCGCCTGGACCGTCTCCAGGCGCAGGCGGGCCGATGCCGGCTTTCCCGGCGCCCGCGTCATCCTCGACCAGCTCGCCTCGGGTCCGCCGCGCCGCCGCGTCGGCATCCGGCCCGACGGCCGTGCCCCGGCGCGCGCCCACACCTCGATCCAAGAGGTCGGCGGCGAGGCGATCGGCGAGATCACCAGCGGCAGCTTCGGGCCGAGCGTCGGCGGCCCGGTGGCGATGGGCTATGTCGACGCCCGGGCGGGCGAGGCCGGAAGGGCGGTCGAAGTCGTGGTGCGCGGCCGGCCGCTTCCGGCCCGCGTCGCCGCGCTGCCGTTCGTTCCGCACCGATACTTCAAGGGATAGGGGGACAGGGAAATGGCCGACCTCAGATACAGCGAAGAGCATGAATGGGTCCGCGTCGAAGGCGATATCGCGGTGATCGGGATTTCCGACTACGCGCAGGACCAGCTCGGCGACGTGGTGTTCGTCGAGCTTCCCGAGCCCGGCCTGGCGGTCGCCCAGGGCGACGAGGCGGCGGTCGTGGAGTCGGTCAAGGCGGCGAGCGAGGTCTATGCGCCGGTCAGCGGCGAGGTGGTCGAGGTCAACGAGCCGCTCGCCGACGATCCCGGGCTGGTCAACCGCGAGCCGACCGGCGGCGGCTGGTTTCTCAAGGTGAGGATGTCCGATCCGGAGGAGGTCGACGCCTTGCTGGACGAATCGGCCTATCGAAGCTTCGTGTCCACCCTCTGACCCTGGCGAAAGGCGGAACGATGCGCTACCTCCCGCTGACCGAGACCGACCGCCGGGCGATGCTCGCGGCGATCGGCGTACCCTCCGTGGACAGCCTGTTCCGCGACGTGCCCGAGGCGGCCCGCGACCCGGCCTTCGACCTGCCCGACCACGCCGGCGAGATCGAGGTCGAGCGCGCGCTCGGCGCGCTCGCCGCGCAAAACCTCGCCGCCGGCTCGGCGCCGTTCTTTCTCGGCGCCGGCGCCTACCGCCACCACGTGCCGGCGAGCGTGGACGCGCTGATCCAGCGCGGCGAATTCCTCACCTCCTACACCCCCTACCAGCCGGAGATCTCGCAGGGCACGCTGCAGGCGCTGTTCGAGTTCCAGACCCAGGTCGCGCTGATCGCCGGCCTCGATGTGGCCAACGCGTCGATGTATGACGGCGCCACCGCCTGCCTGGAGGCGGTCGGCATGGCGCGCCGCGTCACGAGGCGCCGCCGCGTGGTGCTCTCCGGCGCGCTGCATCCGCAATACCGCGAAGTGACCGAGACCGGGCTCAGATTCCTCGATGCCGAGCTCGACCGCCTGGCGCCCGATTTCGACGGCACCGAGTCGCTGGCCGACAGGATCGACCAAGAGACCGCCTGCGCCGTCGTGCAGTACCCCGATTTCTTCGGCCGCGTGCGCGATCTGGCGCCGCTCGCCGAGGCGTGCCACGAGGCGGGCGCGCTGCTGATCGTCGCGGTGACCGAGGCGGTGGCGCTGGGTGCGCTCAAATCCCCCGGCGAGATGGGGGCCGACATCGTCGCCGCCGAAGGCAAGTCGCTCGGCAACCCGCTCACCTTCGGCGGACCCTATGTCGGGCTGTTCGCCTGCCGCGACCGCCATGTCCGGCAGATGCCGGGCCGCCTCGCCGGCGAGGCGCTGGACGCCGACGGAAAGCGCGGCTGGGTGCTGACGCTCGCCACCCGCGAGCAGCATATCCGGCGCGAGAAGTCGACCAGCAACATCTGCACCAATTCGGGGCTCTGCGCGCTCGCCTTCGCCATCCATCTGAGCCTGCTCGGCGAGGCCGGGTTCGTCCGGCTCGCGCGCCTCAACCACGCCCGCGCCTTGGCGCTCGCCGAGCGGCTCGACGCGGTCCCCGGCGCGGCGGTGGTGAACGAGAGCTTCTTCAACGAATTCACCCTTCGCCTCGACCGTCCCGCCGCCGGGGTGGTCGACGCGCTCGCCGCGCGCGGCGTGCTCGCGGGCGTTCCGGTATCCCGCCTGCTGCCGGCCGAGGCCGACGCGGCGCCGCTCCTGCTGGTCGCCGCCACCGAGACCGTGTCGGAGGACGACATGGCGGCGCTCGAAGCCGCGCTCCGGGAGGCCCTGCGATGAGCGCCGGCACGGCGGCGGACGGCATCCGCCATCGCGGGCTGCGCTTCGAGGAGCAGCTGATCTTCGAACAGGGCGCGGAGGGGCGCACCGGCGTCGACCTGCCGGAGCCGCCGGCGCTCGCCGACCGCCTCGGCGGTCTTGCGCGCGAGGCGCCGATCGGCCTGCCCGGGCTCTCCGAGCCCCAGGTGGTGCGCCATTTCACCCGGCTCAGCCAGAAGAACTACGCGATCGACAGCGGCCTCTACCCGCTCGGCTCCTGCACCATGAAGCACAACCCGAGGCTCAACGAGAAGCTCGCCAGGCTGCCCGGCTTCGCCGACATCCACCCGCTGCAGCCCGAGTCCACCGTGCAGGGCGCGCTTGCCCTGATGGACCGGCTGGCCGGCTGGCTCCGGGCGCTCACCGGGATGCCGGCGATCGCGCTGTCGCCCGCCGCCGGCGCGCATGGCGAGTGGACCGGGCTGATGGTCATCCGCTCGGCGCACGAGGCGGCGGGCGATGCGAGGAAGCGCGTTCTGGTGCCCGATTCCGCGCACGGCACCAACCCGGCGAGCGCCGCGATGTGCGGCTACGAGGTCGCCGCGGTGCCGCTCAACGCGCGCGGGCGGGTCGATCTCGATGCGCTGAAATCCGCGCTCGACGACGATGTCGCGGCCTTCATGCTGACCAACCCCAATACCTGCGGCCTGTTCGAGGACGAGATCCTGGAGCAGGCCGAGGCGGTGCGCGAAGCGGGCGCCTATTTCTACTCCGACGGCGCCAATTTCAACGCCATCGTCGGCCGGGTGCGGCCCGGCGATCTCGGCATCGACTGCATGCATCTCAACCTGCACAAGACGTTCTCGACCCCGCATGGCGGCGGCGGTCCGGGCAGCGGCCCGATCGCGCTCTCCGAGGCGCTCGCTCCGTTTGCCCCGGTGCCCTACGTGGTCGGCGGGCCGGACGGCTTCCGGCTGGTCGAGCACGATTCCGGGTCCGCCTTCGGGCGGGTCAAGGGCTTTCACGGCCAGATGGGCATGTTCGTCCGCGCGCTCGCCTACATCCTGAGCCACGGCATCGACGGGCTGCGCCAGGCCTCAACGGATGCGGTGCTCAACGCCAACTACGTCTCGGCCGGGCTTTGCGACCTGATGAGTCTCCCCTATGACGGCCCCTGCATGCACGAGGTGCTGTTCGACGACTCCTTCCTCAAGGACACCGGCGTGACCACGCTCGACCTCGCCAAGGCGATGATCGACGAGGGCTATCATCCGGCGACCATCTACTTCCCGCTGGTCGTGCATGGCGCGCTGCTGCTGGAGCCCACCGAGACCGAGTCGCGCGAGAGCCTCGACCACCTGATCGCGACGCTCAGGGAAATCGTCCGGCGCGCGCTGGCGGGCGAGGCCGATGCGTTCCACGCCGCGCCGGCCGAGGCGCCGCGCCGCCGCTTCGACGAGACCTCTGCCGCGCGCCGCCCGGTGTTGCGCTGGCGCCCCCCGGGAGCGGAAGACCGGGCCGCCGAATGAGCGAGGGGGGAGAGACCGTGGACCGCGGCTTCGGGCTGGTCGGCGCGGGGATCATGGGCAAGGGGCTCGCCCGCAACCTGCTGGCCGGGGGCTTCGAGCTCTCGGTCTTCGACATCGACCCGGCGGCGGTCGAGCGCGCCGTCGGCATGGGGGCGAAGCCGGCCAACGGGCTCGCCGGGCTGTGCGCGGCGGCGGCGACGATCGGCACCTGCCTGCAGAGCATCGATGCGATCCGCGCGGTCTATCTCGGGCCGGACGGGCTGATCGCCAACGCGCGCGAGGGGAGCGTGCTGGTCGACTTCTCGACCGGCGACCCGGCGGTGACTCGCGAGCTCGCGGAGCAGGGGGCGGCGCGCTCGGTCCATGTCATCGACGCGCCGATGCTGCGCATGGAGCAGCACGCCTGGGAGGGCACGATCGTGCTCCTGGTCGGCGGCCCCGTCGAGATCGTCGAGCGCTGCCGGTCGGCCTTCGAGGCGGTGTCGGAGCGCTTCGTCCATTGCGGCCCGGTGGGCTCGGGCCACATCTTCAAGCTGCTCAACAACGTCAACGGGCTCTGCATGCACGCGATGTATGCCGAGACCTTCGCGCTGGCGGCCAAGCTCGGGGCCGATCTCGACCTTCTGCTGGAGGTGCTTTCCAGCGGCATGTCGAACAGCACCATCCTCGGCGCGCTGTCGAAGCGCATCCTCACCGCCGAAGACGGCCCGGTCTTCGCCACCGAGGTCGCGCTCAAGGACGTCTCGCTGTTCGCCAGGCTCGCCGCCGACACCGGGTCGCCATCGCTGCTGGCGAGCGCCACGCGCGAGATCTACCAGCTCGCGGCGCTGATGGGCTACGGCGACAAGGACGTGGTCTCGGTCGGCGCCGCGCTGCGCGAGATCTCGCTAGGCCAGCGGGCGGGTGGTGCCGGATGAGGGATTCGAACCCCCGACCTGCTGATTACAAATCAGCCGCTCTGCCAGCTGAGCTAATCCGGCGTCGCCGCGACAGATAGCGCCCTCCCGCAACGCATTCAAGCGCCGTCGCGGCTCTGCTAGGTTGCGCGCGGAGAGTCTCACGAGGCAAGGGGAGCAGCCATGGCGATCGTCGTCCGCAAGGTAGCGATGGAGCATGTCCAGGACACCGCCGGCATCGAGGCGGCGATGGCCGACGAGGGGTTCGGCGTCGACGATATCGTCGCCCTGGTCGCCAAGACCGAGGGCAATGGCGGGGTCAACGATCTCGGCCGCATCCTGGTCGACCGGGTGCTGCGCGACTTCCTGGCGCGCGAGGGCAGCGGCGGGCGCGAGGCGGCGATGCGGGTGCCCATCGCGCTCTCGGGCGGGTGTCCCGGCATCATCTCGCCGCATATCAACGTGTTCGCGCGGGTCGACGACCCCGATCCCGACACCGAGGCCGAACGGCTCGCCATCGGCATCGCCATGTCGGAAGCCATCGCGCCCGAGGACATCGGCCGCCCCGCGGGGGTCGAGAAGGTCGCAGGCGGCGTCCGCCTTGCGATGCGGAACGCCGGCATCGAGGATGCGTCCGACATCCACTACGTCCAGTCCAAATCCCCCTTGCTCACCACCGAGACCATCGCCGACGCCAAGTCGCGGGGGCATACGGTGGCGACCGAGGAGACCATGGAATCGATGTCGATCGCCAACGCCACGGCGGCGCTCGGCATCGGCTACGCGCTCGGCGAGATCCCGATGCCGCGCGAGGACCAGATCGGGCGCGATTTCGACCTCTACTCCTCGGTCGCGTCGTGCTCCAGCGGCAACGAGCAGGTGGAGGCGCAGATCGTCGTCGTCGGCAACCGCAAGGGCGCCGGCGGGCGGTTCCGCATCGGCCATTCGGTGATGAAGGACGCGATCGACACGGACGGCATCTACGAGGCGATCCGCAACGCCGGGCTGCCGCTCGGCGACCGGCCGCACCCGTCGGATCTCGGCGATGCGGTGGTCAACTGCTTCGTCAAGTGCGAGACCGACCCGACCGGGCGGCTGCGCGGCAGGCGGCAGGTCTCGCTCAACGATTCCGACGTCCACCACACCCTTACGACAAAGGCGACGGTGGGCGGGGTGGTGTCCGCCGCGCTCGGCGATCCGGCGGTGTTCGTCTCGGTCGCGGCGCTCCAGCAGGGGCCGGCCGGCGGCGGCATGGTCGCCGCCATCGTCGACATGGACAAGGCGACCGCCTAGGCCGCCCCGATGGCGACCGAGACGCTGCTGCTGCGCGGCCTGTTCCGCGATTCGGTCACCCTGATGCAGCTTGCCGCCGCGCTCGAGGCCGAGCCCGGCATCGCGCGCGCCTCGGTGGCGATGGCGAGCCCCGCCAATCTGGCCATGCTGGCGGAGAGCGGCGTCGCCCTGGAGAGTATCGAGGCCCGGGCCAACGACCTCCTGGTGGTCGTCGAGGGCGATGACGCGGACGCGCTCGCCGCTGCGCTCGAACGGGCGGCGGCGATGCTGGATGGCGGGGCCCGGCAGCACGCCGCGCCCGGCGGAGAGGCCGCCCCGCCGCGGCCGCGCAGCCTCGCCGAAGCCGTCGACGCGGCGCCCGATGCGACGCTCGCGCTGATCTCCTGCCCCGGCGAGTACGCGGCGGCGGAGGCGATGAAGGCGCTCCGGCTCGGGCTGGATGCGATGGTGTTCTCCGACAACGTGTCGCTGGACGACGAGGTCGCGCTCAAGCGCGAGGCGGCGCGGCGCGGCCGGCTGCTGATGGGCCCCGATTGCGGCACCGCCATCGTCGGCGGGGTGCCGCTCGGCTTCGCCAACCGGGTGCGGCGGGGCGCCGTCGGGATCGTCGGCGCGTCCGGCACCGGGCTGCAGCAGGTCGCCTGCCTGGTCGACCGCCACGGGGCGGGGATCTCGCATGCCATCGGCGCCGGCGGGCGGGATCTGTCCCGCCAGGTCGGCGGGACGACGACGCTGCGCGGGCTCGCCATGCTGGCGGCGGATCCGGGGACCGACTGCATCGTCCTGGTCTCCAAGCCGCCCGACGAAGCGGTGATGCGCCGCCTGCTCGACGCCGCGGGGGCGGCGGGAAAGCCGGTAATCGCCTGCTTCGTTGGCGCCCGGCCGCCGCCCGAGCTCCCGGCCAATCTGCGGTTCGCGGCGACGCTCGACGAAGCTGCGGCGCTGGCGGCCGGCACCGCCGGAGCTGCCGGCCCCGGCGGCGATCCGCCGGTGCCGCGCGCGGCCGGGCCGGGCCGGCTGGTCGGGCTGTTCTCGGGCGGCACGCTCTGCTACGAGGCCCAGGCGGTCGCCGCGCCCCTGCTCGGACGGATCCTCTCCAACGCGCCGCTCGATCCGAGCGATGCCTGGGACGGCGAATCGGGCCGACACCTGATGCTCGATCTCGGCGACGACGCCTTCACCCGCGGCCGGCCCCACCCGATGATCGACTACCGCCCGAGGCTGGCGCGAATCCGGGATGCCGCCGCCGCGCCCGGCACGGCGGCGATCCTGATCGACGTGGTTCTCGGCTGCGGCGCGCATGGCGACCCGGCGGCGGCGCTCGCGCCGGCGATCGGCGAGCTCGACGGCCCGGTCGCGGTGGGCTCGGTCTGCGGCACCGAGGCCGATCCCCAACGCCTCTCGCGCCAGGAGGCGGCGCTCGCCGACGCCGGCATGGTGGTCGCCGCGAGCAACGCGCAGGCGGCGCGAATCGCCGCCCGAATCGCCGGCGGAGGCACGGCGTGAGCGCCGGCGGACCGTCCGGCCCCCGGGTGCTCAATCTCGGCATCGCCGCGTTCGGCGAAGCGATCCGGGAGGCCGGCGGCAGCGCCGTCGACATCGACTGGCGCCCGCCCGCGGACGGATCGCGCGATGCCGGGCTCGCGCTCGCCGCAACCGTCAACCATCCCCGCGTCGAGGCCGCCAACCGCCTCGCCTTCGACCGTTTCCTCGCCGCCGATCCCCGCGCGATGGGGATCGCGCCGGCGCTGGCGGCGCTGCCCGGGATGGGCGAACGGACGATCCTGCATGCCGGCCCGCCGGTGGAATGGGAGGCGATGTGCGGGCCGATGCGGGGCGCGGTGCTGGGCGCGATCCTGTTCGAGGGCTGGGCCGGCGATATCGACGCCGCGCGCGATCTCGCCGATGCGGGCGGGGTGGAGTTCGATTCCTGCCACCACCACGCCGCCGTCGGGCCGATGTCGGGCGTGACCTCGCCGTCGATGCCGGTGTGGGCGGTCGAGAACGTGCAGGCCGGCAATGTCGCCTTCTGCGGCCTCAACGAGGGGCTGGGCAGGGTGCTTCGCTTCGGCGCCAACGGCCCGGAGGTGATCGAGCGGCTGCGCTGGATGCAGGGCGAGCTCGCGGACGTGCTGGCGCGCACGCTCGCGGCCCACGGGCCGGTCGAGCTCAAGCCGCTGATCGCCCAGGCGCTGCATATGGGCGACGAGGCGCACAACCGCAACGCGGCGGCGACCTCGCTGCTCGTCAAGCGGCTGATCGCGCCGGCGCTCGCCTGCGGCGCCGATCCCGAGGCGGTCGCCCGGGTCTTCGGGTTCATCGCCGGCAACGACCATTTCTTCCTCAATCTCTCGATGGCCGCCTGCAAGGCGATGCTCGATGCCGCGCGCGGCGTGGAATGCGCCTCGATGGTCACCGCGATGGCGCGCAACGGAGTCGAGTTCGGCATCCAGACGAGCGCCACCGGGGACCGCTGGTTCACCGCCCCCGCGCCGGTGGTCGACGGGCTCTACTTCTCCGGCTTCGGCCGGGAGCACGGCTCGCGCGACATCGGCGACAGCGCGATCACCGAGACCGCCGGGCTCGGCGGGTTCGCGATGGCCGCGGCGCCGGCGATCGTCCGCTTCGTCGGCGGCAGCGCAAGCGAGGCGATCGCCGCCAGCCGCCGGATGCGCGCCATCGCGCTCGGCGCGAACCCCGCCTTCACCCTGCCCATCCTCGACTTCGCCGCGGCGCCGGCGGGCATCGATGCGCGCCGGGTCGTCGACAGCGGGGTGCGGCCGATCGTCAATACCGGGATCGCCCACCGCGAGGCCGGGATCGGCCAGATCGGCGCCGGCATCACCGCCGCGCCGATGGATTGCTTCGTCCGGGCGGTGCGGGCGCTTCACGGCGCGCTTGCCGAGGCGGAGGACGGCCCCGCCTGACCCGGCTGGGCCGCCTGCGCGTGGGCGTAGAGCGCGATGGCGGCGGCGGCCGAGACGTTGAGGCTCGCCGCGCCCTCGGCCATCGGGATGCGCAGCAGGAGATCGCAGCGCTCGGCCGTCAGCCGGCGCAGCCCGCGCCCCTCGGCGCCGAGCACCAGGGCGCTGCGGTCGGGCAGCCCGCCCGACGCCAGCTCGGTCCCGGCGCCGGCGTCGAAGCCGACGCACCAGAGCCCGTTCGCCTTCATCCGGGCGAGCGCGCGGGCGAGATTGGCGACCCGGATCACCGGCACCGATTCGAGCGCGCCCGAGGCCGCCTTGGCGAGCGCCCCGGTCTCCGGCGGGGCGTGGCGGTCGGGCATCACCAGGGCGAGCGCGCCGAGCGCGGCCGCGCTTCTGAGCACCGCGCCCACGTTCTGCGGGTCCTGCACCCGGTCGAGCACGATGGCCGCCGCGCGCTCGCGCGAGCGCGCGGCATCGAGAACCGCTTCGAGTCCGTCTTGGGCGAGCGGTTCGGCGAGCAGGGCAAGCCCCTGGTGGACGGCGCCCTCGGGCAGGATCCGGCGCAGCGCGTCCCGGTCGACGATCTCCGGCCCGTGGGCGGCGAGGGGCTCGCCCGCATCGCGCTCGGCGAGCAGGCGGAGCCGCCGCCGCGCGGGGTTGGCGAGCGCCGCGGCGACCGCGTGCCGGCCGTAGAGCCAGACCGCGCCCCGCCGCGCCCGGCCGGCGCGCATGCCCTTGTTTCGAGTCATCGGAGAGACTATAATGCGTCCCGACATTGTTCTAACAACTGATCCTGCATGGCGCGCCTCCCATGGTCCGGGACGGGCGCTTTCGCACTTTTCCTGTCGTTGACAGGGGGATGCAAATCGCCTACTTCGGCGGGCTCGGAGGGGTGCCCGAGTGGCTAAAGGGGACGGGCTGTAAACCCGTTGGCGTTTGCCTACGTTGGTTCGAATCCAACCCCCTCCACCAGCCCCCGGCGGCGGCGTTGCGCGGGCAAGGGAGCGATTGGCGGAGCGGACGGCCAGTGCAGCGGGAGGCCCAGGAACGTCGCGCGGGTGTAGCTCAATGGTAGAGCCCCAGCCTTCCAAGCTGGTTGTGTGGGTTCGATTCCCATCACCCGCTCCAACCACCGACCGCGCGGGCCCCGATTCCGGCCCGGCGAGCCAACCCACACCGGGGACGAATTGAGATGGCGAAGGCGAAGTTCGAGCGTACGAAGCCGCACTGCAATGTTGGGACGATCGGCCATGTGGATCACGGCAAGACGACGTTGACGGCGGCGATCACCAAGGTTCTGGCGGAGGCCGGGGGTGCGGAGTTCACGTCCTACGACCAGATCGACAAGGCGCCTGAGGAGAAGGCGCGTGGGATCACGATTGCGACGGCGCATGTGGAGTACGAGACGGGTGCGCGGCACTACGCGCATGTGGATTGCCCGGGCCATGCGGATTACGTGAAGAACATGATCACCGGTGCGGCTCAGATGGACGGGGCGATTCTGGTGGTATCCGCGGCGGACGGACCGATGCCGCAGACGCGGGAGCACATTCTGCTGGCGCGCCAGGTGGGTGTTCCGGCGATCGTGGTGTACATGAACAAGGTGGACCAGGTTGACGACGAGGAGATCCTGGACCTTGTGGAGCTGGAGGTACGCGAGCTGTTGTCGAGCTACGACTTTCCGGGCGACGACATACCGGTGGTGCGGGGGTCTGCGCTGGAGGCTTTGGAGGGCTCGGAGGGCGCGACGGGGACGGGCTCTGTGCTGGAGCTGATGGGCGCGGTGGACGACTACGTTCCGCAGCCGGACCGTCCGAAGGACATGGCGTTTCTGATGCCGATCGAGGACGTGTTCTCGATCTCGGGCCGCGGCACGGTGGTGACGGGGCGGATCGAGCGGGGGACGATCAAGGTTGGCGAGGAGGTCGAGATCGTCGGCTTGAAGGAGACCTCGAAGACGGTGGTCACCGGCGTGGAGATGTTCCGCAAGCTGCTGGACAGTGGCGAGGCGGGGGACAATGTGGGGTGCCTGCTGCGCGGTGTCGGGCGCACCGAGGTGGAGCGCGGCCAGGTTCTGGCGCGGCCGGGCTCGATCACGCCGCACACGCGGTTCAAGGCGGAGGCGTATATCCTGACCAAGGAGGAGGGCGGTCGTCACACGCCGTTCTTCTCGAACTACCGTCCGCAGTTCTACTTCCGCACGACGGACGTGACGGGTCAGGTTGCGCTGCCCGAGGGGACGGAGATGGTGATGCCGGGCGACAACGTGTCGATGGACGTCGAGCTGATCGTCCCCATCGCGATGGACGAGGGGCTGCGCTTCGCCATCCGCGAGGGCGGACGAACCGTCGGCGCCGGCGTCGTCGCCCAGATCATCGAGTAGCAGGCGTCAACCCGGAAACGGCGGGCACGACCCCAGGAGTGTAGCTCAATTGGCAGAGCACCGGTCTCCAAAACCGGGGGTTGTGGGTTCGAATCCCTCCACTCCTGCCAGCCGGTGCAGCGTCTGACGGGTGACGAGGACAGTCGGATCGACATGGCGAAGATCAGCCCCATCGAGTTTATCCAGCAGGTTCGGCGCGAAGTCGCGCGGGTGACCTGGCCGAGCCGGCGGGAGACCGCGGTGACCACGGTGATGGTGTTCATTTTCGTCGCGCTGGCGGCGCTGTTCTTCTTCGTCGTGGACCAGATCCTGTCGGTCGCGGTGCGCGCGGTGCTGGGGCTCGGGGGCTAGGCGATGACGGCGCGCTGGTACGTGATCCACGTCTATTCCGGGTTCGAGAACAAGGTCGCCCAGTCGATCCGCGAGCAGGCGGCGCAGAAGCATCTCGACGACATGTTCGACGAGGTCCTGGTGCCGACCGAGGAGGTGGTGCGCATGCGCCGCGGCGCCAAGGTGCGCGCCGACCGCAAGTTCTTCCCGGGCTACGTGCTGATCAAGATGGAGCTGACCGACGAGACCTGGCATCTGGTCAAGGACACGCCCAAGGTCACCGGCTTCCTCGGCACCGGCGGGCGCGGCAAGCCCTCGCCGATCTCCGAGGCCGAGACGCAGCGCATCCTGCGCCAGGTCCAGGAGGGGGTGGAGCGGCCCAAGCCGTCGATCACCTTCGACGTCGGCGAGCAGGTCCGGGTCAGCGACGGCCCCTTCACCTCGTTCAACGGCACGGTGGAGGAGATCGACGAGGAACGCGCGCGGCTCAAGGTGGCGGTGTCGATCTTCGGGCGCTCCACCCCGGTCGAGCTCGAATACGCCCAGGTCGAGAAGCTGTGACGGCGGGGCGGCAGGCGGTGAATTTCTGAGACGGCGGTCGAGAGATGGCAAAGAAAATCGCAGGTTTCATCAAGCTGCAGGTGCCGGCCGGGCAGGCGAACCCGTCGCCGCCGATCGGCCCCGCGCTGGGCCAGCAGGGCGTCAACATCATGGAGTTCTGCAAGGCGTTCAACGCGCACACGCAGAACCGGGAGCAGGGCGTGCCGATCCCGACGGTGATCACGGTCTATGCCGACCGGTCGTTCTCCTTCGAGACCAAGACCCCGCCGGCGTCCTACTTCATCAAGCAGGCGGCCAGGCTCGAAGCGGGTTCGCAGGAGCCCGGCCACGCCGTGGTGGGCGCGGTCCGCATGTCGCAGCTGCGCGAGATCGCCGAGAAAAAGATGGCCGACCTCAACGCCAACGACGTCGAGGCGGCATGCAGGATGCTCGCCGGGACCGCGCGGTCGATGGGCGTGCAGGTGATGGAGTAAGCCGATGGCAAAGAAGGGAAAGCGTCTCAGCAAGGCCTATGAGGGGATCGACCGCGACCGGCTCTACGGCCTCGACGAGGCGGTGGGGATGCTCAAGCAGCGGGCCGGTACCAAGTTCGACGAGACATTCGAGCTGTCGATGAATCTCGGCGTCGATCCGCGCCACGCCGACCAGATGGTGCGCGGCGTGGTCTCGCTCCCCAAGGGGACCGGCAAGGCGATCCGGGTCGCCGTCTTCGCGCGCGGCGACAAGGCGGACGAGGCGCGCGAGGCGGGCGCCGACCTGGTCGGCGCCGAGGAGCTCGCCGAGACCGTCCAGGGCGGGACCATCGAGTTCGACCGCTGCGTGGCGACGCCCGACATGATGGCGGTGGTCGGCAGGCTGGGCAAGATCCTCGGCCCGCGCGGGCTGATGCCCAATCCCAAGCTCGGCACCGTCACCCAGGACGTCGCCGCCGCGGTGCAGGCCGCCAAGGGCGGGCAGGTCGAATTCCGGGTCGAGAAGGCCGGCATCATCCATGCCGGGATCGGCAAGGCGAGCTTCGCCGAGGACGATCTGAAGGAGAACATCCGCGCGCTCGCCGACGCCGTGGTCAAGGCCAAGCCGAGCGGCGCCAAGGGGACTTTCGTCAAGCGCGCCGCGCTGAGCTCGACGATGGGCCCGGGCGTCAAGCTCGACGTCCAGAGCGTGATCGGCGGCGCGTCGTAGCGAACGCGTCTTTCGCGCCGCCAGGCGGCGCAACGAGGTCCGACCCGGGCCGCTTCCCGGGGAGGAGACCTGTCCGAGACTGCGGGCGCCGCCGGGCAACTGGCGGGTAAGCCCCGCACAGACAGGGGTCGCGAGTTCATCGGTTGCGTTCCTTCGGGGCGCGGGCGGCTCGGGCTTCTGGGACAGGAAGCCGGACCCCCACGGGGTCCAGTCGCAACCCGACCGGCGGCGATGCCGGTCCGACAGGAGAGACGATCGTTGAACCGAGCGCAAAAGGTAGAACAGGTGGCTTCGCTCAACGCGCTGTTCGGCGCCACGACCCTTGTCGTGGTGACCCGGCCGGTGGGTCTCACGGTCGCCCAGGCGACCGACCTCCGCCGTCGGATGCGCGATTCCGGGGCACGCTTCAAGGTGACCAAGAACCGGCTGACCAGGCTCGCGCTGAAAGGCACGACGTTCGAGGGGCTGTCCGGTCTGTTCGTCGGCCCGACCGCGATCGCCTATTCCGACGATCCGGTCGCCGCGGCGCGCGTCGCGGTCGACTTCGCGGAACGGAACGAAGCCCTCGACATCATGGGTGGCGGGCTCGGCGAGCAGGTGCTCGACGCCGAGGGGGTCACCGCGCTGGCCAGGCTGCCCTCGCTCGACGAGCTGAGAGGAAGGCTGGTCGGCATGATCCAGACGCCGGCGCCCCGGGGCGCCGGGGGGGGGCGGGCCCCCGCGGGCCCGCCGGCCCCCCGGGGGGGGGGCGACGGGGGGAGGGGGGGGGGCGGGCGGGCGGGCCGGGGGTGGGGTGAGGAGAAAGCGATGATTGGT
>JAPPGP010000020.1:19413-36160 GCA_028821395.1 Defluviicoccus sp.
TTGGTGGTGGAGGCGGTGGGGGTCCCGGGGGTGGCCTGGCTGCCCTGGCTCGACTTGTTTATTGTATGGTGGGTGGGATTTATCCCGCCGCGGGCGACCGGGGGCGCGGGCGTGCTGCAGGCTCCGGCGGGCCAGCTGGCCCGCCTGATGGGGGCCTATGCGGACAAGGATGCGGCCTGACGGCCGGACATGGGATTCAGAGAGGAGAACGCGATTATGGCTGCCAATCTTGAACAACTGGTCGAGGATCTGTCGCAGCTCACGGTCATCGAGGCCGCCGAGCTGTCCAAGCTGCTCGAGGACAAGTGGGGGGTGAGCGCCGCCGCCCCCGTCGCGGTCGCCGCCGCCGCCCCGGCCGAGGGCGCCCCGGCCGAGGAGGAGAAGACCGAGTTCGATCTGATCCTCGTCAGCTTCGGCGAGAAGAAAATCAACGTGATCAAGGAAGTCCGCGCCATCACCGGGCTCGGCCTCAAGGAGGCGAAGGACCTTGTCGAGGGTGTGCCCAAGCCGGTCAAGGAGGCGGTGGGCAAGGACGAGGCCGAAGAGATCAGGGCGAAGCTCGAGGAAGCCGGGGCGACCGTCGAGGTGAAGTAGTTGGCCGCGCGCCCAGGGCGGGCGGCGCGGGAGCCGGGCGGCACGCCGGCGACGGCGCGCCGCTTCCCCGCGTGCGCGCCGCGGGCGGCAATGTCGATGGGTCCGAATGATCGCTGCGCGCTGGACGGCGGCCGCCGCCGCATCGTCCCGCGCGCCTGAAGAGGTGGCAATGGCACAGTCCTTTACCGGTCGCAAACGCATTCGCAAGGAGTTCGGTCGCATCCAGGCTGCGGCCGACATGCCGAACCTGATCGAGGTGCAGAAGACGTCCTACGACAAGTTCCTGCAGATGGATGTGGGCGCCGACGACCGGACCGTCAGCGGGCTGCAGGAGGTGTTCCGGTCGGTCTTCCCGATCACCGACTTCTCCGAGAACGGGACGCTCGAGTTCGTCAAGTACGAGCTCGAGCCGCCGAAATACGACGTCGACGAGTGCCAGCAGCGCGACATGACCTATGCCGCGCCGCTCAAGGTCACCCTCAGGCTGGTCGTCTTCGACGTCGACGAGGATACCGGCGCGCGCTCGGTCCGCGACATCAAGGAGCAGGACGTCTATATGGGCGACATGCCGCTGATGACCGATAACGGCACCTTCGTCGTCAACGGCACCGAGCGGGTGATCGTGTCCCAGATGCACCGCTCGCCCGGAGTCTTCTTCGACCACGACAAGGGCAAGACCCATTCGTCGGGCAAGTATCTCTTCGCGGCCCGGATCATCCCCTATCGCGGCTCCTGGCTCGACTTCGAGTTCGACGCCAAGGATTTGGTCCATGTCCGCATAGACCGGCGCCGCAAGCTGCCGGTCACCACGCTCCTGTTCGCGCTCGATTCGGAGGAGACCCGGACGCGCAGGGCGGAACGCGCGGCGGCCGGCGAAGACGTCGCGCCGGAAGAGGTGCGCGGCATGAGCGTCGAGGAGTTGCTCGACTATTTCTACGATTCGATCGCCTATGAGCGCGTCGAAGACGGCTGGAAGACCGGTTTCGAGCCGGACCGGCTGCGCGGGGCGAAGCTGATGACCGACCTGGTCAACGCCGATGACGGCGAGGTCGTCGCCGAGGCCGGGCGGAAGATGACGCCGGGCCTCGCGCGCCGTCTGGCCGAGGCGGGCGTCCGCCATCTCCGGGTCGGAGACGACGAGCTGGTGGGCCAGCATCTCGCCGAGGACCTGATCAACGAGGAGACCGGCGAGGTCTATTTCGAGGCCGGCGACGAGATCACCGAGGAGGCGCTGGCGGTGCTGGCCGAGGCGGGGGTCGGCGCGCTCAAGACCCTGTGGATCGATCACACCCATGTCGGCCCCTACATCCTCAACAGCCTCTCGGTCGACCGCAACCGGTCGCGCGAGGATGCGCTGATGGACATTTACCGGGTGATGCGCCCGGGCGAGCCGCCGACCCTGGACAGCGCGGAGTCGATGTTCAACTCGCTGTTCTTCGATGCCGAGCGCTACGACCTCTCCGCCGTCGGCCGGGTGAAGATGAATGCCAGGCTCGGTCAGGAGACCGAAGATACGGTGCGGACCCTGCGCAAGCAGGACATCCTCGCCGTGGTCAAGACGCTGGTCGAGCTGAAGGACGGGATCGGCGAGGTCGACGACATCGACCATCTCGGCAACCGGCGGGTCCGCTCGGTCGGCGAGCTGATGGAGAACCAGTACCGTATCGGCCTGCTGCGCGTGGAGCGCGCGATCCGCGAGCGCATGGGCTCGCTCGAGCTCGATTCGGTGATGCCGCACGACCTGATCAACGCCAAGCCGGCGGCGGCGGCGGTGCGCGAGTTCTTCGGCTCCTCGCAGCTCTCGCAGTTCATGGACCAGACCAACCCGCTGTCGGAGATCACCCACAAGCGCCGCCTGTCGGCGCTGGGGCCGGGCGGGCTCACCCGGGAGCGAGCGGGCTTCGAGGTGCGCGACGTGCATCCGACCCATTACGGGCGGATCTGCCCGATCGAGACGCCGGAGGGGCCCAATATCGGCCTGATCAACTCGCTCGCGACCTTCGCGCGGGTCAACCGCTACGGCTTCATCGAGACCCCCTACCGCAAGGTCGTCGGCGGCAAGGTCACCGACGAGGTCGAATACCTGTCGGCGATCGACGAGGGCAGCTACACGATCGCCCAGGCGAACGCCAATCTGGACCGCAACGGCAAGTTCACCGACGATCTGGTGAGCTGCCGCCGCGGCGGGGAGTTCGTGCTCGCTTTGCCCGAGTCCATCGGTTTCATCGACGTCTCGCCGAAACAGCTCGTTTCGGTCGCCGCGGCGCTGATCCCCTTCCTCGAGAACGACGACGCCAACCGCGCCCTGATGGGGTCCAACATGCAGCGCCAGGCGGTGCCGCTGATCCGCACCGAGGCGCCGCTGGTCGGGACCGGGATGGAAGAGGCGGTGGCGCGCGGCTCGGGCGCCACCATCGTCGCCCGGCGCGGCGGGGTGGTCGACCAGATGGACGGCACCCGCATCGTCGTGCGCGCCACCGAGGAGGCCTCGCTGTCGGCGCCCGGCGTCGATATCTACAACCTGCGCAAGTTCCAGCGCTCCAACCAGAACACCTGCATCAACCAGCGTCCGCTGGTGAAGGTGGGCGATCGGGTGAATGCCGGCGACATCATCGCCGACGGGCCGTCGACCCATCTCGGCGAGCTCGCGCTCGGGCGCAACGTGCTGGTCGCCTTCATGCCGTGGCATGGCTACAACTTCGAGGATTCGATCCTGATCTCGGAGCGCATCGCGCGCGAGGACGTCTTTACCTCGATCCACATCGAGGAGTTCGACGTCATGGCCCGCGACACCAAGCTGGGCCAGGAGGAGATCACCCGCGACATCCCCAATGTCGGCGAGGAGGCGCTGAAGAACCTCGACGAGGCCGGTATCGTCTATATCGGCGCCGAGGTGAATCCGGGCGATATCCTGGTCGGCAAGGTGACGCCGAAGGGCGAGAGCCCGATGACGCCGGAGGAGAAGCTGCTCCGCGCGATCTTCGGCGAGAAGGCCTCCGACGTGCGCGACACCTCGCTTCGGCTGCCGCCCGGGGTCACCGGCACCATCGTGGAGGTCCGCGTGTTCTCGCGCCGCGGCGTCGACAAGGACGAACGCGCGCTGGCCATCGAGCGCGAGGAGATCGAGCGCCTGGCCAAGGATCACCAGGACGAGCGGGCGATCCTCGAGCGCAGCTACCGGGCGCGGCTCGGAGATCTGCTGGCCGGCGAGACCGCGGTCAGCGGGCCCGGGGACGCCGAGGCCGGGAGCCGCCTGAGCCGCGAGGCGCTGGCCGGGCACACGGTGCGCGAGCTCACCCGGTTCGTCGTCGAGAACGAGGCCGCGATGGCCGACGTCGAGGCCCTGAAGGCGCAGTTCGACGAGAGCGAAAAACGGCTCCAGGACCGCTTCGACAGCAAGGTCGAAAAGCTCCAGGCGGGCGATGAGATGCCGCCCGGGGTGATGAAGATGGTCAAGGTCTATGTCGCGGTGAAGCGCAAGCTGCAGCCGGGCGACAAGATGGCCGGCCGGCACGGCAACAAGGGCGTGATCTCGAAGATCGTGCCGATCGAGGACATGCCCCATCTCGACGACGGAACGCCCGTCGACATCGTGCTCAACCCGCTCGGCGTGCCGTCGCGGATGAATGTCGGACAGATCCTCGAGACCCATCTGGGCTGGGCCTCCGCCGGGCTCGGCCGCAGCGTCGGCGAGACCCTCGACAAGGTGCTGCGCAACGGCAGGATCAACACCATCCGCAGGCAGCTCCGATCGATCTACGGCAAGACCGTGCATGACGGGGTGATCGCGGATCTGGAGGACGACGAGATCATCGAGCTCGGCCAGAACCTGCGCTCCGGCGTGCCGATGGCGACGCCCGTGTTCGACGGCGCGCACGAAGCCGACATCGTCGAGGCGCTGGAGATGGCGGGGCTCGATTCGAGCGGACAGGCGCAGCTCTGGGACGGCCGCACCGGAGACCCCTTCGATCGCCCGGTCACCGTCGGCTACATCTACATGATGAAGCTGCACCATCTGGTGGACGACAAGATCCACGCCCGCTCGATCGGCCCCTACAGCCTGGTCACCCAGCAGCCGCTCGGCGGCAAGGCCCAGTTCGGCGGCCAGCGTTTCGGCGAGATGGAGGTCTGGGCGCTGGAGGGCTACGGCGCCGCCTACACCCTGCAGGAAATGCTGACCGTCAAGTCGGACGACGTGTCGGGCCGCACCAAGGTCTACGAGTCGATCGTGCGCGGCGACGACACGTTCGAAGCCGGCATACCGGAGTCGTTCAACGTTCTCGTCAAGGAGCTGAAGTCGCTCTGCCTCAATGTCGAGCTCAACCAGCGGTCCTGAGGGGTCGCAGGGCGGAATCGACGGACGGCAGGCATCTCGGCCACGCAAAGGATGAAGTCATGAATGAGCTCATCAATATTTTCGGGCAGATCGGCAACGCTCAGAGCTTCGACGAGATTTGCATCTCCATCGCCAGCCCGGAGCGCATCCGCTCGTGGTCCTATGGCGAGATCAAGAAGCCGGAGACCATCAACTACCGCACCTTCAAGCCGGAGCGCGACGGGCTGTTCTGCGCCCGCATCTTCGGGCCGATCAAGGACTACGAGTGCCTGTGCGGCAAGTACAAGCGGATGAAGTATCGCGGCATCATCTGCGAGAAATGCGGCGTCGAGGTCACGCTGTCGAAGGTCCGCCGCGAGCGCATGGGCCATATCGAGCTCGCCGCGCCGGTCGCCCATATCTGGTTCCTGAAGTCCCTGCCGAGCCGCATCGGGCTGTTGCTCGACATGACGCTCAAGGACATCGAGCGGGTGCTCTATTTCGAGAACTTCCTCGTCATCGACCCCGGGATGACGCCGCTGGAGGCGAAGCGGCTGCTTTCCGAGGAAGACTATTTGCAGGCCCAGGACGAGTACGGCGAGGACATGTTCACCGCCGGTATCGGGGCCGAGGCGCTGAAGACCATGCTCTCGGCGATCGATCTCGACGAGGAGCGCACCCAGCTCCGCATCGACCTCAAGGAAACCCGCTCGGAGGCCAAGCGCAAGAAGCTGGTCAAGCGGCTCAAGCTGGTCGAGGCGTTCATCGATTCGGGCACCCGTCCGGAATGGATGATCCTCGACATCGTCCCGGTGATCCCGCCCGAGCTCAGGCCGCTGGTGCCGCTCGACGGCGGCCGCTTCGCCACCTCGGACCTCAACGACCTCTACCGCCGGGTGATCAACCGCAACAACCGCCTCAAGCGGCTGATCGAGCTGCGCGCGCCCGACATCATCGTGCGCAACGAGAAGCGCATGCTCCAGGAATCTGTCGACGCGCTGTTCGACAACGGCCGGCGCGGCCGGGTGATCACCGGCGCCAACAAGCGCCCGCTCAAGTCGCTGAGCGACATGCTCAAGGGCAAGCAGGGGCGCTTCCGGCAGAACCTGCTGGGCAAGCGCGTCGACTATTCCGGCCGCTCGGTGATCGTCGTGGGGCCCGAGCTGAAGCTGCACGAGTGCGGGCTGCCGAAGAAGATGGCGCTCGAGCTCTTCAAGCCCTTCATCTATTCCAAGCTCGAGCTCTACGGCATGGCGACCACGCTCAAGGCCGCCAAGCGCATGGTCGAGAAGGAGCGGCCCGAGGTCTGGGACATCCTGGAGGAGGTGATCCGCGAGCATCCGGTGCTGCTCAACCGGGCGCCGACGCTGCATCGCCTCGGCATCCAGGCCTTCGAGCCGGTGCTGATCGAGGGCAAGGCGATCCAGCTCCACCCGCTGGTCTGCACCGCCTTCAACGCCGATTTCGACGGCGACCAGATGGCGGTCCACGTGCCGCTCTCGCTGGAGGCGCAGCTCGAGGCCCGCGTGCTCATGATGTCGACCAACAACATCCTGAGCCCGGCCAACGGCAAGCCGATCATCGTGCCGTCGCAGGATATCGTGCTCGGCCTCTACTACCTGACGCTGGAACGGGAAGGCCAGCAGGGCGAGGGCATGGTGTTTTCGGGCATCGGCGAGCTCGAACAGGCGCTCGATACCGGCGTGGTCGACCTGCACGCCAGGGTCCAGGTCCGGATCGACGGGGTCGACGCCCAGGGCACGCCGGCCAGGGTGCGGCTCGACACCACGCCGGGCCGCGCGCTGTTGACCCAGATCCTGCCGCGGCATCCCGACGTCTCGACCGCGCTGCTGAACCAGCTCCTGACCAAGAAGGAGATCTCCAACGTCATCGACATCGTCTATCGCCATTGCGGCCAGAAGGAGACGGTGATCTTCGCCGACCGGCTGATGGGGATGGGCTTTGCGCATGCCTGCAAGGCGGGCATTTCCTTCGGCAAGGACGATCTGGTCATCCCGCGGGCCAAGGAGTCCCTGGTCCACGACACCAATGACGCCGTCAAGCAGTTCGAGCAGCAATACCAGGAAGGGCTGATCACCCAGGGCGAGAAATACAACAAGGTGGTCGACGCCTGGTCGCGCTGCACCGACGAGGTGGCCGAGAAGATGATGGAGGGGATCTCCAACCCCGATCCCGGCCAGCCCGTCAACTCGGTGTTCATGATGGCCCATTCCGGGGCGCGCGGCTCCGCCGCCCAGATGAAGCAGCTCGCCGGCATGCGCGGGCTGATGGCCAAGCCCTCCGGCGAGATCATCGAGACGCCGATCATCTCCAACTTCAAGGAGGGGCTGACGGTGCTCGAATATTTCAACTCCTCGCACGGCGCGCGCAAGGGGTTGGCCGATACCGCGCTCAAGACGGCGAATTCCGGCTATCTCACGCGGCGTCTGGTCGACGTGGCGCAGGACTGCACGGTCATCGAGGAGGATTGCGGCACCCGGGAGGGGCTCACCGTGCGCGCCGTGGTCGATGGCGGCGAGGTGCTGGAGACCCTGGCCGAGCGGGTGCTGGGCCGCTGCGCCGCGACCGAGATCCTCGACCCGTTGAGCGGCGAGCAGCTGGTGGACGCCGCGACGCTGATCGACGAGGCGGTGGTCGAGACCATCGACCGGGCCGGGATCGAATCGGTGAAGATCCGCTCGGTTCTCACCTGCGAGTCCAAGGGCGGCGTCTGCGCCTCCTGCTATGGGCGCGATCTTGCCCGCGGCACACGCGTCAATCTCGGCGAGGCGGTCGGAATCATGGCGGCCCAGTCGATCGGCGAGCCCGGCACGCAGCTCACCATGCGGACCTTCCATATCGGCGGCGCCGCCAGGGTCGCCGAGCAGTGGGGCGTCGAGGCGGCGTTCGACGCCACGGTCACGATCAAGAACCGCAATGTCGTGATCGACAGCGAAGGGCGGCCCGTGGTCATGGCGCATAACGCGGAGCTGGTGCTGGTCGACGACCAGGGGCGCGAGCGGGCGCGCCATCGCGTGCCCTACGGCGCAAGGCTGCTCGCCGACGAGGGGACCAGCATCGAGAAGGGGGCGAAGCTCGCCGAGTGGGATCCCTATACGCGGCCGATCATCACCGAGCGCGAGGGCATCGCCAACTATGTCGACCTGGTCGACGGCGTCTCGATGCGGGACGTGGTCGACGAGGCAACCGGCATTTCCTACAAGACGGTGATCGACTGGAAGCAGCACAAGGGCTCGGACCTCAGGCCCAGGATCACGCTGCGCGACGATGACGGCGAGGTGGTGCAGCTCGCCAACGGGAGCGAGGCGCGCTACTTCCTCTCGGTCGACGCCATCCTCTCGGTGGAGCCCGGCACCAAGGTCCATGCCGGCGACGTGCTGGCGCGGATTCCCCAGACCGCGAAGACGCGCGACATCACCGGCGGCCTGCCGCGCGTCGCCGAGCTATTCGAGGCGCGCAAGCCGAAGGACTTCGCGGTCATCAGCGAGGGGCCGGGCCGGGTCGAGTTCGGCAAGGACTACAAGGCCAAGCGGCGGATCATCGTCCGCCCCGAGGAGGAGGGCGCCGAGCCGGTCGAGTACCTGCTGCCCAAGGGCAAGCATGTCAGCGTTCAGGAGGGCGACTATGTCGAGCGCGGCGACCCGTTGATGGACGGAAACCCGGTGCCGCACGACATCCTGCGCGTGCTCGGCGTTGAGGAGCTCGCCTCCTACCTGATCGACGAGATCCAGGACGTCTACCGGCTGCAGGGCGTGAAGATCAACGACAAGCACATCGAGGTGATCGTCCGCCAGATGCTGCAGAAGGTGGAGATCTCCGACCCCGGCGAGACCACCTTCCTGGTCGGCGAGCAAGTCGACCGGCTGGAGTTCGAGGCGGTGAATGCCGCGGCCGAGGCCGAGTCGCTCAAGCCCGCCACCGCCCAGCCGGTGCTGCAGGGCATCACCAAGGCGTCCCTCCAGACCCATTCCTTCATCTCGGCCGCGTCGTTCCAGGAGACGACAAGGGTGCTGACCGAGGCCTCGATCTCGGGGCGGGTCGACCAGCTTACGGGATTGAAGGAGAACGTGATCGTCGGCCGCCTCATCCCGGCCGGCACGGGTGCGTTCATGAACCGGATGCGCGAGCTCGCGGCGGTCAAGGACCGCGACATGGCCGAGCTGGCGGCGTCCGAGGAGCCCGCCCAGCTGACCGACGAGAGCGGCGACCCGGCGGTGCCGGTCGGCGAGTAGCCGCGCGCGGCAGGCGCCGCGGGGAGGCGGCGCGACACCGTCCAACCCCCTTGAAACCCGGGTGTTTCCGGGTTGACGGGGGTCGGGCGGGCCACTATATTCCGGCGCTCATTTCGGGGGCTGGCGGTAGGAGCGAGTCCTAGACGCAGCTCCCATCTGAGCTGGGACGAAAAGTCGAACCGGGATCCCGGAGATCCCAAGCCCGCCGCGGCGCGCGACACGCTCGCGGTCGCGCTTGCTTTGCGGACAACGTTTCCCGCCCTCGGGCGCGGCAGAAAGGGAAGAGGTGGCGTGCCGACGATCAACCAGTTGATCCGCAAACCGCGGACGCCGGAAGTCGTGCGCAACAAGGTGCCGGCGATGGAGGGCTGCCCGCAAAAGCGGGGGGTCTGCACCCGGGTCTATACGACGACGCCGAAGAAGCCGAACTCGGCGCTGCGCAAGGTCGCGCGGGTGCGCCTGACGAACGGGTTCGAGGTGACCAGCTATATCCCGGGCGAGGGGCACAACCTCCAGGAGCACTCGGTGGTGCTGATCCGCGGCGGCCGGGTCAAGGATCTGCCCGGCGTGCGCTATCACATCATCCGCGGCACGCTCGACACCCAGGGCGTCACCGACCGCCGCCAGCGCCGTTCGAAATACGGCGCCAAGCGGCCCAAATAGACGGGGATTGACCGATGCCTCGGCGACGCGCGGCGGAGAAGCGGGAGGTCCTGCCGGATCCCAAATACGGCGATCCGGTGCTGACCAAGTTCATCAACTGCGTGATGTTGCAGGGCAAGAGATCCGCCGCCGAGAAGATCGTCTACGGCGCGCTGGAGACCATCGAGCGGCGCTCCGGACAGAACGGTGTGCGGGTCTTTCACGAGGCCTTGGAGAACGTCAAGCCGATGGTCGAGGTGCGCTCGCGGCGGGTCGGCGGCGCGACCTACCAGGTGCCGGTCGAGGTCCGCCAGTCGCGCCGCCAGGCGCTGGCGCTGCGCTGGATCATCGACAGCGCGCGCAGCCGCTCCGAGTACACGATGGCCGAGCGGCTGTCGAACGAGCTCCAGGACGCGGCGAGCTCCCGCGGCGCCGCGGTCAAGAAGCGGGAAGACACCCACAGGATGGCAGAGGCCAACAAGGCCTTCTCCCATTACCGCTGGTAGCAACCTACCTCCGCCCGGACCCGTCATGCCGCGCAAGACGCCAATTTCCCGCTACCGCAATATCGGCATCATGGCCCATATCGATGCCGGCAAGACGACGACCACGGAACGGGTGCTCTACTACACCGGCCGGTCCTACAAGCTGGGCGAGGTGCATGAGGGCACCGCGACCATGGACTGGATGGAGCAGGAGCAGGAGCGCGGCATAACCATCACCTCCGCCGCCACCACCTGCTTCTGGCGCGACTGCCGGATCAACATCATCGACACCCCGGGCCATGTCGATTTCACCATCGAGGTCGAGCGCAGCCTGCGCGTGCTGGACGGCGCGGTGGCCGTCTTCGACAGCGTCGCCGGGGTCGAGCCGCAGTCCGAGACCGTGTGGCGACAGGCCGACAAGTACCGGGTGCCGCGCATCTGCTTCGTCAACAAGATGGACCGGGTGGGAGCGGATTTCCCGCGCTGCGTCGACATGATCGAGGACCGCCTCGGAGCGCGGCCCCTGGTCCTGCAATTGCCGATCGGGGCCGAGGCGGGCTACGCCGGGGCGGTCGATCTGGTGCGCATGAAGGCGGTGGTGTGGAAGGACGAGACGCTCGGCGCCGAGTTCGTCGAGGGCGAGATCCCGGCCGACTTGGAAGACGACGCGCGGCGCTTCCGGGACGCCCTGATCGAAATCGCCGTCGAGCAGGACGACGCGGCGATGGAGGCCTATCTCGACGGCACCGAGCCCGACGCCGAGACCCTCAAGGCCTGTATCCGGGCGGGTACCGTCGCCGGCGACTTCGTCCCGGTGCTCAACGGTTCCGCCTTCAAGAACAAGGGCGTACAGCTGCTGCTCGATGCGGTTGTCGACTATCTCCCGGCCCCCGACGAGGCGCACGCGATCCGCGGCGTAAAGATGGGGACGGACAACGAGATCACCCGCAGCAACAGCGACGACGAGCCGTTCTCCGCCCTGGCCTTCAAGATCATGACCGACCCCTTCGTGGGGTCGCTTTCGTTTATCAGGGTCTATTCCGGCGTGCTGAACAGCGGCGAGACCATCCTCAACACCGTCAAGGGCAAGCGCGAGCGGGTCGGCCGCATGCTGCTGATGCACGCGAATTCGCGCGAGGAGGTCAGCCAGGCCCGGGCCGGCGACATCGTAGCCCTGGCCGGGCTCAAGGACACCACCACCGGGGAGACCCTGTCGGATCCGCGCCACCCCGTGATCCTCGAGCGCATCCAGTTTCCCGACCCGGTGATCGAGATCGCGGTCGAGCCCAAGACCAAATCCGACCAGGAGAAGATGTCGTCCGCGCTCGGCCGTCTCGCCCAGGAGGACCCGAGCTTCCGCATCTCGGTCGATGCCGAGAGCGGCCAGACCGTGCTCAAGGGCATGGGCGAGCTGCATCTCGAAATCCTGGTCGACCGGATGCGCCGAGAGTTCAAGGTGGACGCCAATGTCGGCGTGCCCCAGGTGGCCTATCGCGAGACCGTCACCAAGGCCGTCGAGCACGAATTCACCCACCGCAAGCAGACCGGCGGGGCCGGGCAGTATGCCAAGATCGCGCTGCGCTTCGAGCCGGGCGAGCGCGGCGCCGGGGTCGCTTTCGAGAGCAAGGTGGTGGGCGGCGCGGTACCGCGCGAGTTCGTTCCGGCGGTCGAGAAGGGGATCCGCGGCGCCAGCGAGGTCGGCGTGCTGGCCGGGTTCCCGGTGGTCGATATCGCGGTGACGCTGCTCGACGGCGACAGCCACGAGGTGGATTCCTCGACCGTGGCCTTCGAGATCGCCGCCCGCGCGGCGTTCCGCGAGGGGGTCGCCCGCGCCGCGCCCAAATTGCTGGAGCCGGTGATGCGGCTCGAGGTGGTGACGCCGGAAGACTATCTCGGCGACATCATCGGCGATCTGCAGAGCCGGCGCGGCCAGATCAACGCGATGGACAGCCGAGGCAACGCCCGCGTCGTCACCGCGATCGTGCCGCTCGCCAACATGTTCGGCTATGTCAACAACCTGCGCTCGATGAGCCAGGGGCGGGCGCAGTTCACCATGCATTTCGATCATTACGAGCAGGTGCCGCAGGGGATCGCGGAGGAAGTCCGCGCCAAGATGGCGTAACCGCAGCGAACGGGACCACACCGGGGACGAATTGAGATGGCGAAGGCGAAGTTCGAGCGTACGAAGCCGCACTGCAATGTTGGGACGATCGGCCATGTGGATCACGGCAAGACGACGTTGACGGCGGCGATCACCAAGGTTCTGGCGGAGGCCGGGGGTGCGGAGTTCACGTCCTACGACCAGATCGACAAGGCGCCTGAGGAGAAGGCGCGTGGGATCACGATTGCGACGGCGCATGTGGAGTACGAGACGGGTGCGCGGCACTACGCGCATGTGGATTGCCCGGGCCATGCGGATTACGTGAAGAACATGATCACCGGTGCGGCTCAGATGGACGGGGCGATTCTGGTGGTATCCGCGGCGGACGGACCGATGCCGCAGACGCGGGAGCACATTCTGCTGGCGCGCCAGGTGGGTGTTCCGGCGATCGTGGTGTACATGAACAAGGTGGACCAGGTTGACGACGAGGAGATCCTGGACCTTGTGGAGCTGGAGGTACGCGAGCTGTTGTCGAGCTACGACTTTCCGGGCGACGACATACCGGTGGTGCGGGGGTCTGCGCTGGAGGCTTTGGAGGGCTCGGAGGGCGCGACGGGGACGGGCTCTGTGCTGGAGCTGATGGGCGCGGTGGACGACTACGTTCCGCAGCCGGACCGTCCGAAGGACATGGCGTTTCTGATGCCGATCGAGGACGTGTTCTCGATCTCGGGCCGCGGCACGGTGGTGACGGGGCGGATCGAGCGGGGGACGATCAAGGTTGGCGAGGAGGTCGAGATCGTCGGCTTGAAGGAGACCTCGAAGACGGTGGTCACCGGCGTGGAGATGTTCCGCAAGCTGCTGGACAGTGGCGAGGCGGGGGACAATGTGGGGTGCCTGCTGCGCGGTGTCGGGCGCACCGAGGTGGAGCGCGGCCAGGTTCTGGCGCGGCCGGGCTCGATCACGCCGCACACGCGGTTCAAGGCGGAGGCGTATATCCTGACCAAGGAGGAGGGCGGTCGTCACACGCCGTTCTTCTCGAACTACCGTCCGCAGTTCTACTTCCGCACGACGGACGTGACGGGTCAGGTTGCGCTGCCCGAGGGGACGGAGATGGTGATGCCGGGCGACAACGTGTCGATGGACGTCGAGCTGATCGTCCCCATCGCGATGGACGAGGGGCTGCGCTTCGCCATCCGCGAGGGCGGACGAACCGTCGGCGCCGGCGTCGTCGCCCAGATCATCGAGTAGCACCCGGGCGGGGCGGAGAGCAGAGATGGACAACCAGAACATACGCATCCGCCTCAAGGCGTTCGATCACCGGGTGCTCGACCAGTCGACCGGCGAGATCGTCAACACCGCGAAACGCACCGGGGCCGAGGTGCGCGGGCCGATCCCGCTGCCCACGCGGATCGAGAAGTTCACCGTGCTGCGCTCGCCCCATATCGACAAGAAGTCGCGCGAGCAGTTCGAGATCCGCACCCACAAGCGGCTGCTCGACATCATCGATCCGACGCCGCAGACGGTGGACGCGCTGATGAAGCTCGACCTCGCCGCCGGCGTCGACGTCGAGATCAAGCTCTGAGGGCGGGACGATGCGCACCGGTCTGATCGCCCGCAAGCTCGGCATGACGCGCGCCTTCCGCGACGACGGCTCGCACGTGCCGGTGACGGTGCTGAAAATCGACAACTGCCAGGTGGTGGCGGTCAAGACCGTCGAACGGGACGGCTACACCGCGCTGCAGCTCGGCGTCGGCGCGGCCAAGGTGAAGAACGTGTCCCGGCCGATGCGCGGCCATTTCGCCGGCGCCCGGGTCGAGCCCAAGCGCAAGCTGGCCGAGTTCCGCGTCTCCGACGATGCGGTGATCGATGTGGGCGCCGAGCTGACCGCCGACCATTTCGTTGCCGGCCAGCATGTCGACGTCGTCGGCACCAGCATCGGCAAGGGTTTCGCCGGCGCCATGAAGCGGCACAATTTCGGCGGGCTGGAAGCGAGCCACGGCGTCTCGATCAGCCACCGCAGCCACGGCTCGACCGGCAACAGCCAGGACCCCGGCAAGGTGTTCAAGGGCAAGAAGATGGCGGGCCATCTCGGCGATGCCCGGACCACGGTGCAGAACCTGACGGTGCATTCGACGGATGCCGAGCGTGGCCTGATCCTGCTCGCCGGCGCGGTGCCGGGGTCGAAGGGCGGATACGTGCTGGTCTCGGACGCGAAGAAGCGCCGGGCGCCCGACGGCCTGCCCTTCCCGGGTGCCGTCAGGTCGGCGGCGGAGGCGGCGCCCGAGCCCGTGCCGGAGCAGCAGGGGGACGGCGATGAAAATTGATGTCGTGACCCTCGACAACGAGAAGGCGGGCTCGATCGATCTCGCCGAACCGGTCTTCGCCGCCCCGGTGCGCGGCGACATCCTCGCGCGCATGGTCAACTGGCAACGCGCCAAGCGCCGTGCCGGCACGCACAGCACCAAGGGCATCAGCCAGGTGCGCGGCACCACCGCCAAGCCCTACAAGCAGAAGGGCACCGGCCGCGCCCGGCACGGCAGCCGGCGCTCGCCGCAGTGGCGCGGCGGCTCGGTCACCTTCGGGCCGAAGCCGCGCAGCCACGCGCACAAGCTGCCCAAGAAGGTGCGCCGGATGGCGCTGCGCGCGGCGCTGTCGAGCAAGTGCGCGGAAGGACGGCTCATCGTGCTCGACGCCGCCGAGGCCGAGGACCACAGGACCGCCGCGCTTGCCGCCCGGATCGACGCGCTCGGCTGGCGCTCGGCGCTGATCATCGGCGGCGCGGAGCTCGACGCCAATTTCGTGCGCGCGGCCGCCAACCTGCCCAATATCGACGTGCTGCCGCAGCAGGGCGCCAATGTCTACGACATCCTGAGGCGCGAAACCCTGGTGCTGACCCGCGAGGCTGTGAGCCATCTCGAGGAGCGGCTGTCATGAAACGCACCGGCCCCGTCCGGGTCTCAGACGCCCGCGCCTGCGAGCTTCTGCGCGCGCCGGTGATCACCGAGAAATCGACCATGGCCAGCGAGCACAACCAGATCACCTTCCGGGTGCCGCTGGACGCCACCAAGCCGGAGATCAAGGCGGCGGTGGAGAAGCTGTTCGACGTCGAGGTCACCGCGGTCAACACCATCCGCCAGAAGGGCAAGGTCAAGCGCTTTCGCGGGCGCATCGGCAAGCGTCCCGACTACAAGAAGGCCATGGTGTCGCTCGCCGAGGGCCAGTCGATCGACGTGACGTCGGGGGTCTAGGCGATGGCGCTCAAGAAGTTCAACCCGATCACCTCCTCGCAGCGCGGGCTGATCCTGGTCGACCGCTCCGAGCTGTGGAAGGGCCGCCCGGTCAAGAAGCTGACGGAGGGGCTGTCGTCCAAGGGCGGGCGCAACAACGCCGGGCGGATCACCGCGCGCCGGCGCGGCGGCGGGCACAAGCGGCTCTACCGCAAGATCGACTTCAAGCGGCGCAAGTTCGACGTGCCGGCGCGGGTCGAGCGCATCGAATACGACCCCAACCGGTCCGCCTTCATCGCGCTGCTGAAATACGAGGACGGCGAGCAGAGCTACATCGTCGCGCCGCAGCGCCTCGCCGTCGGCGACGTGGTGGTCGCCGGCCGGTCGGTCGACGTGAAGCCCGGCAACGCGATGCCGATGGAGAACATTCCGGTCGGCACCATCATCCACAATATCGAGATGCGGCCCGGCAAGGGCGCGCAGATCGCCCGCGCCGCGGGCACCTATGCGCAGCTCGTCGGCAAGGATTCGGGCTATGCGCAGCTCCGCCTGACCTCGGGCGAGGCGCGCATGGTGCCGGCGCGCTGCATGGCGACGATCGGCGCGGTGTCCAACTCGGACAACCAGAACATCAAGAAGGCGAAGGCGGGGCGGAACCGCTGGCTCGGCAAGCGGCCCTCGGTGCGTGGCGTCGCGATGAACCCGGTCGACCACCCGCATGGCGGGGGCGAGGGGCGGAGTTCCGGCGGGCGCCACCCGGTGACGCCCTGGGGCGTGCCGACCAAGGGCAAGCGGACGCGCAGCAAGAAGAAGAGCGACGCGCTCATCATGCGCCGCCGTCACAAGAGATAGAGGGGACGGATTGTGTCTCGTTCGGTCTGGAAAGGCCCGTTCGTCGACGGCTACCTTCTCAAGAAGGCCGAGAAGGTGCGCGAGTCCGGGCGCAAGGAGATCATCCGCACGTGGTCGCGGCGCTCGACCATCCTGCCGCAATTCGTCGGCCTGACCTTCGGCGTCCATAACGGGCACAAGTTCCTGCCCGTCCTGGTGACGGAGAACATGGTCGGCCACAAATTCGGCGAGTTCGCGATGACGCGCACCTATCACGGCCACGCGGCCGACAAGCGCGC
>JAPPGP010000008.1 GCA_028821395.1 Defluviicoccus sp.
CAGCGCGGCCGGCCGGCGCAGGCGACGATGCGCAGCCTCGGGTCGTCCGGTCCGACCGCGAAGCCCGCTTCCGCCGCCGCGTCGCCGAGCGCTTCCGCCCGCTCCCGCGCGACCCCGCACAGCACCGCCGCCTTCCACGGCGCGATGCGGATATTGCCATCGGCGAAGCGCCGCGCGATGCCGGCAAGCGCGGCGAGCGCCGTTGCATCCAGGGCGCCGAACGGCGCGCCGGCCTGGAAGAACCCGTTCCCGGCGAGCGGCGTGAACCCCGCTTGCGGACGGGCCGACGCAGTTTCGCACGGCGCTGCCGGTGCGCTGGTCAATCCGGCCGCGCCGAACACCTCTGCGGCACCGCACGCCGCGACCATCGCCCGCATGCGCGGCGCCGGCGTGTCTCGTTTCGCCATCCACGACAGGAACGCGCCGAGCAGCCGGCGCACCGCGTCTTCCACGGCCTCCGGCGACACGACGAGCACGCGGTCGCCGCCGTCGAGCGAGATGCCGATCCCCGTCCCGGCGGCCCGCAGCATGATGTCGGCACGCCACAAGGCGAGCGGCAGGGACGCGCCGGCATCGACCAGCAGTCCGAACTTGCGCGGCAGGGCGTGCAGCGCGGGATCGCCTTCGAGCATCGCGCTCAGGCGGTGCGCGAGGCGGTGCGAGTCGAAAGCGGCGCCGGGATCGTCCGGCCCCAGCGGGTCGGCGAGCACGTTGCGCACCGCTTCCGCGCCGGCCGCCGCGGCGAGACCGATCCGCGCCATCTCTCCGGCAAAGACCTCGACGCCCGGATCCTTGAACCCGCGCAGCTGGAGGTGGCCGCGGTTGGTGAGCTCGACGATGCCGTTGCCGTATCGACCGGCGCCCGCCGCCACGCGCGCCGCCTGGTGCGCGGTCAGCGTCGCCGCCCGCGGCTTGACCCGCACCAGCAGCCCGTCGCCCGAGAGCATCGGCGCGAGCAGCGACGGGCACTCCCCCCTTGGCGCGCTCATCGGTCGTGCCCGCGCAGGAATTCGGCGGTCGAGTTGCGTCGCGGCCGCCAGAGGCCGCGGTCGAGCGCCTCGTTGAAGCGGCCGATCATCGCGCCGCGGGCGGCCGGGTTGTGCTGGCGCAGGAAGGCATCGACCTCGCTCGTGCCCAGCGTTGCGTCGAAAATCCCGTCGAACTGGCGGTCGAGGCGGTCCGGCAGGGTGGCTGCGAAGGCGAACAGGCCTTCCAGCGACCGCGCGATCTCCGCCCCGCCGCGGTAGCTGTGGCGCATCATGCCGGCGATCCAGGCCGGGTTGGCGGCGCGGCCCCGGACGATGCGGGCGATCTCCTCGGCGAGCGCCCGGGCGCGCGGCGCCTCCGGTTCGGCGGTGTCGAGGTGCCAGACCTTCGGCTTCGCGCCCAGCCGTCCGGCGGCGGCGGCGAACCCGCCCTCATGCGCCGCGAAATCGGTGGAATCGAGCAGATCCACCTCGCGGTGGTCCTGCGTGTGGAGCAGCGCGTCGGCGCCATGCACGCGGCGCTCGAACCCCTCCGGATCGGACCGGCCGTCGAGACCCTTTCCGTAGGCGCTGGCCGAGGCGGCGAGGTAGCTCGCGCCGAGCTCGTCGCGCCCGGACCAGGCGCCGGTCTCGATCAGCGCGGACACCCCCGCGCCATAGGCGCCCGGCGCGGCGCCGTAGATGCGCGCGGTCGCGGCGCGGAAGGCCTCGGCGTCGAGATCGCCCGCGATTCCGGCCAACGGGTTCGCATCGCCCGGCTCCTGGCGCCGGGCGATCGCCCGCACCACCGCATCGAACATCGCGATCTGCGCCTCGAAGGCGTCGCGGAACAGCCCGGAGACGCGGAGCGTCACGTCGATGCGCGGCCGGCCCAAATGGTCGAGCGGCACGATCTCGAACCCGGTCACTCGGCTGGAGCCCTCGCTCCAGACCGGCTCCGCGCCGACCAGCACCAGCGCCAGCGCGAGGTCCTCTCCGCCAGTGCGCATGGTGGCGCTGCCCCAGAGGTCGATCATCAGCGCGCGCGGCCAGTCGCCGGTCTCCTGGAGATGGCGCCGGACGAGCTCGTCGACCGTGCGTCTTGCGAGCGCCATGGCGGAGCGGTTGGGGACGGCGCGCGGGTCGATGGTGAACATGTTGCGCCCGGTGGGCAGCACGTCGGCCCGGCCGCGGGTCGGCGCGCCGGAGGGGCCCGGCGCGACGAACTTGCCGTCCAGCGCATCGAGCAGTGCCATGCGCTCCGAGGCGGCAGAGGCATCGAGCCGCGCCTCGATGTCCGCCGGCGCGTTCCTTTGCAGCGCGGTCAGCAGGGCGGCGCGGCCCTCCGCCGCCGGGATGCGGCCGAACACGTGCAGCCCGTCCCTGATCTGCAAATCCTTCACGTCGCAGAGATAGGTGTCGAGCCGGGCCAGCCGGTCCTCTTCCGACAACTCGGCGCCGGCGCCGCACTCGTCGAGCAGGCCGAGCGTCTCCGCGCGGTCGAGGATTTCGCCGCGCAGCAGCGCCGTGCGGCGCGCATCAAGCCCGTCGGCGCCGGCGTATTCGTCGATCAGCCGCTCCAGCTCCAGCGCCGCGCCGTGCGACCCGGCGGCCTTCAGCGGCGGGGTCAGGTGGCCGATCGTAACCGCACCGAGCCGCCGCTTGGCCGCCGCCGCCTCGCCCGGGTTGTTGACGATGAACGGGTAGGCGACCGGGATGCCGCCGAGCAGCGCGGCCGGAAAACAGGCTTCGGAGACCGCGACCGCCTTGCCGGGCAGCCATTCCAGCGTGCCGTGCGCGCCGAGATGGATCATCGCGTCGATGTCCTCGACGCGGCGAAGCCAGAGATAGAACGCGACATAGGCGTGGCGCGGCGGCACGTCCGGGTCGTGGTAGAGGGATTTGCGGTCGAGCGCCTGGCCGCGGTCGGGCTGAATGGCGGCGACCAGGCGGCCGAACCTGCCGTGGCGGAAGACGAACTTTCCGTCCTCCGCCGCGGGGTCGTCCTCGGGCGCGCCCCAGGCCTCCACGATGCGCGACCGCGCCTCTTGCGGCAGGCTGCGGAACAGGTATCGGTAATCCGCGAGGTCGAGGACCGGTTGCGGCGGGGCGTCGCAAAGGGCGTCCACCAGGTCCGGCGCCGTCGCGTCGGCCGTCACGTCGTACCCCGCCTCGGCCAGCAGCGAGAGGATTTCGACCCCGCTCTCGACGGTATCGAGCCCGATGGCGTGGGCGAGCTGCCCGGCGGCGGGATAGTCCGACAGCACCATCGCGACCCGGCGCTCGCCGCGCGCACGCCGCGCGAGCCGGATCCAGCGCGCCGTCTGCTCCGCCGCGAGCGAGATTCCGGCCGCGTCCGGGGCGTGGCCGGTGCGGGCGTATTCCAGCCGGTCTTCCCGCGCGTCCTCCGACTTGAAGGAGATCGCCGTCGTCGACAGCCTGCCGTCGAGCTCGGGCAGCACCACCTGCATGGCGAGGTCGGATTGCGAGAGGCCGCGCGGCGACGACGCCCAGGCGTCGCGCGACGACCCGGCCAGCAGGAGCTGGAGCACCGGCACGCCGGCCGCGTCGAGCGGCGATCCCGCATCGTCGCGGCGGGCGGAGAACGCGGTCGCGTTGAGCACGATGTCCGGTCCGATCTCGCGCAGGCGTCGCGCGACCCAGGGCGCGGTGTCGGCGTCCTTGAGGCTGCCGACATAGAGGCCGACGGTGCGGATGCCGCGCTCCGCAAGCCGCGCCGCTAGCTCCCGGAGCGGCGCGATATCGCCCGCGAGCAGATAGGCCCGGTAGAACAGGAGGATCGCGATCGCTTCAGGCGCTTCGGGGTCGGGGGCGAGCGCGTGCTCGCCGAAGGGCGGCACCGGGCGGGGTCGGGAAATGGGCGCCGGGCGGAGGCCGGCGAGATGCGCCATCTCCGCGAGCGCCAGCCCGACATTGTGCGGCCCGCCCTCGGCGAAGCAGCGCTCCAGCCGTTCGAGGTCCGAAGGCGCCACGGTGGAGAGCTCCGCGAGCCGGTCATCCGGCCGCCCGTCCCCCGACATCAGCGCCAGCAGGATTCCGCGCTGGGCGGCGATCCGGGCGATCTCCTCGATGCCGTAGCGCCAGTATTCGAGCCCGCCCAGCAGCCGCGCCGCGACGATGCGCGACTTGGCGATCACCTCCTCGACATAGACGTCGACCGACAGCGGGTGGCGCAGCCGGCCGATATTGGCGAGGCGCAGCGAGGGGAGGGCGTCGCCGAGCTCGCCGCACGCTACCGTCACGGCCGCGAGGTCGGTATCGGCGAAGGACAGGAACACCATGTCCGCCGGGCTCTGGCCGAGATCGACGGCGGTGTCGGTCTCGTCCAGGCTGTGCGCTTCGCGGAACAGGAGATGCATGGCTCAGGACCCAAGCGCCTCCGCGATGGCGATGCGGTCGAGCCCCGCCCGGCCGATCACCACCAGCCGGGTCTCGCGCCGCTCGTCCGCCGCCCACGGGCGGTCGAAGTGGTGGTTGACCCGGCGGCCGACGCCCTGGACGGCGAGGCGCATCGGCTTTCCGGCGACCGCCGCGAAGCCCTTGATGCGCAAAATGTCGTGCGCGGCGGCGACGTGGGCGAGGCGCGCGGCGAAGGCGGACGGGGACCCGATTTCGCCCATCGCCAGGTCGAAGGACTCGAAGTCGTCGTGCTCGTGGTCGTCCTCGCCGTCATGGTGGGACGGGCGGGCGGCGAGATCGTCCTCCGCCGCGGCGTCGAGCCCGAGCACGATCGCCGGGTCGACCGTCCCCTCGCTGGTGGCGATCATCCTGACCGGGCGGCCCGCAGCCTCGGCAATCTCCTCGCGCAGCCCCGGAAGCCGCCCCGCTTCGAGCAGGTCGGTCTTGTTGAGCACCACGATGTCGGCCGCCATCAGCTGGTCTTCGTAGAGCTCCTGCAACGGGTTGTCGTGGTCGATCGACGGGTCCTCGGCGCGCATCGCCTCGACGGCGTCGAGATCGTCGGCGAAGCGGCCGTCGGCGACCGCCGGCCCGTCGATCACCGCGATCACCCCGTCCACCGTCATCCGCGAGCGGATTTCCGGCCAGTCGAAGGCCTTGATCAGCGGCTTGGGGAGCGCGAGGCCGGAGGTCTCGATCACGATGTGGTCGGGCGGGGCGTCGCGGTCGATCAGGGCGCGCATGGTGGGCAGGAAGTCGTCCGCCACGGTGCAGCACAGGCAGCCGTTGGCGAGCTCGACGATGTTCTCTTCCGGGCAGTCCTCGATGCCGCAACTCCTCAGCGTCTCGCCGTCGACCCCCTCGGCGCCGAACTCGTTGACGATGACGGCGAGCCGCCTTCCATGGGCGTTGCCCAGCAGGTGGCGCACCATCGTGGTCTTCCCGGCGCCCAAAAAGCCGGTGACGATGGTGGCCGGGATCTTGGCGGCGGAAAAGCTCATGCGGTCTCTCGCGGTTGGGGAACGTCGTCGGGGAAGGCGGGGATTCGGGCGACGATCGCGTCGCGCAGCGAGGGGGCGCGCTTCGACGGCATGACCACCCCGGTGCGCGACGCGGCGTAGGTGAGCGCGTAGTCGATCACGTCGTCGGCGAGCTCGGCGCCGAGAAACCCCGCCACGTAGGACCACTTGCCGGGCTGGGACAGAGCCGCGCTGCACCCCTGCTCGCAATTGGCCATGCAGCTTACCGGGTTCACCCGGATCGCGGAGTCCAGCCCGCGGCTCCTGAGGCGGTCGAGCACCGCGTCGTGCAGCCGCGACCCCGCGGCCGGGTCGTTTGGCGCGTCGGGCGCCGACCCGGCCGGCCGGCAGGTCAGGCAGATATGGAGGACCGGGTGGCTGTCGGTCAGCGCTAAGTCTCCTGACGCGATTGAAGGCGTGCGGAGTTTACCCGACCGGAGGCCCCGCCTGCATTCCCCTTGCGCGCATGCTACAAGGCGGGCGCGCATTCGCGGGGGAGGACATGCCGGTCGCCGGGCTTTACCTGGTCCTCGGAGGCGCCCGTTCGGGCAAGAGCCGCCACGCCGAAACCCTCGTCGAGGCCGCCCCGCCGCCGTGGCGCTACATCGCCACCGCCGAGGCCGGCGACGCCGAAATGCGCGCGCGCATCCGCGAGCACCGGGAGCGCCGGGGCGAAGACTGGGAGACCGTGGAAGAGCCGCTGGAGCTCGCCGCGGCGCTTGACCGCTGCCCCGCCGAAGCGCCGGTGCTGGTCGACTGCCTGACGCTGTGGCTGAGCAATCTGATGGCGGCGGGCGGTGCCCCCGAGGCTGAGACCGACCGGCTGATCGCGGCACTGGAACCCCGCGGCGGGAAGACCGTGCTGGTCTCCAACGAGGTCGGCTTGGGGATCGTCCCCGACAACCTTCTCGCGCGCGACTTCCGCGACGCCGCCGGCGCGATGCACCGCGCGCTTGCCGCGCGCGCGGAACATGTGCACTTCATGGTCGCCGGGATCCCCATGATCGTCAAAGGCAAGCCATGACCGAGAGCGAAGACAGCGCCCGCCACAGGGCCAAGATGGCCCACCGCAAGGCCGTGCAGGACGCCGAGGTCGCCTCCAAGACCGTCGAGAAGGGGCTGTTGATGGTCCATACCGGCACCGGCAAGGGCAAGTCGACGGCCGCCTTCGGGCTCGCGCTCCGCATGATCGGGCGCGGCCGCAAGGTGGGCGTCGTGCAGTTCATCAAGGGCGCCTGGTCGACCGGCGAGAAGCTGGCGCTGGAGGCGATGGCGCCCGACTTGGTCGAGTGGCACGCCCTCGGCGAGGGGTTCACCTGGGAGACCCAGGACAAGGCGCGCGACATCGCCGCCTGCGAGCGGGCCTGGGAGACCGCCCTCGCGATGATGGCGAACCCGGATTTCGGCCTCGTCGTGCTCGACGAGCTTAACATCGCGCTGCGCTACGACTACCTGCCGCTCGACAACGTGCTCGCAGGTCTCGCCGCCCGGCCGAAGGATTTGCACGTCGTGGTCACGGGGCGGAACGCGAAGCCGCCGCTGATCGAAGCCGCCGACCTGGTGACCGAGATGACGCTGGTCAAGCACCACTTCAAGGCCGGGGTAAAGACCCAGGAGGGCATCGAATACTGATGCCCGCGCGGGCGGTCATGCTGCAGGGCACCGGCTCGAATGTCGGCAAGTCGGTGCTCGCCGCCGGCCTGCTGCGGGCGCTCGCCGGGCGGGGATACGCGGTCCGCCCGTTCAAGCCGCAGAACATGTCGAACAACGCTGCCGTGGCCGCCGATGGCGGCGAGATCGGCCGCGCACAGGCGCTGCAGGCGCGCGCCGCCCGGGTTCCGCCCAGCGTTCACATGAACCCGGTGCTGCTCAAGCCGAGCTCGGAGACCGGCGCGCAGGTCGTCGTCCAGGGGCGGGTCGAGGGCACCGCGCGCGCGCGCGAGTTTCAGGAATTGAAGCGAGGTCTCAAGCCACGGGTGATGGACAGCTTCGCGAAGCTGCGCGCCAACGCCGATCTGATCGTCGTCGAGGGCGCCGGCAGCGCGTCGGAGACCAATCTGCGCGACGCCGACATCGCCAATATGGGGTTCGCCGCCGCCTTCGGCATCCCGGTCGTGCTGGTCGGCGACATCGACCGCGGCGGCGTCATCGCCGCCCTCGTCGGCACCAAGGCGGTGATTGCGCCGTCCGATGCCGCGCTCATCGCGGGCTTCGTCGTCAACAAGATGCGCGGCGACCCCTCGCTGTTCGCGGACGGCATGGCGGAGATCGCGCGGCGCACCGGGTGGGAGGCGCTCGGGCTGGTGCCGTTCTTCGAGGACGCCCGGCTGCTCCCCGCCGAAGACTCCTACGACCTCGCCGAGCGAGACCGGCCCGCCGGAGGGGCAGGACGCCTGCGAATCGCCGTGCCGCATCTGCCGCGGATCGCCAATTTCGACGATCTCGACCCGCTCGACGCGGAGCCCGGGGTGGCGGTGATGCTGGTCGAGCGCGGCACGCCGCTGCCGGCGGATGCCGACCTGGTCATCCTGCCGGGCAGCAAGGCGACGATCGCCGACCTCGCGGCCCTGCGCGAGGAAGGGTGGGACATCGACATCGTCGCGCATCGGCGCCGCGGCGGGCGGGTGCTCGGCCTCTGCGGCGGCTACCAGATGCTGGGCGCGCGCCTGTCCGATCCCGACGGGCTGGAGGGCGCGCCCGGGGAAGTCGCGGGGCTCGGCCTGCTGGATGTCGAGACCGTGCTGGCCGGGCCGAAGACGGTCGCCCAGGCTGCCGGGGAGACCGTCGAAGGCATCCCCCTTTCCGGCTACGAGATCCATATGGGCCGGACCCGGGGACCCGATACCGAGAGACCCCTCCATCGCCTCGCCGACGGGCGCATGGACGGCGCCCGCTCGCCGGACGGGAGCGTGACGGGGACCTATGTGCACGGGCTGTTCGCCGGCGACCGCTATCGGGCCGCATGGCTGCGGGGGCTGGGCTCGGAGAGCGGCATCGACGATCACGACGCGCTGGTCGAGAAGACGTTGGACGGGCTCGCCGACCATCTGGAGGCGCATCTCGACATCGACCGGATCATCGCCATGGCGCGATAGCGACCAGGACGAGGACGACCGCGGCGATCTGGAGCGCGCAGGCGCGGCGGTAGAGAGCGAGCGCCCGGTCGATGTCGTCCGCGGTCGTCCCGGCGCGGCCGTCGCCCATCCACGAATCCTCGACGACGCGGCCGCCGTACTGCCGGGGCCCGCCGAGGCGGAGCCCGAGAGCGCCGGCCAGCGCCGCTTCCGGCCAGCCGGCGTTGGGCGAGCGGTGGCGCGCCGCGTCGCGCCGTACCGCCCGGATCGCGCCGCCCGGCGAGGCGCCCGGCAGGGTTGCCGCAGCCAGCGCAATCCACCCTGCCGCGAGCCGCGAGGCCGGCAGGTTGATCAGATCGTCGAGCCGGGCGGCAAAACGGCCGAACTCGCGGTACCGCGAATCCTGGTGACCGATCATGCTGTCGGCGGTGTTGATCGCCTTGTAGGCGGCCGCTCCCGGCAGGCCGAGCGCGGCGCACCAGAGCGCCGGCGCCACCACGCCGTCCGAAAAATTTTCGGCCAGGCTCTCGATCGCCGCGCGTGCGACGCCGGCCTCGTCGAGCGAGGCGGGGTCGCGGCCGACGATGTGGCGCACCCGGTCGCGGCCCGCCGCGAGGCCGCCCGAGTCGAGCCCGTCCCGCACCGCGGCGACATGGTCGTGGAGGCCGCGCTGCGCCGGCAGCGAAGCCGCGAGGACCGCGACCGCGAGGGCCGCCGCCCACCAGGGCGCCCACAGCATCGCCGCGCCTTGGGCTGCGGCCGCCGCGGAGAGCGAGACGACCGCGACCAGCAGCACGCAGCACGCGCCGTTGAGGCGCCGCCGCCGATCGGGCAAGGTCGGCCGGTTCCAGCGACGCTCGGCGCGTTCCAGAACGGCGCCGACCCAGACCACGGGATGGGCGATCCGCGCGAAAAGCGGCCTGGGATAGCCGAATACCGCCTCCAGCGAGAGGGCGGCGAGGAGGAGAAGCAGGTTGGTTTCGAACCACATGGCGGCCGTCACGTGATCCGCCATGGCGGGCAGTTGTCGGCTTTGCGCCGACGGTATCCGGAGGCGCCCGAGCCGCTGATCGACCTGTCGACGGGCATCAACCCCTTTCCCTACAAGCTGCCGCCGATCCCCGAGACAGCCTATACGCGCCTGCCCGAGGAGACACATATCCGCGACCTCAGGGAAGCGGCGGCGACGGCCTATGGCACGCAAGGCCCGGAGCTGGTCGCCGCGGCGGCGGGCACCCAGCTGCTGATCTCCTCGCTGCCCCGCATTTTTCCCGCCGCGCGCGTCTCGGTGCTGGCGCCGACCTATGCCGAGCATGCGGCGGTCTGGGTCTCCTCCGGGGCGGGGGTGGCGGAGGTTTCCACGCTCGCGGCGCTGGAGGACGGCGATGTCGCGGTTCTGTGCAACCCCAACAACCCCGACGGCCGCGCCTTCGAAGCGGGCGCGATCGGCGAGCTCGCGGCGCGCAAGGCGGGCCGTGGCGGACGGCTGATCGTCGACGAGGCGTTCGCCGAATTCGCCGAGGCGGGGCTGAGCGCCGCGCCGCTGGTGCCGCAACCCGGGCTGATGGTGCTGCGGTCCTTCGGCAAGGCGTACGGGCTCGCCGGTCTCAGGCTCGGCTTCCTGGTCGCGGAGGAGCGTGTCGTCGAGCGGGTGGCGCGGGCGCTCGGCCCGTGGCCGGTCTCCGGCGTTGCCATCCATGTCGCCTGCCGGGCATTCGTCGATTCCGACTGGCGGCGGGAGACCGGCGAGCTGCTGGCGCGGGCCGGCGCCCGGCTGGACGTGCTGCTTGCGAGGTACGGGCTGGAGGCGGTAGGCGGCACCTCCCTGTTCCGCCTGGCCTGCCACCGCAACGCGCCGGCGGTGGCGGACGCCCTCGGGCGCGCCGGCATCCTGGTCCGTGGCTTCGACGAACGGCCCGACTGGCTGCGCTTCGCCTTGCCGGCCGACGAGGATGCCTGGTCCCGGCTCGAAGCCGCGTTGGCGAGGGTTCCGAGACCGTGCCAATGGTGAGAAATCCGGGCTACTGTCGTCCGCGACCATCGCGCCGTCGGGGATGTCCGGGGATGAAGCTGCGTGGAACCGTCGCGGTCTTCGGCGACTACGTGTCCGGCGACGCGATCCTTCCCGCGCGCTACGCCTTCCTTCCCCCGGAGGCGATGGCGGAGCATGTGCTGGACGAGCTCGACTCGACCGCGAACGCGCGCGTGCGCCGGGCCGATATCCTGGTTGCCGGCGCGGCTTTCGGATACGGCACCGGGCGCGAGTCCTCGGCGCGCGCGCTCCGCGCCGCCGGGGTGAAGCTGGCGATCGGCGGCCCGTTCGCGCGGATGTTCTACCGCAACGCCATCAACAACGGGCTCCTGGTGCTGGACTGTCCGGCGCTGGTCAGCGACGGCGTCGGAGACGGCTGCGAGATGGAGGTCGACACCGCCTCGGGTCATGTTCGCTGCGCCGGCCGGGCCTACACCGTGCCGCCGGTGCCCGAGTTGGTCAGCCGCATCGTGGCCGCGGGCGACCTCGTGGAGTACGGCCGAACCTGGCTGCGCGACCGTGCGGAGGAGAGCGCCAATGGCTGAACCCGGCCTGACCCTCGCGCAGAAGATCCTGGCCCGCCGCTCCGGCGTCGCCCACCCCCGTCCCGGCGACATCGTGGAAGCAGTGCCGGATTTCTCCTACTCCCACGACTTCGCGGTCTACGCGATCGATGCGTTCGAACGCATGGGGGCGACCCGCGTGCTGCACCCGGACAGGGTCGCGATATGCCTCGATCACGTTGTGCCGGCCGACAATGCCCGCGATGCCAACAACCATGCCCGCATCCGCGCCTTCGCCAGGGCGCAGCGGCTGCGCCATTTCTTCGAAGGCGGCACCGGGATCTCCCACCAGGTGATGTTCGAGCGCGGCCTCGTCGTCCCGGGCAGCCTCGTGGTGGCAAGCGATTCCCACACGCCGTCGGGCGGCGCGCTCGGGGCGCTCGCGCTCGGTGTCGGCGAGACCGAGCTGGGCTTCGCATGGGCGACCGGAAGGCTGTGGGTCAAGGTCCCCGAGACCGTCCGCATCTGCCTCGAAGGTAGGTTGCCGCAAGGGGTTCATGCCAAGGACCTGATGCTTCACATGGTGGCAACGCTCGGCGTGCTGGGCGCGGTGTACGAGGTGCTGGAATATGCCGGTCCGGCCGCCCGGTCCCTGTCGCTCTCGGAACGCTTCACGCTGTGCAACATGAGCGCCGAGCTCGGCGCCAAGAGCGGCGTTTTCCCGTGCGACGATACGACCCTGGATTTCCTGCGCGACCGGGCGCAGTTCGATTGCGAGCCCGTCCAATCCGATCCGGACGCGGCCTATTCGCGCGAATTGACGATCGACCTGGCTGCGCTGGAGCCGATGGTCGCCCTGCCCGGGCGCGAGGATCGCGGCGTGAAGGTGGGCGAGGCGGCGGGGCGCAAGGTGGACCAGGTGTTCATCGGATCCTGCACCAATGCGCGGGCCGACGATCTGGCGATCGCCGCCGGAATCTTGCGCGGGCGGCGGGTGCATGAAGACGTGCGCCTGATCGTGGTCCCGGCTTCCCGCGCGGTGATGGCCGAAGCGGCCGGGACGGGCGATCTGCAAGTCCTGCTCGAGGCGGGGGCGACCTTCATGCCGAGCGGCTGCGCGGTCTGCGCGGGCGTGCACCAGGGCGTGCTCGCCGATGGCGAGCTCTGCCTCTCGACCAGCAACCGGAACGGCCCGGGCCGCATGGGCAACAGGGAGGCGGAGATCGCCTTGTGCAGCCCCGCCACCGCCGCGGCCAGCGCGGTGACCGGAGTGGTAACCGACGCGCGCGAATTCGCGACGGCGCCGAGCCCGTCCTAGCGTCCGACGCTCTCGGCGTAGGTTGCCGAGGGCAGGTTCTCCTTCGGCCACTGGTCGCCGTTCTCGAACGGCGCCACGCCCACCGCATGGCGCGCCATGCCCGATTCCAGCATCGCCATGGACACGATCTCGGCGATGCCCAGATCGTCGATGCCATGGTCGCGCAACGCCTGAAAGTCCCGGTCTTCCGTACCCTGGTTGAACGCGACCTTGCGGGCGAAGCGGAGCACGTCCTTCCACATCGGATCGAGCGTCGAGGCGTTCTCGAAGTCCATGCACGCCATCACCTCATCCATGCTCATGTCGAAGTGCCGGATCAGATGCGTCTGGTGGTTGTTGATGCAGCGCGGGCAATCCACCTCGGCCGCGCAGACCAGCGAGATCGCGTTGAGCAGCGGCTTGGGGAGCGAGCCCGGGGTGGTTTGCAGCCGCTTGGTCAGCGTCCACCATCCCCTCAAGAGCTCGATGTCTAGGGCGAAGAACCCCCAGGTGGGCGTGAGGAAGTTCGCGCCCTTGGTGGCGCGGATGTCGTCGAAGATCTCCGCGACCTCGTCGTCGGCGAAATCGGGCTGGACGAGCCTGACCTTTTCCATGGATCCCTCCGGCGCCGTGCGGCGGCCCGCCCGCCGCGTCCCTCCTTGGAGCGCAGTGTAGCGCCACCACACGCCGCCCGCGAGCGGGCGAGCCTCGCCTGACCTACACCGGCTAGACGCAGGCCACCAGCCCGAGGCAGGCGCCGATCTCGCTCGCCTGCTGGGTCGCGCCCAGGCAGTCGCCGGTATAGCCGCCGAGCTTGCGCTGGAACGCCGCCCGGATCGCGAGATGGCCGAGCGCGAGCCCGGCGAGGGCGCCCAGCATCGCCGCGGGCCCCGTCACGGCCCCCACCAGGGCGAGACAGGCAAGCGCGGTCGCCCCGGCGACGGCGTGCGAGGCGGGCGAGACCGGGCCCGCGACCGGGCTCGCCGTGCCGGAGTCGCGGACATAGCGCGCGGTGGCGATCGCGAGCACGATGCTCCACCGGCTCAGCCCGTGCGCGGCGACCAGGATCGCGGCGCCGGTCCACAGGGGGAGGGCGGCCAGCGCGAAGACCTTGGCGGCGGTGGCGAGGATCAGGGCGAGCACGCCGTAGGTGCCGATGCGGCTGTCGCGCATGATCTCGAGCGCGCGTTCGGCCGTCCGCCCGCCGCCGATCCCGTCCGCCGTGTCGGCGAGACCGTCCTCGTGCAGCGCGCCGGTGGCGAGCGCGGTGGCGGCGACCGCGAAGATTGCGGCGAGCGGCGCGCCCAGCGGGGCGTGCGCGGCGGCGAAGGCCACCGCGCCCACGAGCCCGACTAGGACCCCGACGAACGGGTAGTAGCGGACCGAGGCGGGTCCGATGGGGGACGCATGGTCGATCGCCCGCGCCGCCGGGATGCGGGTCAGCATCCGGCAGGCGAGCAGGAGCAGGCGCCATTCCCGGGCGAGCATCGCCGGGGCCGGGGCGTCAGGCCGGCCCGCTGACGCCGGCGCTCTCGAAGCTCGCCATGTCGGTCAGCATCGCCGATGCGGCGCGGACGATGGGCCACGCGAGCAGCGCCCCGGTGCCCTCGCCGAGGCGCATCTCGAGATCGAGCACCGGGCGGGCTCCCAGAACCTCGAGCAGTGTCGTGTGACCCGCCTCGGCGGAACGGTGCGCGTAGAGCAGCGCGCGTTCCACCGCCGGTTCCATGTGGAGCGCGGCCAGCGCTGCCACGCTGGAGATGAACCCGTCGACCAGCACCGGCCGGTTCGACCTGGCCCCCTCAATCATCGCCCCGGTCATCATCACGATCTCGAAACCGCCATACTCCGCGAGCGCCCTGGCGGCGCAAAGCCTCCGCGCGGTGCGCGCGGCGGCTTCTTCCAGCACGGCGCGTTTGCGGGCGACACCCTTCTCGTCGAGACCGGTTCCACGGCCCACCAGCCTGGCAAGCGACAGGTCGAGGAGCTTGTGTGCGACAAGGCTCGCCGCCGACGTGTTGCCGATACCCATCTCGCCGAAACAGAGCACGTCGGTCCCGCACTCGGCCGCCAGCGCCGCGCCCGCCCGCAGCGCCTCGTCGAGCTGGGCTTCGGTCATGGCGGGCTCCAGCCGGCTGTTTCGCGTGCCGGCGCCGATTCGGCGCGACAGGATATCCGGATGGGCGATCGGCTCGCCGGCCACGCCCGCATCCACCACCTGAACCGACGCGCCGACCGCGTCCGCGAAGACGTTCGCCGCCGCGCCGCCGTGCAGGAAATTCAGCACCATCTGACGGGTCACCGCCTGCGGGTAGACCGAAACGCCCTCGGCAGCGATGCCGTGATCGGCGGCGAAGATGGTGAGCGCGCAGGTCTCCAGGCGCGGCGCCGTTTTCCCCGTCGCGCGGGCAATTTGCAGCGCCAGCGACTCGACCAGCCCCAGGGCGCCCACGGGCTTGGTCTTGCTCTCGATCAGGGCCAGGACGGTCCTGCCGAAATCCGGCGGAAGATCCGCGTTCCGCCCCGTCATGGCGCTCGCCCGCCCGGCATCCGCGTTCACCCCGCCGCGTCGTCCAGCCAGCGCGCGAGCGCCTTGCCGGGATCGGCGATCTCCTCGACCGAGCCGTACCACCAGTTCTCCCAGCCGGTCTCGGGCAGGCCGGTGAACAGCATCAGGTTGAGGGGGTAGGCCTCGCTGTCGGTGGAGCGGCGGAAATCGTCGCGGAACAGGAACACCGGCTTCTCCCAGGCGATCGCCATGCCGAGCTCGACCATCACCCCCTCGTCCGGCGGGCAGCCGTTGACCACCGCGAACAGTCCGTCGGCGTCGCGCACGTCGCGCAGATCCGCCTGGCCGATCCTGTAAGCCCAGCCGGGGCCCGCCCGGTCGATCTGGTTGTTGCGCTCGAACGGCTCCCAAATCTCGGCGCCCAACGCCTCCAGCGCCGCCTTCAGCTCGCGCAGCGGCCCGCGGCTCTGCTGCGCCGAGAACCCGTAGGGGTTCGCGAGATAGAGAGTCTTGCTCGCCGCCATCACCGCCCGCCTCCCGGCCGGGCCGGGCACAGCGTCGGGCGGCGCGAGGCGGGTGTCAACGCCACCGGCCGGCCCGACGCCGTCGAGGTTCGCATCACTCCGGCTGCTCGCCCGGCACCGGCGTCGCCCCGGGCGTGCCGGTCCTGAATGCGGCCTCGGGGCCGCCGAAGCGGGCGGTGAGCGCGTTCTGGTCGTCCTTGGCGCGGCGGTCGACGCGCTCGGGATCGCAGACGGCGCGGAGGATCGCCTCGTATTCCGCGACCGCGACGGGGTCCGTGGCGGCGAGGTCGGTCGTCTCCTCCGGATCGTCCGCGAGGTCGAACAGCTCCGGCTCGTAGCCGACATAATGGATCAGCTTCCTCGTCCCCCGCCGCACCATGAAGGCGGCGCTCGGCGAGGCCGCGGCGTGGTATTCGCTGAACGCGACGCGCTCCCCGTCGTAGGGCGCGGCGGCGATATCGAACCACGACCGGCCCGGCAGCGCCGCCTCCTCGCCAGTCGGGGCGAGCCCCGCGGCGGCGAGCACGCTCGGATAGGCGTCGAGCAGCGAGACCGGGGTGTCGCAGACCGCGCCCGCCGCGATGCCGGGCCCGGCGAGGATCAGCGGGATCCCCACCGATTCCTCGTACATGTTGGACTTGCCCCAGAGCCCGCGCGCGCCGACATTGTCGCCGTGATCGCTGGTGTAGACGATCCGGGTGGTCGCGCCGAGCCCGACCGCCTCCAGCGTCTCCAGCACCTCGCCGATCAGCGCGTCCACATAGGTGCAGAGGCCGAAATAGGCCGCCACCGCCATCAGCCGCTCTTCCTCCGTCAATTTGCGGTCGACCTGCTGGAAATCGTCCATGCGCTGCAGCCAGGGGTGGCGGACATAGCCCGCCGCCGGGTCGAGCTTGCGCGCGGGCAGGCGGTCGAGCGGGTAGAGGTCGTAGTACTCCCCGGGCACCACCAGCGGGAAGTGCGGCGCGACGAAGCCGAGATAGAGCACCCAGGGCTTCTCGTCCCGCGCCGCGGCGTCGGCGAGCCACGCCTTCGCCCGGTCGGCGATCAGCCGGTCGTAGCGATTGTAGCTCGACTCGCCTGGCCCGATCCGGTTCAGCATCTTCGCCGGGCGCGAAGGCGGCAGCGGGTCGCGGACCGAGCCCCAGACCTGGCCGATGCCGTCCATCACGTGCATCGGCTCGATCTCGCGGCCGAACCCGGAATCGATGTCGGCGCCGCGGTAGTGCAGCTTGCCGATCGCCTCGACCCGGTGCCCCTCGCGCCGCAGCCGGTGGCACCAGCTCGGGACGGCCCCGTCATAGGGGTGGGCGTTGTCCCAGTAGCGCGTCTCGTGGACCTGGCGGCCGGTGGCGAAGGCGGCGCGCGCCGGGATGCAGATCGGCGAGTTGGTGTAGGCGGCGGAAAACCGCGTGCCGCGCTCGGCCAGGAGGTCGAGACTGGGCGTCCGCACCATGTGGTGGCCGTAGCAGCCCAGCATCTTCGGGTTGTGCTCGTCGGACATGATGAACAGGAGGTTCTGGCCGTCCGGTGCCATGTCAGCTTCCTTTCCCAGCCCCGCCGTCGCGGCCGCGGGCGAAGAACACGACGACGAGCGCGGCGAGCGCCATGAAGGCAATCGAGATCGGGCTCGAAAACAGGAACCACGGATCGGCCCCTGTCGCCGAGAACGCCTGGCGCAACGCCTCCTCCAGATTGTTGGCGAGGATGAAGGCGATCACGAAAGGGAGGACCGAGAAGCGGAGCCTGCGCATCAGATAGCCGACCAGGCCGAAGAACAGCGTCACATAGATCGACAGCATCTCCGGCTGCTGCGCGTAGATCGCGGTGAGCGTCAGCAGCAGCACGATTGGCAAGAGGCGCTGCTTGGGGATGCGGACCATGATCCCCATCGACCGCATGAACGCGCCGCCCACGGTCCAGTTGAGCAGGTTGGCGAAAACCATGGCGGTGAACAGGCCGAAGGCAATGACCATCTCGCTGTTAACCTGGTCGGGCGTCAGGCGGAACACCGCCGGGCCGGGGTTGAAGCCGCTGATGGTCTCGGTCGCGAGGATGATGAACACCGCGGCGACGTTGCCGGGGATGCCGAGCGAAAGGACGGGGATCAGATTGGCGCCGGAGACCGCGCTGTTCGCCGCCTCGGTGGCCGCGACCCCCTCGGGCGCGCCGTCTCCGAAGCGCACCTCGCCCCGGTGCAGCCTGCGCCCCGTCGCGTAGCCGAGCGTCGCGGCGAGTGTCGAGCCGATTCCGGGGAGCGCGCCCACCATCGTGCCGATACCGGCCGAAAGACCGACGAAGGGCACGATACGCCGGATGTCGCGGAGCCTGAGCCGGTTGTCGCCGGACCCAGCCGGAGCGGAAATGGCATCGGTCGCGCGCTTCTCGCGCCACATGTCCTCCAGCGCCGCGAACACCTCGCCCAGGATCAGCACGCCCAGCACCACGCTGATCAGCGGCAGCCCGCCGGCCAGCGCGTCCGAGCCAAGCGAGAGCCGCGGATGGTGGTCCTCCCCGGTGCCGATGAAGGCCACGAACATGCCGAACAGGGCGGCAAGGATGCCCTTCCAGACCGAATCCCCTACCACCGCGGAGATGAAGGCGAGCGACAGGATGATCAGCGCCGCCTTCTCCGGGAAGCCGAGATAGGCCTCGACGGTGATCGCGAGGAAGGGCGCGCAGGTGAACAGCACGATGTCGGAGAACGTGTCGCCCGAGGCGGACGAGAAATGGGCGATGCGAAGGGCCTTGCCGGCCTCGCCCTTCCGGGTCATGGGGAACCCGTCGAGCGTGGTCATCAGCGAATCCGGCGTTCCCGGCGTGTTGAACAGGATCGCCGGCACCGCGCCGCCCACCGTCGCCCCCTTCATGATGCCGATCAGGAAGCCGAGAACGGGAAGCAGCGCGTCCGGGTTGAAGCCGAAGACGGTGATCAGGATCGGCAGCGAGATCGCCATGGCGAACGGCCCGCCGAGACCGGGCGTCGCCCCGACCACGATTCCGCCAAGGAAGCCGAGCACCACCATGACCACGGTGATCGAGAGCGGCAGCCCGAAGACGGTCGCGACCGGGGCTTCGGTGAACACCGCGACGACGCCGAGCCAGACATGGTCGAGAATCCCCATCACTGGTCGCCGTTGGGCGGCAGCAGGAGGTCGTCGAACGGCAGGTCGTAGAGGACGATGAGAACCAGCGTCGCCAGCACCGCCGCGACCGCCGCGCTGCGGGTCAATCGCTGCTCGACGACGGCGATCGCGCCCGCCACCATCGCGGCGCCGCCCAGCAGATAGCCGAGATACTTGTAGGGCACGGTGTCGCGCAGCTCCCGGTAGCTGCCGACGGCGCCGCCGAGCGCGTCGATCGCATCGACGGCGAGCGGCCCCGTGTAGCTCATCAAGACGAGCCCGACGGCGATCGCGGCCGCGAAGCGGGCAACGAACGCTAGGCTCTGCCGGTCGAATGCCGCCGCTTCGCGGCGGGGTTTCAGGATCGCGGTGACCGCCAGCAGGGCAGCCGCGATGAGCATGCCGATGGCGGCGGCGGTGGGCGCCATCGCATCGCCGATGACGGTGCGGCGCCGGAAGGTCTCGACGACGCCGCTCTCCACGTCGGCCGGGATCCAGACCCCCAGGGTCGCGAGGGCGAACGCGGCGACGGCCGCCGCGATGCCCAGCGACCGGGGATCGATGCGCATCCCGGTCCCGGCGGCCGGGTGCAGCCCCGGGCAGGTCCGCCTACTGGGTGGCCGCCATCAGCTTCCTGGAGCCCGCGATGCCGTCGTCGATCAGCTTCTCCAGCGCAGCGCCGGAGATGAGTTGCGGCCCGCCGAAGGCGCGCTGGACGAACTGCGCCGCCTTGGTCGACTTGTCGGTCAGCACCGCGGCGACCGCGTCGGCGAAGCCCTTGCGGGCGTCGTCGGGAATGCCCTTGGGCGCCACGATGAGGAACTTGGCGCCGGCGTCGTAGGGAATGCCGAGCTCGCCGAGGGTCGGCGCGTCCGGGGAGATCTTGAGCCGGCTAAGCTCGCCCGACATCAGGTTGACCAGGTCGCCCGCCCGGACACCCTTGGCCTGGATGCCGGCGACCCAGCCGACATCGACATCGCCCGCGGTGATCGCGTTCAGCACCTTGCGGCCGCCGCGGAGCACGACGGTGTTGAACTTGACGCCGTATTTCTGCTGGATGGCGTAGGCGATGTCGGCGAGCTTCGCGCTCATGGCGCCGAGCTTCACGGTCGCGCCCCCCTTGGCCGCCGCGATCACGTCCTGGATCGTCTTCCACCCGCGATCCGTCTTGGCGACGATGCCCATCTGAGAGCCGGCCGTGGTGGTGACGAAGGTGAAATCGTCCGCCGCATAGCCCGCCTTCTTCACCGCCAGCATGTTGTAGCCGAAGGTCTCGGTGACCGCGATGCCGAAGGTCAGCCCATCGTTCGGCTGCGTCTTCAGCTTGCGCGCCATCACCGCGCCGCCCTTGCCGGTGACGTTCTGCGGGATGATCTTCCACCCCCTGGTCTTCTCCAGCTCGGTCGCGATCAGCCGCGCCTGGGTGTCGGCGCCGCCCCCGGCGGCGAAGGCGATCATCAGGTTGATCGGACCGCTCGGCTTCCACGCGGCGCCTGCCGGTACGGCGGCGAGGGCCAGGGCGCCGGTCGTCGCCACGGCCGCCCCGAAGGACTTCAAGGACATCTCGGGTCTCCTGTTCGAGCACGCATTTTAGTTGTCGTTACAACCTTATCACTGCTGGACAGCGCTCGGCAACGCGCGCTTAGCCGGTGTGTCGCTCGGCCTCGGGACCGCCGAGGGGGACGCGCATCAGATCCTCGCCCCAGACGATGTTGCCGGCGAAGATCTCCGCTATCTCGGCGATCAGGCGTTCGCGCACGCCGGGCACGTCCATCTGGTTGGAGACGTGGCTCACCACCAGCGTCCGCGCGCCGGCTTCCGCCGCGATCCGTGCGGACTCCAGGTGGCCCGCCGCGCCGCGGGTCCATTCCGGGCCGGGCGCGGTGCCCGAGATCTGGTAGGTCATGTGGACCATCACGTCCGAGCCGGCGGCCAGCCGCGCGAAGGCGCTGGAGGGCCCGGCGTCGCCCGAATAGGCGAACGAGCCCGCCGGCGCATCGAGGCGGAAGCCGAGGCAGTCGAGCACCGGCTGGGCGTGCGGCACCGAGACGGATCCGACGCTCCAGCCGTTGCCTTCGACGACGTCGCCGCTGGCGATCTCGCGCACGACGGGTTCGGGGCCCTTGCGCGGGCGGGTGCCGCCGCGCGACTCATAGACCTGGACGCTCGGCTCCAGCGTCGTGCGTGCCTCGATATCGGGTCCGAACACGCCGTCGGCGGCGAACAGCAGCCGGGTCATGCGTGCGGTACGCGCGGGCCCGAAGACCTCGAGCTCCGGGATCTGGCCGGCGCCCTGGTCCCAGCGCGTCATCACCAGCCGCGCGTAGTCGAGGCAGTGATCGTAGTGCAGGTGGGAGAACGCCAGATGGGTGATGTCGGTCGCCCGGTAACCCGCCTCCATCATCCGGTGATAGGCGCCCGGGCCGAAATCGAACAGAATCACGCTGGCGCCGAGATCGACCAGGTAGCTCGAGCTCGCCCGCTTGAGCGACGGCGCGGGCGTTCCCGTGCCGAGAAGGACGATTTCCATGGCGCGCCTACTCGTCCGTCGCCGCCAGCAGCGCCCGGGCGCGGGCGTCCAGCCTGTCGAGCAGCGCCGCCAGTTGCTCGCGTTCGGCCGCGCTGAAACCCTCGAACAGGGCCTCTTGCCGTTCGCGCGAGCGCGCCCCGATCCTGCGATGCAGCGCCTTGCCTTCCCCGGTGAGGGTCAGGATCCGGCTCCGACCGTCCTCCGGATGGCTGGTTTGCCGCACCAGGCCGCGCGCGGTCAGGCGGCCGACCGCCCGGCTGACATTGCTCTTGTCGAGCACCGAGAACTCGGCGACGTCGCGCGCCATCGCCGGTCCCAGCACGGCCAGAATCGACAGCACCCGCCATTCCAGGACGCTGGTGCCGAACTCCCGCCGGTAGACCCGGGCGGACCACAGGGTCAGGCGGTTGGACAGCACCGCCAGCCTGTAGGCGGTTACCCGGGTCAGGTCGTAGCCGGAATCGTCGCGCGGTTCGCTGCGTGCCGCCATGGTCCTATTCGCGGTGTTCGGGAAACGCGTCCAGCAACCGCCCGGGGCGGGCGTGGATCATGTCCGTGAGTTCGCGGCGCAGCGCGCGCCGCCCGTCTTCGTCGAACAAATTGTCCATCTCGTCCGGGTCGTTGGCGAGGTCGTACATCTCGCCGGCGCCGGAGAGCAAGTCGACGGTGAGCTTGGCGTCCGCCGTGCGAACCGTGCGAAGCTGCAGCTCCACCCCGGCGCGGCTCGGATGCAGGTTCCATTCGCCGTAGGCGACGTCGCGGCCTGCCCCGCCCTCGATCAGCGGCTTGAGGGACCGGCTCTGGATGTCGTCCGGGCGGTCAATGCCGGCGTAGTCGTAGAACGTCGCCGCGAGGTCCATGGTCGAGACCGGGTCGGCGACGACGCGCCCGGCGGGGACGTCCGGCCCCCGCACGATCAGCCCGACCCTGAGCAGCCCCTCATACGGCGTCGGCCCCTTGAGGTAGAGCCCGTGATCGCCCAGCAGCTCACCGTGGTCCGTGGTGAACACCGCGAGCGTGTCGTCGGCCAGGCCGAGCGCGTCCAGCCGCTCCAGGATGCGGCCGACCCCATGGTCGATGAACGCGATCTCGCCAAAGTAGTTGGCCGTCATCTCGGCCAGCTGGCGGTCGGTCTGCGGCTCGATCCGGCTGTACTCGCGGCGCAGGATGCGCGACCGCTCGGTGCGCGCCCGCGGCTCGTTCTCCAGCGCCGCGCGGTGCCACCACGGCCGGCGGTCGAGGTCGCGCGCGTGGGTGGCGGAGATGTCCACCTCGTCGGCGTCGTGCAGCCGGCTCCACGGCTCCGGGCAGTCGAACGGGTGATGCGGGTCCGGGTAGGAGACCCAGAGGCAGAACGGCTCGTCCGGGTCGCGACCGTCGAGAAAGGCCAGCGTGCGATCCGTCACCCAGGTCGTCGAATGCCAGAGCTCGGGCAGTTTCGAAAACCAGGTCTGCGCCGCTTCGGGTGGGGGCCCGGCATCCTCGGCCCAGAGCGACCAGGCCTCGCCGTCGTCGCCGCGGCTCCAGAACCAGCGCTCGAAATGCTGCCCGCGCGGCGGCTTCTCGCAGGGCAGCAGGTCGTGCCAGTGGCCGAGGATCATCAGCTCGACCTCGTCGAAGCCCATATAGGGGCCCGTCCAGTCGTCGGGAAAGCCGGCGGATTGCTCGCGGCTCTCCGGCGCGCCCCAGCGGGTTGCCGCCGCGTCCTCGCCGAAATGGCCCTTGCCGATGAACTTGCCGGCATAGCCGGCATTCGCGAGACGCCGCGCCCAGCCGCGCTCGGCGGTGCGCGCATCGAGGTCGACGAAATTGTCGTAGGCGCCGTGAGTCAGCGGCAGCATGCCCGTCAGGATCGACGCGCGCGCCGGCTGGCACACCAGGTTGGGCGTGATCGCCGCGGAGAACCGGGTTCCCGCCGCCGCCATCCGGTCGAGCCAGGGCGTCCGGATTCGCCGCCCCTCGAAGCCGAAACAGTCCCAGCGGTGCTGGTCCGAGGTGATGAGCAGGATGTTGGGCGGTCGCGGCACGGAAGGGCTCCCCGGTGGACCGGCGCAGGCTGCCGCAATTTAGTTGTCGCTGCAACCAGACAGCCGAACCGTCTCCCGGTGCGGCTTGCCGGGCGGGGGCGTATTCCGCAATATCGCGCGCCGTCGGACGAGCGAGGAGTCCGTTCTTGAGCAAGCGTGAAATCCATCTCTGCGGCAGCATCCCCCTGGCGGATGCCGGAGAGGTGTTCGCCACGGTCTCCGACCGGCTGGGCGGCGCGGTGAAGCGCATTCCCGACGGCGAGACTGGCGAGCGGCTCGCCTGGATCCGCTGGCAGGACCACGTGTTCAAGGACCACCCCCAGTTCGAGCCCGTCGAATCGGAGGGGGATTACCGGAACCCCACCGCGTTTGCCGGCGGCGGCAGCATCGCCCATACCACGTGGTGGCGGATCGCGGACGGCGTTTCCCCCGACGCGCTGGAGATGCGGCCGCTCGGCTACGCCGCCTGCGCCATCGAGAGCTTCGCCACCTTCGATGCGTTGCGGGAGGCGGGGAAAGTCGCGGGCGACACAAGGTTTCTGATCGCCGTGCCCAGCCCGTTCAACGTGCTCAACTCCGCCATTGCGCCCGCCGATCGGATTCGCGTGGAGCCGGCCTTCGTGGCCCGCATGATGCGGGAGATCGACGAGGTCGCCCGGGCCCTGCCGCACGGGCGGATCGCCTGGCAGTGGGACAACGCGCACGACATGCAGGCCTTCGACGGGGCGCGGCAGAGCTACTTCCCGTTTCACAGGGACGGCATCGCCGAGCGCCTCGTCGCGTGCGGCGATGCCATCCCGGCCGGCATCGAGATGGGCTACCATCTCTGCTACGGCTCGTTCGGCGGCAGGCACTTCGTCGAGCCACGCGACATGGGCGCCATGGTCGACCTCGCCAACCGGCTCGCTTCGGGCGTCGAGCGGTCGATCGACTGGATCCACATGCCGGTGCCTGTTGAACGCGACGACGAGGCCTATTTCGAGCCGCTGCGCGACCTCGCGCTGAAGCCGGAGACGACGCTGTTCCTCGGGCTGATCCACGACACCGACGGCGTCGACGGAACGCGGCGGCGGATGGCGACGGCCGACAGATTCGTCGCCGGCTACGGCATCGCCACCGAATGCGGCTTCGGCCGGCGGCCGGCGAAGACCGTGGGGAAGCTGCTCGACATCCACGCCGCGCTCGCCGGAGTCTGAAAGGAGCCGGGTTGCCGAGACTGACCACCGGCGAGGCGATCGCCAAGTCCCTCGTCCTGCACGGCGTCGACACCGTGTTCGGGATTCCGGGCGCCCACATGTACCACTTCACCGACGCGCTGGCGCGGGAGAGCAACCGCATCCGCTTCGTCACCACCCGCCACGAGCAGGGCGCGGGGCACATGGCGTTCGGCTACGCCAAATCGACCGGAAGGGTAGGGGTGTACACCGTCGTGCCCGGCCCGGGCGTGCTCAACTCCTCCTCCGCCCTCAGCGTCGCCTATGGCGCGAGCGCGCCGGTGCTGTGCGTCACCGGGAACGTGATGTCCCACCTGATCGGAAGGGGACGCGGACAGCTTCATGAGCTGCCCGACCAGCTCGCGACGCTGCGCGGCTTCACCGGCTATGCCGAGCGCATCGACCACCCGACCCAGGCGCCCGGGATCGTCTCCCACGCGTTCCGGGAGATGCTCGCCGGACGGGTCCGTCCGGCGGCGGTCGAGGCGCCGTGGGACGTGTTCCGCCAGTCCGCCGAGGTCGAGCTCGACGTCGACCGCTCGATGCCCGCCCCGCCGGCGCCCGACCCGGATGCGGTCGCGGCGGCGGCGAAGCTGATCCGGGACGCGCGCAACCCGCTGATCGTGGTCGGCGCGGGCGCCCAACACGCCCCCGAGGAGGTCGCGGCGCTCGCCGGGCTTATCCAGGCGCCGGTCACCGCCTTCCGCAGCGGCAAGGGGGTGGTCGGCAACGACAGCCCCTACGGGCTGCTCTCCACGGCGGCCTGGGAATACTGGCCGAAATGCGACCTCCTGATCGGAATCGGCAGCCGGCTGGAGCTGGTCCATTTCCGCTGGCGCTGGATGCCGGACGGCATCAGGACGATCCGCATCGACATCGATCCGACCGAATTCGTCCGCATCCGCCCCGATGTCGGAATCGTCACCGACGCGAGGCTCGGGACCGCCGCGCTGATCGCCGCGCTGGACACCTCGATCGACAAGCGGGCGTCGCGCGCGGACGAGTTCCTCGGCTACGCCGCGGCGGCGGAGGCGGCGATCGAGACGGTCCAGCCGCAGGTCGGATTTCTCAAGGCGATCCGCGCCGCGCTGCCCCGCGACGGGCTGCTGGTCGAGGAGATCACTCAGGCCGGGTTCGCCGCGCGCTTCGCCTTCCCGGTCTACGGCCCGAGGCAATACGTGACTTGCGGCTACCAGGAGAGCCTCGGCTTCGGCTTCCAGACCGCCGTCGGCGTCAAGATCGCCAACCCCGACAAGTGCGTGGTTTCGATCACCGGGGACGGCGGCTTCATGTTCGGCATCCAGGAGCTCGCGACCGCCGTGCAGCACCGGGTCAACCTGGTGACGGTGGTGTTCAACAACAACGCGTTCGGCAACGTCCACCGCGACCAGACCACCGTGTTCGACGGCCGCCTGATCGGCGCCGAGCTGGTCAACCCCGACTTCGTCAGGGTGGCCGAGGGGTTCGGCGCCAAGGGGGTGCGGGCCTCCACCCCGGCGGCGCTGCGTAGGGCGCTGGAAGAGGGGTTCCGGGAGGACGGGCCGGTCCTGATCGAGGTGCCGATCGAGACCGGCAGCGAGGCGTCGCCCTGGCCCTTCGCCCACCCGGAACGGTGAAGCACTGGGCGCCGGTTCTGTTGGCGGTATCGATCGCCGCGCTGACGGCGCGCGCCGAACCCCTCGTGCTGGGACGGTTCTCCGCCGGCGACCTCGCGGACTGGCAGGTGCGCGCGTTCGAGGGCGAGACGCGTTACCGCATCGTCGAGCTCGACGGGAGCCGCGTGCTCGAGGCCGACAGCGTGGCCTCGGCATCGAGCTTCTACCTCGAACGCGAGATCGACCTCGCGGCGACTCCGGTGCTGGAATGGCGCTGGCGGATCGACAGGACCCCCGGGGTGGACGACGAGCGGGTCAAGCAGGGCGACGATTTCGCCGCCCGGGTCTATGTCGTCGCGCCCGGCGAAGGGTGGTTCTCGCTGCCGATCTCAATCTGCTACGTGTGGGCCGGCAAGGCGCGCGTCGGCGATGCCTGGCCCAACCCCTTCACCGCCAAGGTGACGATGTTCGCCCTCGATTCCGGCGACCGGCTGGCGGGGGTCTGGCGGACCCACAGGCGGGATGTGCGCGCGGACTTCAAGCGCCTGTTCGGCCGCGCGGTGGGCCGGCTGGAAGGGGTCGCGGTGATGACCGATTCCGACAACAGCGGCCGCCGCGCCCGCGCCTGGTACGGCGACATCGTCTTTCACCCCGAGTAGCCGCGCCCGCCCGCGTCACCCGCCCTCGGCCTCGCCCGCCGCCGCGTCGTCGAGCGCGGTCGCGCGCAGATAGGCATCGCGCGTCTCCAGGCGCGACCAGTAGGTTTCAAATGCCGGGCGCTTCTCGATCAGCTCAAATTGCAGGCCCCAGAAGACATGCGACCCGACATAGACATCGGCGGCGGAGAAATCATCTCCGGCGACGTAGCCCTCGCCTTCGACCGCCCGTTCCAGAGCAGTCATGACGGTCGGGAAATTGCCGTACCCCACCATCGCTTCCTTGTCCTCGGGCGGGGCCAGGCCGAAGGCGCGGTTGGTGACCGCCGCCTCCAGCGGACCGGCGGCAAAGAACAGCCAGCGGTAATAGGCGCCGCGCTCCCCGGCCGGCGGTGCGAGCCCGACGTCGGGGAAGGCGTCCGCCAGATAGGCGCAGATCGCCGGAGCCTCGGTGACCACGGTCCCGCCATGGCGAATCGCCGGCACCTTGCCCATCGGGTTGATCGCCAAATACGACTCCGACTTCATCGCCGGTCCGTATTCGAGGATCTCCGTTCGGTAGGGAGCCCCTGTCTCCTCCAGCATCCATCGCGCGATCCGCCCGCGCGACATCGGGTTGGTGTAGAGGACCAATTCAGCTTCTTGCGCTGCTTCGCTATGGGGCACGGTTCGTCGCTCTCCCGGTCTTCGAAAAAAATCTGCCGATTGTATCGTGAGACTGCCCGGCGGTTGCCGTCTCCAAACAAAGTGCCGAACCCCGGCCTGGGGGTCGACATGGGTTGTGCGCAATCGTACCCGCTCGCGATCCCGGAAGCGCCCGGCGCCGCGTCGGCATGAAGAGCCGGACGGCCGCGACGTTGAGCCGCTCCCGCCGGGCTTGACCGCCGCGCTTTCGGCCTCGACAGAAGTATCGGGAGGCGACCGGTGGCGACTCGGATATCCGTACGCGCGGTGTCGCGGGGATGCGGTGCATAAGTCAAATTTGGCGTTACCGTAAAGAAGTGTTGCTATGTTTTCTTTGTCATGACCGCGCGCGTGATGGTAATTTCGCGGCCTTTTCCCGCGCCTTCGCGTCAGATCGCTTCCCGCGGGAATTGCGGCGTCCGTGCCTTGCGACCGATCGGGATGCGAGGAGGCTATGCCAGACACGACCGTGACGACCCAGCCGCTCAGCCTGCCCGAAGAGCTCATCCTGATGCTGCTCAACGAGCAGAACGGCTATTTCCACCAGGTGCCGGGCTGGGATCTGAACTGCACCGTCGTCGGCGCGGCGCTCGCGGAGCTCTCCCTGCAGGCGCGCATCGACACGGATCTGGATTCGCTGCATCTGCTGGACGCGACGGAAACCGGCGATCCCGCCCTCGATCCCGTTCTGAAGCAGATCGCGGACGAACCGGATCGACGGAACGCCCAGTACTGGATCGAACGCCTCGCCGGCCGGGCGGAGTCGATCATCGACCGGACCCTGGACCGCCTGGTCGAGCTGAAGATCCTGGAACACCACGACGGCGATTTCTGGACGCTGGCGACCGCGAAGTGGTACGAGGATTTGCGCGGCGCCTCGCAGGAAGGCACGGTCGGCCAGTTCATCAAGACGCGCGTCGTCAAGGCGCTCTTCACCGACGAGATTCCCGATCCGAGAGACATCATCGTCATCTGCCTCGTCAACGCATGCGACGTATTTCGCATCATGTTCGAGCTCGACGAGGAGACGGAAGAGCGCATCGCCTCCATTTGCCGGATGGACCTGATCGGCCGGTCGATCGCCGCCGCGGTGGCTCAGAACATCGCCACCCCGATGCTCAAGCGTTCCACGCTCACCAAGAAGATACCCGTCGTCGCCCTGCGCCGGTTGCTGCTCAGCCCGCACTTGCGCAGCGGCAACGTTCCCGCGATCTTCGCGGATCTGACGAAAGAATACGGCCCGGTGTTCGAGCTCCGCCTGCCATTCGCGGGACCGATGACCTTCCTCGCCGGGCCGGAGGCAAACCACTGGGTGCACCGGCACGGGCGGATGCACCTGAAGGCCAGCGGCTATTTCGCGGATTTTGAGAAGGTCTACGGCGCGCATGGCGTGCTGCCGTCGCTCGACGGCGCCGATCATTTCCGGCTTCGCAAGGCGATGGGGCCGGCCTATTCGCGGGGCCGGCTGGCGGGCCGGCTGGACGATGTGTACAGATTTTCCCGCGAATTCATGGCGGGCTGGACGGTCGGAGAGACCGTCCCAGTGCGCGCGTGCCGGCGAATGGTCAACGCGCAGCTCTCGCCGCTCTTCCTCGCCGTCGAGTCGCAGGACATCATCGACGACCTGATGGACTTCAAGGAACGGGCGCTGACGACGCATATCGTCAACGCCCTGCCCAGGTTCATGCTGAACACCCCGGGGATGAAGCGCCGCGCGAAAGCCGTCGACAAATTGCTGGAGCGAGTCCAGGCCATTCATACGCCGGCCCAGCGGGCGGGGTGCCCGCGCGACCTCGCCGACGACTGGCTGAGCCTGCACGCGAGCGATCCGCAGCTGGTGCCGGAGGCCAATCTGCGCTTCGCCCTGTCGGCGGCGCTGGTCGCCAGCGTCTATCTCGGCGATGCGCTGAGCTTCGCGGTCTACGCGCTGGCGTCCCAGCCCGCGCTCTGCCAGAGAATCCAGGCCGAAGCCGACGCGCTCTTCGAGAACGGGGACCCGGACGGCGAGGACTTCAACCAGTCGTCGATGGAGGTCACGCACCGCTTCCTGATGGAGTGCCTGCGGATGTACCCGATCGTCCCCATGTCCATGCGGGACGTGATGAACTCCTTCGTGCTCGAAGGCTACGAGCTGCCGGTGGGGGCGCGGGTCTGTATCGCCCAGACGGCCGCGCACTACATGGAGGACATCTTCCCCGACCCCTTCTCGTTCGACATCGACCGCTATCTCCCCGCCCGCGACGAGCACCGCGGCCCCGGCTACGCGCCCTACGGGCTGGGCACGCACAAATGTCTCGGGTCACGCTGGATGGACCTGCAGCTCGCGGTCAACGTGCTGATGATCGCGCATTACTTCACCCTTGAGGTCACCCCCGCGCGTTACGTCGATGCGCTGCGGTTCAGCCCGCTGCCGTCGATGAAGCCGACCGAGAAGCTGAAGTTCCTCGTCGCCGAGCAGAGGCGCGAGCTGTCCGCCTGACCTCACGCCTTCCTGAAGCGCCAGCCGTACATCATGCGCCCGTAGAAGTTGAACCACTTGCGCGCCTCGGCGTCGTCGAACGGATAGTCGGCGCCGATCTGCCGCGCCGTCGCCAGGCCGGAGACGAAACAGGTTTCCTGGCTGTTGACCAGCGTGTGGGCGCCGCAATGCCAGCTTCGCCGCCTGCCCTGCACGAAGCGGAACAGGTGGATCAGAAGGGCCACGTGGCGCACGTCGTGCACGATGTGCTGGAACCACCAGCGCTTCACGATCTTGCTCTCGTCGATGCGGCTGACCGGGTTGTAGGTCACCAGGCAGGGCTTGTCCGAGCGGTTCGCCCAGGGCTGCTGGTTGTGCATGATGTAGGTGATCTCGTAGTTGTCCGGCCGCGCGCCGTACTGCTCGATGTGGTTGCTCCGGCTGGCCAGCGGCCTGGCGTCGTTGTCCGGCAGGACCGAGGCGTCGGAATGGACCACCGTGTGGTTGTGCAGCTCGCTCTCGTAGCGGATCGAGGACAGCAGCCAGCCCTCCAGCAGGGTTGGATCGTCCAGCATCATCAGCGTCTGGTTCGCGTTGCACGCGAAGACCACCTCGTCGAATGTCTCCGTCCCGCCGCGCTCGTCCTCCACCACCACCCCGGACGCGCGCCGGTAGACCTTTCGAACCGGCCGGCCGAGATGGATCCGGTCCCGGAAGCCCGCCGACATCGTCTCGTAAATGCGCCGCGTGCCGCGGTCCCAGGTCTGCATCGGCGTCGCGGTCTCGATGTCGAAGAACTCCAGATACCGCGCGAACAGCGATGCCGGCATGTCGAATACGTTGGTGGCCATCAGGAAGTTGACGAACATGGGCTTCAGCACCTGGTAGCGGAAATCGCCGGAGAACCTGCCGAGATTGAGCACCGTCCCCATGCTGACGTAGTTGAACGGGTTGAGGGCGTTCAGCGCCCTGGACCGCGTCCGGTTGAGCCGGCCGAACCGCTTGAGACGCTTCAGGAGCTTCTGGAATCTCACGATTTCCGGCTGCAGACGCCGCCGGATGTCGGAGTCGAAATCGTGGGCGTAGACGCCGCCGCGATACCTCACGCTGTAGCTGAACCGGGTGTCGATCAGCTCGATGCCGTGCGCGCGCAGGAACAGGACGATGTGGTGGTAGACGGAGGGAATGCAGGCGGTGACGGAAATGTCGAAGGGTATCGCGCTGCCGTCGTCCTGCTTCATGTCGGCGGTGACCGCGTTGCCGCCGAGCCGGTCCTCTGCCTCGAACAGCCGGAAATCGAAGCGGTCGGGGTGCCGGTCGAGCGCCCAGGCCACGCCGAGACCCGAGACCCCGCCGCCGACAATGGCGATCCGTCTCGGCATCGCCGGGGCCGGCCCGGCTCTAGCGGACCCGCTTCAGCGCCGTCCGGGTGAAGTCGCCGAGGTCGAGGTCGGTGCCGAACGCGTAGTCCGACCACAGCAGCACGGTGCTCTTGCCCGTGAGGTGATTGCTCATGGTGATCTTGCTGGCGCGCCAGAACCGGTCGAGATACTTCTTGTAATCCTCGACCGCCATGGTCTTGAGGTGCGCGCCCCGGCGGTCGAAGAACTGGATCCGGATGCTGCGAAGCTCCTTCTTGTCGAGCCAGACCAATTGCCGGGAATATCCCGAATCCTTGCTCAGCGGGATGCGCTCCAGGACGCTGCATTGGAGGTCGCCGCAGGCCTCGTCGCGCAGCAGGCGGTGCTTGAATTTCTCGACCTCGACCGCGCCCATATCCTCGTAGGAGAACTCGCTGCCCATGAAGGACCCCGACTGTTTCGACGAGCTGATGCGCTTGACCCGTTTCAGGGCGGGCAGAAAGAGCCACTGCTCGTCCGGCCTGTCCTTGTGGGCGTGGACCAGGAACCCCGTCCCCCTGACGTCGCGCGGGCGGTCGAACACGAAGATGGTGCGGTCGCCGTCGGTCTCGACCTCGATGGTCTTCAGGCGGATCTGGCGGCGGCTCTCCTGCCCCCGCTTTGTGCGCAACACCATGGTGAGGTCGGCGGTGAAATTGCCGAAACCCTTCTGGCGTTGGCGGGATTCGGTGGCGATCCTGCGGCCGGCTTCCTCGGCGCTGCTGTCCGCCCGGACGGATATCGGCTCGGCCGTCCAGGCGAAGACGGCGGCCAGGATACCGCAAAGGAGCGGCATCGGGTGGGGGAGCGAGGCGCGAGTCACCGGTTCCTCCTGTCCGTCGCCTTCACCGCAAGCTGTTCGCGCATGCTAGCACGAATCCCGCCCGTCCCGGCCTGCGGCATCGTGCCATACGGCCCGTCTATTCCGCCGCGCGCCGCAGCCGTTCCCTGATCTGCGCACCGGTCTCCCGGGCGCCGTCGAGCACCATCAGGAGAGGCGGCAGAAGCAGGAAATCCGCCAGCAACGCGACGATGACGGTTATGCCCACCAGCAGGCCGAGCGCCTGGTTGGTCGCCATCCCCGAGGCGCCGAACACCATGAAGCCGAGCGCGAAGACGACGGTGGTCGCGAACAGCGCCCTGCCCACCGTGCGGAAGGCGGATTGCACCGATTCGGAGGGCAACAGCCCGCGCTTCCTGCCCTCGACGTATTTGGTCATGAAGTGGATCGTGTCGTCGACGATGATGCCGAAGGCGATCGCCGTGACCACCGAGGTGGCGACGCCGACCTCGCCCACCGCATACCCCCACAGCCCCATCGCCATGGCGGCGGGGACGAAGTTGGGGATCAGGGTGATCAGGCCGAGACGCACGCTCCTGAACATGAACAGCAGCAGCAGCGAGACGATGGCCATGGCGGTGACGGTGCCGATCAGCATGCCCTCGATGTTGCGCTGGATCGAACGCGCTCCCACCACCGCCACGCCGCTCGCCCGGGTCGCCATCTCGGGGGCGTTCTGCCGGAACCAGTCCTGCGCGCGCTCGTCGAGCGCGATCTTCTCGTTGGTCGACAGGCTCCTGAGCACTACCGTCAGCCGCGTCGACGACCGGTCCACGTCGATCAGGTTGTTGAGGTCGCGGCCGACCGGCAAGGAGAGCTCGTAGAGCAGCAGATACTGCGCGGCGAGATCGGAGCTCTCCGGAATCCTGTAGAACGCCGGATCGTCGCCATGCAGGTTCTTGTTCAAGCGCTTCAGGATGTCGGCGATGCCGAACACGTGGGCGATCTCGGGCTGCGAGCGGAACCACTCGGACAGCGCATCGACCTTGCCGAGATACCCGACATCGGTGATGCCGCCTTCCCGCCCGGCGCCGAGCGAGTATTCGTAGGTCTCCACGCCGGTGAAGTTCCTGCTGATGAAATCGGTGGACCGGCGGAACTCGTAGCTCTCGTCGAGCAGCTCGAGCCAGTTCTCCTTGAGCTCGATCCGCGAGATACCGGCGATCAGCACGACCACCAGGACGCCGAACGAGACCAGCAGCGTCGTGTGGCGGGAGACCACGAAACGCCCCAGCAGCTCGAAGAAATCGGATTTTCCCGCGCGCAGCTTCCGGGCGCGCATCGGCAGGATCGACAGAAACACCGGCAGCAGGGTCGCCGAAAAGACGAAGGCGCAGAGCGCGCCGAACGCCACCATGTTGCCCATCACCTTGAACGGCGGCATTTCCGCGAAGTTCAGGCTGAGGAAACCGATCGCCGTGGTCAGCGACGTGAGGAAGACGGGCCACAGATTGACGCGCAGCGAATGGATGACCGCCTCTCTGCGGTCCATGCCCTCGCGCAAGCCCGCGAACATGCCCTCGATCACGTGGACGGAATGCGCGACGGTGACCGCCATGAGCACGAACATCGCAGCCGCGCTCTCGCCGAACAGCTTCATGCCGGTCCAGCCGACGAAGCCCAGCGCGGACAGGATGACGACGACCATCATCGCGACGATCGCCACGGTCCCCCAGATCGAGCGCAGCAGGATCACGGCGACGACCAGCATCGTCGCGAGCGCGATGGGGGCGAGGATCGCCATCTCGCTGTCGATCGCATCGCGCATCGCCCGGTTGAGCACGATCTCGCCGGTCAGGTGGTAGTCGACGTTGGAGAACTTCTCGCGCGCCTTGACGGCGGTGTCGTAGAGGAAGTCGGTGACCTCGATCTTTCCCTGCTCGCGGTTGTCGGGAAGCGCGACGCTGACGACCAGCCCGGCGACTCGGCCGTCGCGGGAGACGAAGCGCCCCGCGACTTCCTGCGTGGCGAGAGCGATGCGCTCGATTCGGTCGATGTCCTCGTCGCTCAGCGATCCGGCCTCGTCGATGAGCGGCTCGACGATCAGCTCGTCCTCGCGGCCCTCGCTGTGGGTGTAGTTGGTGATCGAATCGACCCGGGTGACATAGGGCGTCCGCCACAGCCGCTCGGTCAGGTCCTCGATGGCGACCAGGGTCTCCCGCGTGAAAATGGTGCCGCTCTTCGGCGCCACCGCGACCAGCGCCCCGTCGGAGAGCGCGTAGGTGTCCTCCAGCCGCTCCAGCGCGACGATATGCGGGTCGTCCTTGCCGAAGTGGTTCCGGACGTCCACGTCGACCGCGACGATTCGCCCGGCCCCCGCCGCGAGGCCGGCCATGAAGAGCAGGGAGAGCAGCGCGGTCAGCCATCGCCGACCCATGACGAGCGCGATGAACGATTCCAGATTCATGCGGGATTACCGGCCGGTGAGGAGGTTTGGAGCATAGCATCTCGCAGTCGCTCCGGCACCGGCAATCCCGTGCCGCAATTCGGGAATTCCCGCTCGCCTGCGACACGGTGTCCTGCACCGTCCGCTGGCCGATCGGGACCGCGCTGCGCTATGATGCGGCTCCAGAGCCTCCCTCGCCTTGGCCCGCTGGGCACCGTCACGATGCGGAGAGCGGTTCGATGCCCCGTCCACAGATGCCGTCGCGCGATCCGCGCTGACCGATTCCCATGGAGCTGCCTCGACAGGGACGCGGATCCGCGCGGGACGCGACCGCGGATCGCCGCGCGGGCGACGGCGATGGCCCTCTCTACCCGTTTCCCGAGGGGTGGTATTTCGTCGCCGACCGCCGATCGCTGGCGAAGCAAAACCCGATTCAGAGGCAGTGGCTCGGGGAGGACATCGTCGTCTGGCGCGACGACGGGGGAGCGGTCTGCGCGGCCCGCGCGGTATGTCCGCATCTCGGCGCCTCGCTGGGCCCCGCGGCCGGCGGCAGGGTGCGCGACGGCCGCCTCGTGTGCCCGTTTCACGGCTTCGCCTACGACGTCCGCGGCGCGTGCGTCGCCACGCCCGTCGGCCCGCCGCCGCCGTCGGCGAAGCTGAAGGTGTTCGAGACGCGGGAGATCGCCGGCCTGGTCTTCGCCTGGTGGGGCATCGACGGGCGACCGCCGCAATGGCGCCTTCCCGAGGACTCGCCGGAAGAATACGGGTGGGGCGGGAAGGAAATCCGCACCATCCGGTTTCCCGGCCACCCGCAGGAGACCACGGAGAACTCCGTGGATCTCGCCCATCTGCGCTACGTGCACGGCTACGACGCGGTCAAGCCCGTCGGCGAGACCACGGTGGAGGGCGCGTATCTCCTGACCCGCTTCGATTTCAGGCGGCGGCGCCGAATCGCCGGGTTCACCGACCTGATCTACGACGTCTCCGCGACCACCCATATTCACGGGCTGGGCTATTCGTTCGTCGAGGTCGTCGAGCGCACGATCGGCATGCGCTCCCGCCTCTGGGTGCTCGCCACGCCGGTCGACGGTAGGCTCATCGACATTGTCCTGGTCTCGCAGCTGCGGGCGCTGCGCAAGCCCAGGCGCCCGATCTCCGGTCTCGGCTTCCTGCCGGTGAAGCTGCGCACCCGGCTGATGAACCGGATCCTGTTGTCTTCGCAGGTGAGGGACGTTCGCCAGGACGTGACGATTTGGGCAAACAAGCGGTATCGGCCGCGGCCGAGCCTGTCCCGCTCCGACGGCGAGATCGGCCTGTACCGGCGCTATTGCAGGCAGTTCTATCCTTGCGGTCCAGGCGGCGGTACGCGGGGCGAAGATTGAAGGGAAAGCCGCACCGGCGGCACGGCGATTTCGAAGCGCAGCGCATTTGAAGGGATTCTCGGACATGGGCGAAATCACGCTCGGCGTGGAAGAGGAGTTGATGATCGTCGATCCGCTCACGCGCGACGTGGTCGCGGACCCCGACGAGGGGATCATGGCCCGGGCCGTCGAGCTGGCCGGCGAGCACAAGGTGGTCAGCGAGTTCATGCGTTCTCAGATCGAGACCAATTCCAGGGTGTAGGATTACTGAACGTTGCGGATTGGTGGGTCGTTTGGGAGTTGGGTCGTTCTCTCTCCATTTCGTTGTTATATTACTTGAGGTTAGGAGGATTGTCG
>JAPPGP010000146.1 GCA_028821395.1 Defluviicoccus sp.
GGCAGCTGCCCCAGCCCATCCCGAGCTGCGGCCGCGCCTGCTGGTGCAGGATGCGACCCAGCTTCGAGCCGAACACGCACCACGCGCGAGACCGGCGGATACAGGCGCCGAAGAACGCCCGTTTCGAGCAGTATCTGCCGAGATAATGCGTGTTGCCGGCGTTGCGTTCCTTCGCGAGCTCGCGCTCACCGGCCGAGCAGTTGCCGAGCCCGACCAGCAGGCCGGAGTTCCTGCAGCAGTTGGCGAGCCCGAACAGCTTGATGTGGCAGGCGCGGCGCTTGCCGGCGAAAAAGCGGAGATTGCCGCGGTCGAACTCATCGCCGCCGAGCTCCAGCGCCATGTTGAGCCGGGTGGTGGCCTCGACGAAGCCGGTATTGGCCTCGGGCGCCACCGTCTCGCAGCCGGCGCCGACGCACCAGCGGACGGAACCACAGCTCCCGCCCCGGTTCGCATCGGGAAGGTCCGCGCCGCAGTCGGCGACGCTGCCCGAGGCGAGATTGCCGGCGCCATGGCCGGCAGCCTCGGCATCGGCCGTCACTGCCTTGCCGCGCGCGACGCCGGGGTCGCCCGCCGTCACCGGCACTGCCGGGCGCAGCGTCACGCCCTCGATCACGCTGCGTCCCGCCTGCCCGCCCGGATCGTCCGGATCGGCGAGCCGCGCCCGGCCTTCGGTCTCCAGCGCGCCCGCGCCGATATTGCGCTCCGGGACGTTGGTGCCGGCATAGCCCGGCACCGTGGCGGCGTTAGAAGCATCCCGCGCGATGGCGGTTGCTGCCGCCGCGCCCGCATTGCCGATGGCGCGCGCTTCCGACTTGGGATCGCCTGCCTGCGCTGCCCCGCCGAAGACGATCCAGAGCAGGAAGGCGAACGCGGCCGCCATCACGATGTAGCCCGGCAACCGGGCCAGCCGCTGCCCGCATGCGCCACGACCGAATGCCTGAAGGATCATCGCCCAGCCCCCGTCAGCCGGTCGAGATACGACCCAGCGACAGTGCGACCGGCCTCGCCTTCGGCGGCGATGGCTTCCAGCGCCGCGACGAGGCCGATATTGCCGGTCACCAGATCGTGCGGCGGGGCGGAGTCATCGGTGCAGCCCCGGCTCTCACAGGCAGGCACGCCGCCGGGGACCACCACGACCGCCGGCACCCGCTCGATGCCGAACAGGCGGAACAGGCGCGGGTCGATAGCCACCGCTGCCTCAAAACCGTCCAGACGCGCGCCGATATGCTTCGCCGTCTCCGCCAACCCGCCATTGCCGACACCGCGCAGCACCAGCGGCGGACCGGCGTGTTCCGCTGCGCCGAGCCGGGCCGCATCCCGCGCCCATTGCCGCCAGCTCGCCGCCGGTACGGACAGGCTGATGAAGACCAGGATTTCCGCCGAGGCAGGGCGCGGACCCGCGAAGGCCCCGGCATGGCGTTCGGCCGGAAGGGGCGTGACCTGTCCGGGGACCGCCTGCCGTGCGGTCTCTCCCGCGCGTTCCAGAGCGCGGTCCAGGATCGAACGCGTCCACTCACCGAGCGAACCATCGCCCTGGCCGCCCGCCTTGCGCAGGACTTCCTCGACCAGCCGTCCGGCATCGGCGTCGTGCGTCCCGGTTCGCGGACCCTCATCCGCACGGGCCGGACAGGCGCAGGCGCCGAGCAACAGCATGGCCGTGAACAGGAAAGCGGTCCCGGGTCGGCAAGAGAAGGTCGTCATGGCATCGTCAGCGGTGCAATTGGCATTGGATTCCATCCGGTTCAGAGCAAACAGCACGAGCGTTTTCTGAACAGCAGGTAGCCGAAGCTCTCGCCGGAGACCGGCAGCTCACGCAGGGATTCCCACAGCACCGAGGAGCGCCCCGTCGGGTTGCAGCCCGTCATCGGCGTCGTCGCCGGCACCGGCTCGGTCATCTGCCAGCGGTACTGGCTCTTCCTCATCACCGGCATCGGGTAGCGCCCGCACAGCGCCTGCGAGCCCGACGTGCCCCAGGCAAGACCCGCGCGGTGGAGCCGGTAGACCAGCCGCTGCGCCGCCAGCAGCGAGGCCTGCACCCCGCCCACATGGGCCGCGACGTTGCCGGTCAGCGGATACATCCCGCCCTGGCAGCCCGCGCACCAGAACAGCGGATCGAGCGGCAGCCCGGCCGAGGCCGCCGCGCAGTCGGCGGCGCACGCCGCCTGCGCCGGCAGGTTGGCAAAGAGGGCGGCTTCCGGGTTGAGCAGGAACGACAGCTCGTCGTCGAGCCAGGCCGGGTCGAGCTCCGAGACCCAGGCGATGTCGAGCGACCCGCCCTCCAGGCAGCCGAGATCGAGCAGCACCCCGATCCACGACAGGAGCGGATACATGTAGTAGTGGGCATGCCAGACCGAGCCCTTGGCGCCGTCGCCGCCCGACGATCCGGTGCGGCCCCGTGCGGCGGGCAGGCCCGGATCGATGGTGAGACCGCCGAGATTGGGGAAGCACCAGGGGGTCCTGGTGACGTCGACCAGCCTTGCCGGCTCCCAGACCCCGAGAGACAGTCCGATGCGGGGGATCGGCGAGCCGCAGAAGCAGATCGGCGAGGACGGGTTGGGGGTGTCGATGACGCCGCCGACACTCCCGATGGTGAGCGGGCCGATCGAGATCGGGAACAGGCACTCCCAGCACACGTCCGAGATCGGGTTGACGAACCGCCCGGTGCAGGTCTGCGCCGAGGCCGGCGCCGGCCAGAGAAGGGCCGCGAACGCGAGCGCGGCGAGGGGGAGGAAGCGGCGGATCATTCCGGGGTCCCGGTTGCCGTGGCGCTGCCCTCTTCCGCTTTCCGTGGGCTGAGGACATTCACCATGCCCTGCGGTCCGGCGACGACGATCTCGGTGACGCTGCGTTCGGTCCCCTCCCGGTCGCTGTATTTGCGGGTGGCGCTCCTTCCCTCCACCATCACCGGATCGCCCTTGCGCAGCATGGCTTCGACGATCTCGACGGACGCGCCGTAGACGACCACCCGATGCCACTCCGTGGCCTCGGTTGGCTTGCCCTCCCTGTCGGTCCATTTCTCCGAAGTGGCGAGCGAGAAGGCCGCCGCCCTGCCGCCGTTCGGCAGGGAGCGGATTTCGGGGTCGCGCCCTACATGGCCTACGAGGGTCGCGCGGTTCACGGTCAGCATGGTTTCAGTCCTCCTTCTGGTTGCCTGTCCCGGCCCCCGAGCCGGGGCTTTCAACGGGGATTTCGGTGAGGCGCAGCCGGCTCCCGTCCTGTTCGACCAGCGTCGGCGTCGCCGCGATGCCGAAGCGCGCGGCGAGCCTGCCGCCGGTGTCGAAGAAGAAGGGCCGCCGGTAGCGGCGCATGAGATCGAGCGGGCGCCCTGCGAGCAGCACGATCTTGGCGGGGCGGTCACGGGCCAACGCCCAGGCGATTTCGGTCTCGCGCCTTCCGTCGACGAAGATGAGATCGCGCGTCAGTGACAGGCTCTCCAGCGGGTTGATCCTCGTGCCGGCGGTCGCGACGAGAATGCCGTCGGGCGTGCGGATGTCCTGCGCGACCGTAACCGCGGGATCGAACGGGCGGCTGCGCCGTTCCCGCGCCGGCGCGATGCCGGGAACGGGTTCGGGCTCTTCCAGTTGCCGACGGGCGCGCTCGCGGGCTTCATTCTCCAGCCGCGCCAGCTCGCCGGACCGGTGCATTTGCAGGAGACGCGTCTCGATCTGGACCAGCAGGTCGGGCTCCGCTACCGGCCAGGTCGCGCCGCGCACGCCCAAATCCTTCGCCGATGCATCCGGCACCA
>JAPPGP010000087.1 GCA_028821395.1 Defluviicoccus sp.
CGGCGACACCATCGCGCTGTCGCCGCCGCTGATCATCACCGAGGACCAGATCGCCCAGCTCGCCCGCATCCTCGGCAAGGCCATCGATGCCACGGCGTGAGACAAGCCTTGAAATCAGGGCTGGCACGGGCTGCCTGTCCAGTTAGATGGCCGGACGAGCTCCGTGCAATGTGGACGCTCCAGGATGCCAAGAACCGGTTCAGCGCCGTCGTGAACGCGGCGCTCGCGGGCACGCCGCAGAAAGTGACGCGGCGCGGCAAGCCTCCCGCCGTGGACGCGTGGGCCAAGCGGCACCGTACAGCGGAGCTTTACTTTGCAGCGGCGGGCGAAGCGGAGGTTCGCTGCGCGGCCGCCATCATGCCGCGAGGCCGCCGCCGCGACACGCTCGTCTCAGACATGGATTCCATGCCGCTCGCGGCGTTCGACCGGCGGATTCCGCCCTTCGGCAGCGACGCGGCGACCGCCTATGCGGAGATGGCCGCCGCCCGCCGCCGGTCGGGCCGACCGGTCTCGCAGTCGGATTGCCAGATCGCGACCATCGCGCGGTCGCGCGGCATGGCGGTGGCGACGCGGAACCTGCCCGACTTCTCCGGGATCGGCATCGACGTGATCGACCCGTGGGGAACCGCCTGAGCGCCGCCGCCGCTCCCGCGCGCCGCGCCGGGGCCGCTTGACCGCGCCTTCCGGTCCCGCGCCCGACCGCGGCCGAATCACCGGCCGCCTCTGGGTGCTTTCGGCCGGGCTTTGCATGAGCCTGGGCGGGCCGATCATCCGGCTCGCCGAAGACAGCACGGAGTGGCAGTTCCTGTTCTACCGCTCGCTCGGCGCGGGGCTCGCGCTGCTGGCCTGGCTCGTCGTCACCCGGCGCCCGGTGCTGGCGGCGATCCGCGGCACCGGGGCGGTCGGGCTGGTGGGCGGGCTCTGCCTGGCCGTGGGCTTCACCGGCTATGTGTGGGGCGTGATGAACTCGACGGTGGCGAACGCGCTGTTCCTGCTGAGCGCATCGCCGCTGTTCGCCGCGCTGCTCGGCTGGGCGGTGATGCGCGAGCCCGTGTCGCGCTCGATGCGGTTCGCCATGGCAGGCGTGATGACCGGCGTCGCGATCATGATCGGCGAGGGGCTGGCCGAGGCCGATCTGTTCGGCGACCTCGCGGCTCTTGCGGCGGCGGTGGGCTTCGCCGGCTTCTCGGTCTGCATCCGGCGCGGCCGGCACACCGACATGAGCCCGACGATCCTGATCGCCGCCGCCGTCACCGCCGCGGTCAGCGGGACGATGGCGCTGGCCGGCGGCGCCGGGCTGGCCGTGCCCGTGGCCGATATCGGGCTTGCCGCGGCCTATGGCGTGCTGGTCATCGGCGCCGGCATCTTGATGCTGACCATCGGCGCCCGGCACGTGCCGGCGGCCGAGCTCGTCGTGCTCTCGCTCACCGAGGTGGTGTTCGGGCCGATCTGGGTCGCGCTCGCCTTTGGGGAAGTGCCGAGCGCCCTCACCCTGCTCGGCGGGGCCGTCCTGCTCGGCAGCATCTCGGCCCAGGCCGCCGTCGGGATGCGGCGCCAGCCGATAGATTGATCTCGCCCGGCGCAGGCGACCAGAATGGCGCGACCCGCCGGACAGGGAGGCCGCCGCCATGCCGGACAGCTTCGCGAGCATCGATTTCGACCGGTTCCGCCTCGCCCGGCTGGTCGACCGCCTTGCAGACGCCGGCGAGCTGGAGACGGTGACCGAGAAGGTGCCGCTTTCCCGGGTGGCGGCGATGCTCGACGGCAACCCGAAGGCGGTTCTGTTCGAGCGCGCCGGTCCCGAGGAGGCGCGGCTGGTCGGCAACGCGATGGCGAGCCGGCGCCGCCTCGCGCTCGCGCTCGGGACCGGGGAGCGCGACCTGCTGCCGGCGCTGCTCGACCGGCTCGACAACCCGATCCCGCCGGTCGAGGTCGCTCGGGACGCGGCGCCGATCCACGAGATCGTGCTCGAAGGGGAGGATGCGGACCTCACGGCGCTCCCGGTCCATCTCCAGCACGCGCTCGACGGGGCGCCCTATATCTCGGCCGGGCTCGACTTCTCGCGCGATCCCGACACCGGGCTCGTCAATATCGGCATGCGTCGCCTGATGCTGCGCGGAAGGCGCGAGGCCGGGATCGACCTCAACGCGCCGAGCGATCTGCGCGCGATCTACGGCCGGGCGCACGGACGGGGCGAGCCCCTGCCGGTCGCAATCGTCGTCGGCGCCCATCCGGCGGACGCCATCGCCAGCCTCAGCTTGGTGCCGCCGGGGGACGAGCTCGCGCTGATCGGCGGGGTGCGTGGCGCGGCCCTCCCCGTGGTGAAATGCGCGACCAGCGATCTCATGGTCCCGGCCGACGCCGAGATGGTGCTCGAAGGCCATCTCGACCCCGCCGGCTGGTCGGAGCCCGAGGGCCCCTACGGCGAATATGTCGGCTATTACGGCGTGCTGAAGTCGAACCCGGTGTTCCATCTCGACGCGATCGCGCGCCGCGGCGATGCGCTGTTCCAGACGGTGACCATCGGCGGGCGCACCATGGACCGGACCGACACCGCGCAGATCTGCGCGCTGAAGACCGAGATCTCGCTGTGGAAGGCGCTGGAGACCGCGGTGCGCGAGCCGGTCGCGGTCTGCGTCACCGCCTCCTGCGGCGGCATGTACAACGCCCGCGTCGCGCTGCGCCAGCGGGTGCCCGGCGAGGCGCGCAACGCGATCGCGGCCGCGTTCGGCTCCAGCGCCGACGTGAAGCATGTCTTCGTCACCGACGCGGATATCGACGTGTTCTCCGATTCCGAGCTCGACTGGGCGCTGGCGACGCGCTTCCAGGCCGACCGGGACATCGTGATCGCGTCGGGCTTCCGGGCGGTGCCGCTCGATCCCTCGCTGCAGGGCGAGCGGGCGGGCGCCAAGGCGGGTTTCGACCTGACGGTCCCGTTCGGCAGGCTGGACGCGCAGGAGTTCACCGTGCCCGAACCGCCGGAGCTCGCGGACGAAGCGGCGCGGGGGATTCCGGCGGCCGAAGCGCTCGCTACCGGCCCGAAGCACTTCCGCGAGCTGATGGAGGCGGCGGGCTCGCAGGACGGGCGCGAGATCGTCCGCGAGCTCGAAGCCCTCTACGCCGAGGGCCGCCTCGGCCGCGACCCGGACGGGCGCTACGTGCTGGGGTAGGGCGGTCTTGCCTTGAGCAACCGGATAGAAGGGTGGAAACGCTTCTCCCATCGTCCCCACCCCGTCACGGCCGTGTGTGGACGCCCCCGTTGATGCAAGCATTTTCTTTGGATGGTTGGGGCATGCGGTCAGGTGCTTCCGTGTGTCCGGCCTCTCGATGCGGCATGGCTGCGCCGCGGGCCTGTATGGAGATGCGCGGATCGGGTCCAAATCGGACTCCCGTGCTCGAGCGCACGCCGGGCATGACTGGTTTTCCCGATCCCGTCTCGTCGACCATGTGCCCTTACCCGTTCCTCCGTCCTGCCCACACCGTCTCGGGCCTCCCGCTTCTTGGTCGATCGCTCAGGCAGCGGCGGGAGCCCGGTAGACCTCGTTCTTCCCTTCAAGCAGGTAGCCCAGCTGCGCCGCGCTGATCGACACCGCCTCGCCCGAAGCCGCCGGCCCGGGGAACCGACCGCGCTCCAGACGCTTGGCGTAGAGCGACGTGCCGATCCCGTCGGTCCAGAGAAGCTTCACGAGATCGCCAGACTTCATCTCATTCGACATACCGTTTCAGCTCTGTGACGGTTGAGTAT
>JAPPGP010000149.1 GCA_028821395.1 Defluviicoccus sp.
GGCTCGCGCCGGTCGCGAGCCGGGCGACGACGGCGCCCCGCCAGGCGATGCCGGCGTCGTCCCGGAGCGCGAACGCATCGTCCCCGTCGTCGGCCAGCTCGGCGGCGCGTTCGCGGAGACTGCGCCGGACGGCGCGGTCCGCCAGAGGCCGCATTTCCGGGCCGCCGCGCGTGCCTTCCGCCGTATCGGCCGCGAACCGCAAACCCTCGATCCGGCCCACCGGTTCGCCCGCGATCCGCACCGTCCCGTCGGCATCCACGGTCGCGGCAAGGGCGGACCTGCCCCGGGCGCGGTTGAGCAGCGCCGCGCGGCGGTCGACGAAGCGCTGGGCCAGGCGGTCGTGCAGCGCGTCCGACAGGCGGTCCTCGATCGACCGGGCGCGCGCCTGCCAGGCCTTGCCGTCGTCCAGCCAGTCGGCGCGATGGGCGATATAGGTCCAGGTCCGCACATGGGCGATGCGCGCCATCAGCGTGTCGATCTCGCCGTCGGTGCGGTCGAGACCGGCGATCTGCCCGGCGATCCAGTCGGCCGGCAGCCGTTCTTCCGGGCCGGAGAGATGGCCGAACACCGTGGCCAGCAGGCTCGTGTGCTCCTCGGCCATGGTCTTGCGGTAATCCGGGATCTGGCAGACCTCCCACAACAGCTGGAGCGCGGCTGGACTGCCGGCACGGCGGCGGATGTCCCCGTCGCCGAGCAGGGCGCCGAGCGCGCGCCGGTCGTCGCTCTCGCGCGCCCGCACCAGCTCCGGCCGGGGCGGCGCCGCGTCGAGGCTCTCCAGGAGCGCCTCCGGCGAGCGGAATTCGAGCGCCGCGTTGCGCCATTGCAGCGCGGTCAGGGGCTTGAAGCTGTGGCTCTCGATGGCCTCCACGATCTCCGGCTCGAAGGCGCCGAGCCCTCCCGTGGTGCCAAACGTGCCGTCGTTCATGTAGCGCCCGGCGCGGCCGGCGATCTGCGCCAGCTCGGCCACGTCGAGCTCGCGGTGCAGCCTGCCGTCGAACTTCTTGCGCTCGAAGAACGCCACGTGGTCGAGCCGCATGTTGAGCCCCATGCCGATCGCGTCGGTGGCGACCAGGAAATCCACCTCGCCGTCCTGGTACATCGCGACCTGGGCGTTGCGGGTGCGCGGGCTGAGCGCGCCGAGCACGATCGCCGCGCCGCCGCGCTGGCGCCGCAGAAGCTCGGCGATCTCGTAGACCCGCCCGGCCGAGAAGGCGATCGCCGCCGAGCGCGGCGGCAGCCGGGTGAGCTTCTTCGCCCCGCCGTAAGCGAGGCGGGACAGCCTGGGCCGGCCGACGAACTCCGCATCCGGCACCAGCTTGCGGATCAGCGGCCGCATGGTATCGGCGCCGAGCAGCATGGTCTCCACCTCGCCGCGGGCGCGCTGCAGCCGGTCGGTGAAGACATGTCCCCGCTCGCCGTCGGCGCACATCTGGATCTCGTCCACGGCGAGGAAATCGAAGCCCCTTTCAAGCGGCATCGACTCGGCGGTGCACAGGAAGTAGCGCGCCCTGGCCGGTACGATCTTCTCCTCGCCGGTGACCAGGGCTACGTCGCGCGCGCCCTTCAGCCGGACCACCCGGTCGTAGTTCTCGCGCGCGAGCAGCCTGAGCGGGAAGCCGATGACGCCGTTCCGGTGCGCCAGCAGGCGCTCGATCGCGAAATGGGTCTTGCCGGTGTTCGTCGGGCCAAGAACGGCGGTCACGGATGCGCGCGGCCCGATGGCGGACATGGCCCCAGCATCGGCAATCGGCGGGCGGAAGGCAAGGGCCGGCGGGGCAGCGGGTCGGTGGCCATCGTCGACCGGACCACGACGGCCCTGGCGGACTCCGATCCGCGGGAGCGGCGACGTTCGGTCGATCAATGGCCCGGCGGCCGGGGAGCTCCGGCTCCCGCGACCTCGGGCAGCTCGTAGGGGTCGAGAACGGTCCTGTCGCGCCGTGCTCTCTGCCTTGCCTCCTTGAGTTCTTTGCCGGCCGTATAATATCTCCCCCGCCTCTCTCCGTGCGGAATGAGAATTTCTGCGTCGCTTAAAATCCTGAGGTCACGGCCGGCGACGTAAGAGCTTGCTTCCGTCTCATTCTGGTATCTCGAATTCGTTACCCTTATGCCCAGCGCGGCATTGAACAGCGGTATCGCCATCCTTTCCATCAGCCTTTTGCGGGCAATCAGTTTCTCTATGCTTTCGAAGACGGACTCGTACTCTTCGTTTCGTCGGATCAATGTATTCGCTTGCCGATAGTGGGCCTTGAGGCAGAACCTGACCCACGGGAGCGCGGAGTGGGATGGGTTCCAACGGCCTTTCCCCACCTCGTCGAGAATGTCGTAATATTCCCGAGTATTGCGCCCCAGCCACTCTTCGATGCTGGAAAAGAGAGGATGAATAACCCCTTCCCTTGCAAGAACAAGAGTTTGTAGCGCCCGTGCCATCCGGCCGTTGCCGTCCTTGAACGGGTGGATCATCGTCAGGTTCAGGTGCGCCATTGCCGCGGCGACCATGACGGATTGATGGCCCTGGCCGTCCAGGTACTCCACCAGCTCGCAGATTAAGGGATCTACTCGCTCAACATCCGGTGCTTCATATACCACCATCCCGGTTTCGTCGTTCACGACGCGCACCGCTCCCGGTCTCCATTTTCCCGGATGCGCCGTCAGGTCGAACTGCGTCATCATGAAGTGCAGGCTCTTCAGGAACTGTTTGTTGAATTCGAAATAGGGGTCCTCCGCCGCCTGCATGATGTAGGTCATTGCGGCCCTGTACCCGTTGATGGCCGCCCACGTCTCCGTCTTTTCGTCCAGCGGCGGCTCGTCTTCGACGGCCGCCATGGCCTCGTCCATCGAGGCATTGTACCCCTCGATCGCATTCGACCCTTGAATCACGCGCGCAAGGGTGCTCTTCCGAAGGGTTCCGGACCAGCGGCGGGGGTTGTTCTGGGTCGCGATTTTCAGACGAACCCTTTGACTCTTGAGTATTTCCAGCACCTTGCGGTCTTCTTCCGACAAGGCGGGCTCGGCGAAGATCATGCTAGATATCCTGATTCATATTGGCATATTGCAAGAATATATCTTGCATTTCGCAGAAATCAATCTATATTTCTAGCACGAACAGGTTGGATATCGAGACCCGCAAGCCAATCGTCCGGTGCCTGGTGGAAGGCCAGAGCCTCCCGGCGACGGCTCCCACCGCCGGCGTCTCCGGGAACGCCGCGCCCGAGCTCCCACCGGTACAGCCCGCCGGTCCGTGTCGCGGCCCGCACGCGCAGCCCGGCGGGGCTTGAACGCGGGGCGCCGCTTGCGCATATCTTCGCCTGTCGCGCGCGGCGGAAAGCGCCGTCCACATCGCTCGATCGGGGAGGAATCGATGGCCGAGGAGACGCTGAGCTTCCAGACGGAAGTCTCCCGATTGCTGCGGATCGTCGCCAACTCGCTGTATAGCGAGAAGCGGATTTTTATGCGCGAGCTGATCTCCAACGCGTCGGATGCCTGCGACCGGCTGCGCTACGAGGCGCTCGCCGAGCCCGGGCTGATCGAGGACGATCCCGAGTTCCGGGTCCGCATCGAGCTCGACGCCGAGGCGCGGACCGTATCCGTGGTCGATAACGGGATCGGCATGAACCGCGAGGGGCTGATCGCCGATCTCGGCACCATC
>JAPPGP010000189.1 GCA_028821395.1 Defluviicoccus sp.
GTGCAGCAAAGCGGCCCCGCCGCCGGCGACGGCGACATCGGCGAGCGCCGCGCGGGCGGCGCGGGCGGCCGCGCGCGCGCGTTCGGACCGGGCCGCGATTTCCGCCTCCGAATCGCCGCCGATCCCGATCGAGGCGACCCCGTCGGAAAGGCGCGCGAGGCGCTCGCCGAGCAGCTTGCGGTCGTACCCGGTCCCGCAAGCGGCGAGCGCGCTGCGGATCTCGCGGCGCCGGCGCTCGATGGCGGCGGGATCGCCCGCGCCGTCCACGAACAGCGTCTCGCTGCCGGAGATCGCCGCGCGCCGGGCGCTGCCGAGGAAGCCGGGACCGGCGTTTTGCAGCGCGAGACCCTTGTCCTCCGCGATCACGGTGGCGCCGGTCAGCACCGCCGCATCCTCCAGCGCGGCGCGCCGGCGCTCGCCGAAATGGGGCGCCGCCGCCGCGACCAGCCTGAGCCCGCCGCGGACCTTGTTGGCGGTCAAGGTCTGCAACGCCTCGCCCTCCACCGCCTCGGCGACGATGGCGAGCGGCCGCCGCGCCCGGACCGCTGCCTCGAGCAGCCCGAGCAGCGGCTCGTGGCGGTCGAGCTTGCCGTCGTAGAGCAGGATCAGCGGCTCGTCGTAGGTGCAGAGCAGGCTCTCCGGGTCGGTCATGAAGTAGGGCGACACGTAGCCCCTGTCGAAGCGCACCCCGGCGACGATCTCGTACTCGATGCCGCGCCCCCGCCCGGGCTCGACGTCGACGACGCCCTCCTCCCCGGTCGCCGCGACCGCGCGGGCGACGACGGCGCCGATCCCGGCATCGCCGTTCGCGGCCAGCGTCGCGATGCGCTCCAGCGCCGGGCCGGGCTCCACCGGAAGCGCGGCCGCGCCGAGCGCTTGGAGGACCGCCGCGACGCCCGAATCGATCCCCCGCTTCAGCGCCACCGGATCGGCGCCGGCGGCGACCGCCGCGATCCCCTCCCCGATCAGCGCCGCGGCGATGACCGTGGCCGTGCTCCGCCCGTCGCCCGCCTCCTCGGCGGTGCGCGCGGCGGCGTTGCGGACCAGCCTCGCCCCCATGTCGGCGAAGCGGTCGGCAAGCTCGATCGACTGGGCGACGCGCGCGCCGTCGCTGGTGAGGGCGGGCGGCTTGCCGTCCTCCTCGATCAGCACCGCGCGCCCGGCCGGGCCGAGCGTGAACCGAACCGCATCCGCGAGGGTCCGCACCCCGGCATGCAGCGCCTTGCGGCCGGCCAGCCCGAAGGCGAGATAGGACGTGGTCATCCGTGCCGTCTTCCACCCCGTCCGAAGCCGCGGCCTTGCGATATTGCGTCAGGCCATCAGGGCCAGCTCTGCCAGCAGATAGCCGCGGAACAGCGCGTAGTTCTCGACCATCGGGAAATGCCCGATGCCCTTCATCACGGTGAAGCGGCAGCCGGGGATCGCGTCGGCCGCCTGGCGCGTCATCTCCGGCGTCGCCGAGTAGTCGTACTCGCCGGTCAGCAGCGAGACCTTGCAGCGGTCGGTGTCGATCCGCTTGATGTCCTCGCGCGCGTCCCAGTCCTCGCAGTAGTACCAGACATCGCCCTTGTAGACGCCGGGGCCGGACTGGCTGTAGTACCACCAGTTCTCGCGGCAGCCTTCCTCGGGCGAGTCGGGGCCGTTGAGACCGTAGGTGTAGCAGGCCGCGAGCTCGCCGCCGTGGATCGCCGGGTGGTGCAGGAAGTCGTTGTCGCGCCCCTCGGCGAAGGCGGTGCTTTCGAGCCCGACGATGCCGGCGATCTCGTCCTGGTGGTCGGCCGCGACCTTGAGCACGATCGCGCCCCCCATCGAGCAGCCCATCACCACCGGGCGTTCGAGCCCGAGCGCGCGCCAGAAATCGCGGATCAGCCCGAGATAGACCTCCGTCGTCAGCCGATACCTCTCCAGCCACCACCCTTCGGGCGGGTTGGAGCGGCCGTGCAGGGGCAGGTCGAAGGCGAGCACGCGGAACCGGGCGGTGATGTCTGCGTCGTTGAGCACGTGGCGGAACTGGCGGCTGTCCGCGCCCGCGGTGTGCAGGCAGATCAGCGGCCGTCCCGCCCCCGCCTCCTCGTAGAAGATGCGGTAGCGCCGCCCGCCGCTCTCCAGCTTGAGATAGCGACCCACCACCGGCTCAAGATCGGCCATCCGGCGGCTCCATCGTCCTGAGGATGTTCATCATGCGGTGCAGCGCGCGGGCGTTCTGCATCGCGGCCAGCGAATCGCCGTCGATCTCGAACTCCGGCACCCGCATCAGCATGGCGAAGAAGTCGTGATAGAGCGGCTCCGGGTCGGGCCGGATGAATTTTTGCCAGATCCGCATGGGCGCCGAAATCGTGAACCGCGAGGGCCGGTCGAAGCGCGGGTTGTGCACGATGTCGGCGATCCGCCCCTCGCGCACTGAGAGCAGCCAGGCATCGCCCTCGAAGGCGAGCTTGAAGTCGAGCGAAAACCAGTCGCCGATCACCCGCATCTCGGGGTCGGCGTTGACCCGCTCGCGGTAGCGTTCCATCCACTCAGGCGTCGGTCTCGCGCCCATCGCTTCCTCAGGCGGCGAGCCCGTGGCGGGCGAGGAAGTCCTCCATCGCGCGGACGCAGGCTTCCGGCTCCTCGAGCTGCAGCATGTGCCCGGTGCCGGGGATCGCGACATAGTCGTAGCCGCCCTCGTCGGCCATCGCCTTGTTGGCGGCCGCCGTCGGGGACGGCCGCTCGACATCGGGGTCGGCGCCCACCAGCAGCACCGGACCGCCGAACTCCGACGCCCTGGGCCAGAGGTTCATCGGGATGTTGGCGATGTAGGTCTCGGCCTCCATCTCGCCCGGGTAGCGGAGCTCCCAGCCGTCGCCGGCGGGCCGGAGGATCGCGCGCGCCATCAGGCCGTGGGTGCCCGCGACCCATTTCCGGGCCGCCCGCCCATTCGCATACTCGGCTTCCTGCTCGGACGGATCGGCGAAGCGGGCGGGACGCGCCTTCGCCCAGTCGGCGAGGCGGTGCTCGAACTTCACCATCATGTCGAACAGCGCGTGGCCCTCGGGCGGGATGTCGGGCGGGTCGAACAGCACCAGCGCATCCCAGCGCCAGGCGCTCTCGACGGCATCCTTCATCGCCGCGCGCCCCGACATCGAGTGGAAGGCGCCGACCGAGGGCTTGGCGCCGAACCGCGCCGAGAGCTGGGCGTGAACCTCTGCCATGTCGCGCGCCATGTGGTCGTAGTCGTGGTTCGGCGTCGCGGACGGCGGGTTCCGCCCGTGGTTCCGCATGTCGAACACCACCAAGTCGTAGCGCTCGCAGAGCAGCCGCCAGAACGGCAGATAGCCGTCGATGGCGAAACCGTTGCCGTGGCTCGCGAAGATGCGGACCCGGGCATCCGGGTCGCCGTGGCGGCGCACCAGGATATGCGCCCCGTCGGCCATCGTCAGATCGACCTCCTCCAGGGGTTCGGGGACCAGAATGCTCAGCGGAAAATACTCCCTGCCCGACCCGGGGCGGGGGGGCCCCCCCCCAACAAAACCCCCCCCCCCCCCCAACCCCGGAGGGGGGGGGGGGGGAGGAATAAAATTTTTGGCGGGGGGGGGGTTTTTAAATA
>JAPPGP010000115.1 GCA_028821395.1 Defluviicoccus sp.
CGGGCCTTCCGCGCCGGTTTTGGCGGGGTGTGGGCGCGCGTCGAGCGGGCGCGCGAGTCGGTCGCCCGGCTGGTCGGCGCGGACCCGGCCGGCATCGTCTTCACCGGCGGCGGCACCGAGGCCAACAACCAGGCGATACGCTGTTCCGGCGCCCGGCGCGTTCTGGTCTCGGCGATCGAGCACGAATCGGCACTCACGGCCGACGAGCGGGCGGAACAAGTCCCGGTCACGGCGGACGGCGTCATCGACCTCGAGGCGCTCGACCGCGCGCTGGCGGCGGACCCGCGCCCCGCCCTGGTCGCCGTCATGCTGGCCAATAACGAGACCGGCGTCGTTCAGCCGGTTGCCGGGGCGGTCGCGGCGGCGCGGCGCCACGGCGCCCGGGTCCATTGCGACGCGGTCCAGGCGGCGGGCAAGATCCCGGTCGATGTCGCGGCGCTGGGCGCGGACAGCTACGCCCTCTCGGCGCACAAGCTGGGCGGGCCGCAGGGCGTCGGCGCGCTGGTGCTGCGCGATCCCGACGGCGCGGCGCCGCTGATCCATGGCGGCGGGCAGGAGCGCGGCCGTCGCGCCGGCACCGAGAACGTCGCCGGGATCGCCGGTTTCGGCCGCGCGGCGGAGATCGCGGCCGAGCGGCTGGACGAGTTCGCCCGCCTGTCCGCGCTGCGCGACCGGATGGAGGCGGATATCCGCGCGCTCGATCCCGCCGCCTGGATGCCGGGCGCCGCGGCACCCAGGCTGCCCAATACCTCGATGGCGGTCATGCCGGGCTGCGAGAGCGCGGCGCAGGTGATCGCCATGGATCTCGACGGCATCGCGGTCAGCGCCGGCTCCGCCTGCTCGTCCGGCAGGGTGCGCCCGCCTTACGTGCTCGCCGCGATGGGGGTGGAGGAGGAAGCGGCGATGTGCGCGCTCCGCGTCAGCCTCGGCTGGCGGACGACCGCCGACGAGGTCGACCGCTTCGTCGCCGCCTGGGCGCGGCTGCGCCGGCGCACCGCGCGCCGCGTCGCCTGAGGGGGCGGACGGTGCCGCGCATCTCGTTCATATCGGCCGACGGCGGGCGGCGCGAGATCGACGCCGAGTCTGGCCGCTCGGTGCTGGAGATCGCCTGGGCGCACGGCATCGACGTCGAAGGCGCCTGCGAGGGCTCGATGGCCTGCTCGACCTGCCATGTGATCCTGAGCGAGGCCGACTACGACCGGCTGCCGCCCTCCAGCGACGACGAGGAAGACATGCTCGACCTCGCCTGGGGGGTAACGCCGGTCTCCCGCCTCGGCTGCCAGATCGTTCTCACCGAGGCGCTCGACGGGATCGAGTTCACCCTGCCCGCCGAGACCGTCAACCACATGGACGACTGAGCCGCCGCCATGATCTCGCTCGACATCGACAAGCCGCGCGAAGACTCCCTCGTGGCGGTCGCCATGTCGGGCGGCGTCGACAGCGCGGTGACCGCGGCGCTGGTCGCGGAGGCGGGCTACCGGGCGGTCGGCGTCACTTTGCAGCTCTATGACGACGGCGCGGCGGCGTCGCGCAAGGGGGCGTGCTGCGCCGGGCAGGACATCTACGACGCCAGGCGCGCCGCCGAGGCGATCGGCATCCCGCACTACGTGCTCGACTACCGGAGCCGGTTCCGCGAGAGCGTGATCGAGCCCTTCGCCGACTCCTATGTCGCCGGCGAGACGCCCATTCCCTGCGTGACCTGCAATAGGACGGTCAAGTTCCGCGACCTGATGGCGCTGGCGCGCGACATCGGGGCCGACGCGCTGGCCACCGGGCATTACGCGCGCCGCCTGGCCGGGCCGGACGGGCCGGAGCTGCACCGCGCCGTCGATGCCGAGCGCGACCAGAGCTACTTCCTGTTCGCGACGACGCGCGACCAGCTCGCGTATCTCCGCTTCCCGCTCGGCGGGATGCGGAAGGAGGCGGTGCGGCGCGAGGCCCGGCGCCTCGCTTTGCCGGTGGCCGCCAAGCCGGACAGCCAGGACATCTGCTTCGTGCCCGACGGCGGCTATGCCCGCATCGTCGAGCGCCTGCGCCCGGGCGCCGCCCAGCCGGGCGACATTGTCGACCTCCGGGGCCGGCGTCTCGGCGGCCACGACGGGACGATAAACTTCACCGTCGGGCAGCGCCGCGGGCTCGCCATAGGCGGCACCGGCGAGCCGCTCTACGTGGTCCGCACCGAGCCCGCGCGGCGGCGTGTCGTGGTCGGCCCCCGCGATGCGCTGGCCCGCAGCGAGATCCGCATCGGCGGGCTCAACTGGCTCGCCGGCGCCCGGCCGCCGCCCGGCCCCGTCGCGGTGCAGGCGAAGATTCGTTCGATGCGCCCGCCCGCCGCGGCGACGCTGCGCGCGGGCACGGGCGGCGGCGCCACGGTCGCGCTCGCTGCGCCCGAGCACGGCATCGCGCCCGGTCAGGCCTGCGTTCTCTACGATGGCGAGCGGGTGCTCGGCGGCGGCTGGATCCGCCGCACGCCCGACCGCCCCGCCGCCCTTGGTCCTTGACACCGTCCGGGGCCGGCCGTAAAGCGTCCCCTCCGGTGGCGGAGTAGCTCAGTTGGTAGAGCAGCGGAATCATAATCCGTGGGTCGCTGGTTCGAGTCCGGCCTCCGCTACCAATCTTTTCAATGACTTATCGACCCGTTGACGAAGCGGGCGGGTGCTCGCGTCGGCGCTGTACCGGGGCGGCGGGCTCATCGCGCCAAGCGACCGGGCGAGACCGGGATCCGAACCTGTCCGGCCAAGACCGCCGACACCCATTTAAGAGAGAATATTTGACAAGATTATCCATCCATGATAGTATTTCTAAAGGAATGTATCAATGACTCTGCATAAATACTTGAAAAGTCCTGAATTCTGTCTTAGAGTTCCCGGCCACTGGGCGAGCGGCCCGGCCGGGAGGGTGCTTCCGGCGAACGGCTTAGCGACGACCCCAGCGGTTCGGGAGGCATCTCGAACTCCCCACCCCCCGCTTTAGTTTAGCCCCTCCAGCGGGGGGTGGGGGTTCTGAGCCGGCGGTCGGCGCCGGCGTTCGCGAAGCGGCCATGCGGGCTTGCCCGGCCCGCGGCGGGTCGTCAGTGTAGGCGCCCGGCGACCGCGCAACCCCTCGCTTCCCGGCCATTATGGACCTGCTGCTTACCGAAGAGCAACGCATGCTGCGCGACAGCGCTCGCCGCTTCCTCGCCGATACCGGCGGGGCGGAGCGGGTGCGGCGCCTGCGCGGGACCGAGCACGGCTTCGACCGCGAGGTCCTGCGGGCGATGGCGCAGCAGGGCTGGCTCGGCGTGCTGGTGTCGGCCGACCGGGGCGGGCTCGGGCTCGGCCTCACCGAGGCGGCGCTGCTGCTGGAGCAGGCGGGCCGCGCACTCGCCCCCGAGCCGGCCGGCGCATCGATCGTGGCGGCCGCTTCCCTCGCCGCCTGCGAGGTCGCCGACGCGCTGCTCGCCCGCGTCTTCGCGGGCGAGGCGCTGGTGGTTCCGGCGGTCGCCACGGAAGGCGGCGGGGTCCCCCCCCCGCCCGCCGCGGGCCCCCGCCGGGGGCGGGGCGGGGGCGGGCCCCGCCGGGCCCCCCCCCCCCGCGGCGGGG
>JAPPGP010000118.1 GCA_028821395.1 Defluviicoccus sp.
CCCCCCCCCCCCCCCCCGGCCCCCCCGCCCCCCCCCCCCCCCCCCCCCCCCCCCCGAGGCCGGGCTTCCCTGGCGCTGGTATTGCGGCGGCGAGGCGCTCTGTGGGACGTGCTGCGTTCTGGTCGTCGAAGGCGCGCTCGACGAACCGAACGAGGTCGAACGCTATTTCATCGAGGGTTGGGGCTATCACCCGTCCTTCCGTCTCGCCTGTCAGGCACGCGTCGTCGAGCCGGTCGCGGTAATATCCTGCGCCGAAGAAGGCTATGACCGCGATGCGGTGCTCGCGGCCTACGAATCGGCGGTCTCGGAAAGGAGCAAGAGGGAAGCATGACAGACGGCACCTCTCCATCGAGCCTGACGCCGGAGTCATTCAGCTTGATGAAGGACCTCGTCGGCAAAGAGGCGGCGCTGCTGACGATGGATCTGATGAGCGAGGAATCGAAGCTCCGCTACCGCAGCTTCTATCCCTGCGGCGACATGCTGATCGGGCTTCGCTACGCCGAGCCGCGGCCCGACGGCAAGGGATTCAAGCCGGGCCGGTCTCTAAAGATCATGAACGGCAAGATCGTGTCGGAACCGCGCCGGGACGTCCAGTTCACCCCGCCGCTGGTGCCCCACCATGCCGAGCATGTCTACGGCTTCTGGCATATCAACGACCAGCAGGAAATGATCATGAACCTCAAGCTCGGTGACGACCGGCGGCTGACGGTTCTGATCGAGGGCTATCCGGAGCGGGGACGCATCGACCGCTTCGCCTGGTTCTGCCTCGAATGCCTCAACCCGCTCTACATGGTCGAGGTGGAGACCGCGAAGGTCGGGCTCGGCGGCTATTACGCCGTCCAGGAAGACGGGTTCGCGGTGTTCAACGGCGACGAGAGAGTGCGCACCTGCTCGTCCTGCGGCGCGGTCCACCCGGTCGCCTATTCGATCTTTCCGTGGAACGACACGTCGGAGGAACGCGCGGCCCGGGAGCTCTGGTAGGCCTGCGCATCGGGCTGAAGAGACAAGAACAGGGAGAAAGACATGAGATTGCTGAAGACCGGGCATACACTGGCCGCCGCTATCGCGGTGGGCGCCGTCGCATTTGCGGTCGGCCCGAACCTTGCCAAAGCCGAATTATCGCTCGCCAAGGTCAAGGTCGCGATGCCGTTCACCGTGCTGGTCCAGCGCGCGGCGCTGGAGGGCGCGGTCATGGCCGGCGAGTTCAAGCGCGAGGGTCTCGCGGTGGAGATTGTCGGGTTCCGCTCGTGGACCGAGCCGGTGCAGTCGCTCGCCGCGGACGCGGCGCAGTTCGCGCTCGGCGGCGGCAGCTTCATCCGCGCCTCGCTCGGCGGCAAGGCGCCGGTACGCGCGATCGCCCTTGTCTCAAGCCGCTACCCCTACGCCTTCTGGGTCAAGAAGGCGAGCGGCATCGAATCGCTCAAGGACGTGCGCGGCAAGACGATCCAGACCGTGCGGGCAGGCGAGACGCTCGACAATGTCTGGAAGCAGATGCTGGCGACCGCCGGCCTCAAGATCACCGATGTCGAGCGGTTCGAGTCCTTCAACGGCTTCGGCTCGCTGATGAGCGAGAACGCCGACATCGCCAATATCTCCAGCAACTGGATCGGCAAGGCGCGGAAGTCCGGTCTGGTCCTGATCCTCGACTACAACGACTGGCGCAAGGAACAGGGGCTGCCGACGAACGAGGCCCAGAACCTCGGCTGGGGAACCTCGCTCAAGATGCTGAAGCAGCATCCCGATACCGTGCGCGCCTTCCTCCGTGCGCTGGCGAGAGCGACCGTCCGCCTGCGCGAGGACCGCGACTTCGCGGTCTCGGTGCTGACCGCCAAGCCTTACGCCCAGTCCGAGGCGACGGCGAAGGAGGTCTGGGAGATGCACCGCAACGCATGGATGCTCCGCCTCGATCCGTCGAAGGGCGACTACTCGTTCGATGCCGCGATGTCGGAAATCGCACTGCGGCGGCCGAAGGGATCGATCGACGTGCGCCAGGCGAGCGCGCTGGAGCCCATAGCCGAGGTGCTGAAGGAACTTCAGATCTCCTTCTGAGCTGTGGCGGTGCCGAGGCATGGAGGAACCGAGCCTTGAAGTGAACGGGGTCACCAAGTCCTTTCCGACGGCGCAGGGCCGGCTCCAGGTGCTCGACGGAATCGACATGACCCAGGCGCGTGGCGAGGTGGTCTCCATCGTCGGCGCGAGCGGATCTGGCAAGACCACTTTCCTCAGGCTCGTCGCCGGGCTGGATATGCCGGATCGCGGGGCACTCAAGCTCGACGGACGGGAAATCGACGGCCCGACGCCCGAGCGTTCGCTGATCTTCCAGCAGTTCGGCCTGATGCCGTGGCTCAGCGTGTTGGAGAACGTCCTGTTCGGCCTGGCGACCGGCGGTCTCCCCAAGGATGAGCAGCGCGACCGCGCCAACGACGTCATCGGGCGCGTCGGGCTGCAGGGGTTCGAGGACTTCCATCCAAAGGCGCTGTCCGGGGGCATGCAGCAGCGTGTGGGGATCGCCCGGGCGCTCGCAGTCGAACCGCGGCTCCTGCTGTGCGACGAACCGTTCGCATCGGTCGACGCGATGACGCGCCAGACCATGCAGACCGACCTCCTCCACATCGTGACCCAGCAGAAGGTGACCGTGCTTCTGGTAACCCACGACATCGAGGAGGCGCTGTTCCTCGGGGACCGGGTGATCGTGTTCTCGTCGCGACCGGCGCGGGTGATCGAGGAGGTCGAGGTCGCGATCCCCAAGCCGCGCGAGCATTCGGTCAGGATGTCGGCCGCTTTCCAGGAACAGAGGGCGATGCTTTGGGAACTCCTCCAGGCGACCGCCTAGGGGCCGGCGAACCCGCCTGGCTGCGCGCCCTCGCAAGGAGTCCCGGGGCTCTCTCGCTGCTCATCCTCGTGGCCATCCTCGCCGGCTGGGAAGCGGGCGGGAGGACCGGGGTGCTCGACACGTTCTTTTTCAGCACGCCCGGCGCGATTTCCGTCAAGGCCTGGGAAATGCTGATCGACGGTAATCTCCTGTTCCATACACTGCGGACCGGCTACGCCTACGTGGCGGGGGTGGTGGCGGCGATCGCATTCGGGGCGACCGTGGGGCTCGCCATGGGGTGGTGGCGTCGCTTCGGCGACGTGGTCGATCCGTACGTGGTCTTCTTTTCCGCGATGCCCCGGATCGCGCTCTTCCCTGTCATCATCCTGATCTTCGGAATCGGCGATTTCTCCCGGACCATTATCGTCTTCCTCGGCGTGGTCTTTCCCGTGCTGTTCAACGCCTATATCGGGGCCAAGCAGACACCCAGGCTTCTCATCGACGTAGGCCGGGTGTTCGGCTATTCGCACAACCGGCTGTTTACCGCGGTAGTGCTGCCGGCGGCGCTGCCCTATCTGATCGCCGGGTTCCGGATCGGGGTGACGCTCGGGATCATCATGATCGTCGTCGCCGAGTTCCTGGCCGCTTCGGCGGGGCTGGGTCAGCAGATCGCCGTTACCGCGCAGAGCTACCAGATCGCGGAGATGTGGGCCTGGGTGCTCTACACCTCCTGCTACGCGCTGCTGATCGTCCGCGGCA
>JAPPGP010000035.1 GCA_028821395.1 Defluviicoccus sp.
ATGACCCATCCCGACTACGCCACCGAGGAGACCTCGCAGTTCGACATCTGGTGGGCCTTGGGGTGGGCCTACGAGACCTCGGCCGCGATGGCGAGGATCGTGTTCTCGGGCGTGTTCGAGCGCCACCCCGAGCTCAAGATCGTCGCCCATCATTGGGGCGCCTACATCCCGCACGCCGACGGGCGGATGGAGCCGAGCTGGAGCGACGGGGTGATGATCGCCGGCGCCGAGAGGCCGCTCTGGAAGGGCGAGCGCTCGCTCAGGGACAGCTTCAAGCTGTTCTACGGCGACACCGCGATGTTCGGCGGCCAGGCGGCAAGCCAGTGCGGCCTCGCCTTCTTCGGCGCCGAGCACTCGGTGTTCGCCACCGACTACCCGTTCGACAAGGAAGCAGGGATGCTCAACCTCAGGGGCACGATCGATGTGATCGACTCGCTCGATTGCAGCGAAGAAGACCGCCGCCAGATCTACGAGCGCGGCCCGCTGATGCTGCTCGGTGAGGGCTGAGGGGGCGTCCTCGGGACTTGGCGAGGCCGGCTGTGTCTTCAAGCAGATTGACGCGGAACACAGCAGGGATACATATTTCTGTATGAAGACGACCCTGAACTTCGATGACCGGCTGATTCGCGAAGCCAAGGCGCGCGCCGCCCGGGACGGCGAGACGCTGACCCGCCTGATCGAGCGCGCCCTGCGGGACTATCTCCGGCCCGTGCGCGGTCCAGTGCGCGATTTCCGGGTTGAGCTTCTGACCAAGCGAGGCTCCGCGCTCGCTGGCGTAGACCTCGACGACCGCGGCCGGCTCTACGAGAGAATGGACGGGCGCGATTGATCGCGGTCGATACCAACGTTCTCGTTCATGCCCATCGCCAGGACTCGCCAAGGCACGACGCGGCTCACGCGCGTGTCGTGGCGCTCGCCGAGTCGCCCTCCCGCTGGGCGATTCCGGTATTCTGCATCGGGGAGTTCGTTCGGGTAATCACGCACCCGCGGCTGTTCCATGCGCCGCACACGGCGGAGGAAGCGTGCGAGGCGCTGTTCAGGCTCCTGGCCTCGCCGAGCGTGACGGTGCTTTGTCCTGGAGCCGATTACCCGGCCCTGCTGACGGAAGCGATCCGCGAGGCAGACGCCGTAGGCAATCTCGTCTTCGACGCCCAGATCGTCGCGGTCTGCCGTGAGAGCGGTGTTTCCCGGTTAATCACCGAGGATCGCGACTTCAACCGCTTCAAGGCGCTGAACGTCGTGGGCATAGAGTAACGGAATTCACACCCGCGTCAGAAGCTCAGGCAAAGAGAGCTCAGGCGCTCGAGCGCCGTATCGAGGGACGGCCCCCTACCGGATCACGCGGTCACCGGAGCCGATGGCATCGGCGCTGGTGCCGACGATCAGCGGGTCGGGCTGGCCGACCACCTCCGGGTCCTTGCCGGCATAGGGCAGGCTCGACAGGAAGTGGCGCATGCAGTTCAGCCGGGCGCGCTTCTTGTCGTCCGACTTGACGATCGTCCAGGGCGCGTCGGCGGTGTCGGTGTAGAAGAACATCGCCTCCTTGGCCTCGGTATAGGAGTCCCACTTGCCGAGCGACTGGCGGTCGACGGGGGACAGCTTCCACTGCTTGAGCGCGTCGTTCTCGCGCGACTCGAAGCGGCGACGCTGCTCGTCCCGGCTGACCGAGAACCAGTACTTGAACAGCACGATGCCGGAGCGCACGAACATGCGCTCGAGCTCCGGCACCTGGCGCATGAATTCGAGATATTGCTGGGCCGAGCAGAACCCCATCACGCGCTCCACGCCGGCGCGGTTGTACCAGGAGCGGTCGAACAGCACGATCTCGCCGGCATGCGGCAGATGGCGGATATAGCGCTGGAAGTACCACTCGGTCTTCTCGGTCTCGGTCGGCTTGTCGAGCGCGACGACGCGGGCGCCGCGCGGGTTGAGGTGCTCGGTGAAGCGCTTGATGGTGCCTCCCTTGCCGGCGGCGTCCCGCCCCTCGAACAGGATGACGATCTTGCGCCCGGTCTCCTTCACCCACTCCTGGACCTTGAGGAGCTCGACCTGGAGCCGGGCCTTGCGCTCCTCGTAGTCCCGGCGGCTGAGCTTCTCCTCGTAGGGGTATTCGCCGGTCTCGAAGATCCGCCGGATCGCGTCGCGGTCCCGGCCCGAGCCCGCGCCGTTTCCGTCGGCAGCCGCCGGCTCTTCCGTGGCGTTCGCCATCGCATCGTCCTCCGCGGAAACGCCCGTAGCTTAGCCGCAGCCGATGCCCGTCTCCAACCGCTCAGGCGGCGGCGTAGACCGACTCCGCATAGGAGGCCTCGCCCAGCCCGCCGTCCGGGAAGATGCCGCGCTCGGCGACCCAGCTCCGCGAGCGCTCGAAGATGTCCTCGGTATAGGGCTCGAATACCAGCCGCTCGCCGGCGCCGAAGCGGCGCACGTCCATCCGGTCCTGGAAGCGTTCGGGGAATTCCCTGCGGTAGTGGTGGCGGTGGCGTTCGAGGCGCAAGTCGATCTCGACCTGGGCGCGGCGCAGCGCGGCAAAGTACTTCTCCACGTCGCCGGGGTCGGGGTCGCCGGTGATCATCGAGGCCATCATGAAGCTGGTGTCGACCACCTTGCGGAAGCCGAGCTGCTCGGCGAAGTAGTAGGGTCCGCTGAACAGGCTAACCGCCGGCGCCTCGCCGTCGACCAGCTGCTCGAGCCGGTGGAACAGGAGGCCGTCGGCGAAGGTGAGGGCGATGTCCTCGGGCGCGAGGAATTCGTCGAGGGCCTGGATCGTCGAGTAGTGGCTGCCGGACTGGTAGCCCACCGAGATCGGCACCCCGGCGAGATCCTCGGGCGCGCGGATGTCGGACCCCGGCGCGACGAAGATCGCACACGGCGCGACCGAGTAGCAGCCGGGATAGAGCTTGCCGTGGCCGGCCGACGCGGCGGCGTTGACCGTCCAGTGGCAGGCCGCGCTCACGTCGCAGCTCCGCCCGCGCTCGAAGGTCTGGTACGCCCCGACCCTGTCGCCGAGATCGTGGTAGCTGCCGTCGCGCGAGCCGAGCTGCTCGCGGAACACGTAGTCCAGCCCGGCATCGGAGAAGAAGCCCTGCTCCTCCGCCACCCATTCATGCAGCCGCATATGCGGCGAGACGACAAACTGCGCCATGTCTTCGCTCCGAATCATATTGACGTGGGCAGTCTACAGATGGAAAAGCCGCGCCTCACCCAGCAATTCCAAGAAAAACCAGAAGGGACCGTTCGATCCGTCGCATGTCCAATAGGCTGAGCGCGCCGATCCGTCGGGTAAGACGCCCACGGCGCAAGGCCGTAATCCTGTCCACCATCACGGAACACGCTGCGTGGAGGCCGTTTTCAGGCGTGGGAAGGACAGGAATTCGCAGCAGCGGCGCTTCCATGCCATCGCTGGTCAAGGTGCATACCGTCACCCAATTGGAGCCTCCGAACCGGTCGTCCTGAAGGACTACCACCGGCCTCGGCTTGCTCGTGTAATCGCCGCCACCGGCCGCAATCCACAGCTCGCCTCGCTTCACCCGACTTCGAACTCACTGATGGCGTCGATGAATGCCTGATCCGCTTCGGCGTGTTCGCTGGCCGCCACGACTTCCGATTGTCTGCGAGCTTCCTCGGCAAATCCCGGGGCACGCGTGTCGGTTACCCAGACTTGCAACAGCCGCAGCCGTTCTTCGCCCAAGCGAGCACGATGCTTCCGAACATTGTCGGATGACGTCGTCGAACTCCTGGACGCGTTCGTCACGAACCGCTCCATTCCTGATTACATGCAACTATAGTGCGCGATCCTTCTCCAGACAAGCGTACAGGCTGTATTTCGACCGGGCGGCTCGCTCTTCGCGTGTCAACGCGCCTCGCCGCGCTCGCCGATCACCCTCCGGCCAAGCGCCTGACGCTGGCCGACCCCTTCCGATCAAGCGGCGGCGTACCAGGCATTGCGGACGAGCATCGGCCGGTCAGGCGGGCTCGGACACTGTGTAGCGCCGGAGCAGGCGGTCCTCGTCGGCGGGGAAGTCGTTGCGCGCGTGGTTGACCGTCCGGTTGTCCCAGATCACCAGGTCGCCCGGTGTCCAGGCATGGGCGTAGACGAACTCGGGCTTCTCGATGTGGTCGAACAGCGGCAGCAGGATCGCCTCCGATTCCTCCTTGCCCATGCCGACCACCGTCTGGGTCATCAGCCGGCTGAGATAGAGCGACTTGCGGCCGGTATCGGGGTGGGTCCTGACCAGCGGGTGGACGGCGCGGTTGAGGTCGCTGCGGCTGTCGTCGTTGAGGTCGCGGGTCACCAGGTCGTAGCGATAGGCGTGGTTCGCCTCGATCCCCTCGAGCCTCTCCTGCCGGTCCTGGGGCAGCGCGTCATAGGCGTTGGCGAGGTTGGCGAACAGGGTCTCGCCGCCGCGCGACGGGATCTTTATGGCGAACAGCGTGGTCGCCCGGTAGGGCACGTCGCGATGCGAGCCGTCGGAGTGGAAATGCATCTCGCCGTCGGGCAGCGAGCCGATCTGCTTGCCGTCCTTGCGGATATTGGTGACCAGCATCACGCCGCGGCTCTGGTTGGTGTTGTCGAGCTGGTAGGAGGGCGGGCGGAACCCGGCATCGACCCGGCCGAAGAAGCCGGCGAAGCGGGCCTGGTCCTGGGCCGAGACCTTCTGGCCCGGGAAGCAGAGCACCGCGTTGTCGACGAAGAGCCTGCGCAGTTCGGCGACGATTTCCGCGTCGACCTCCTCGCGCAAATCGAGCCCGGTGACGCGCGCGCCCAGCGCGGGGCTCAGCTTTTCGACATCGTATTCGGCCATCGGTCCGGTCCCGTTCGCGCCGACTGCATGGGGCGCCAGTATAGAGCCGCCGCGGCCGCCCTGTCAGGGATCAAGCGCGCCCCAGCATCGCGCCCGGCGTGGCGCCGGTGTGCTCGCCGTCGGCGAAGACCGGCACGCCGTTGACCCACACCCGGTCGATCCCCGCCGCATAGCTGTGCGGCTCCCGGTAGGTCGCGGTCTCGGCGACGGTCTCGGGGTCGAACAGCGTGACGTCGGCGGCGAAGCCCTCGCGCAGCAGCCCGCGCCCGGAAATGCCCAGCGCGCGGGCCGACGCGCCGGTCATCTTGTGGATCGCGGTCTCGATTGGGATCAGCCCGAGCTCGCGGACATAGCGGCCGAGGATGCGGGCGAAGGTGCCGTAGAACCGGGGGTGCGGCTTGCCCTGGCCGGTGGTTCCGTAGGGCGCGACCGCGTTGCCGTCGGAGCCCACCATCACGCTCGGCGAGGCGATCAGGGTGCGGATGTCGTCCTCCGAGATCGACGAGACCAGCACCCGGGTCTGGCCGCGGTCGGCGGCGAGGTGGTCGAGCGCCGCCTCGAAGGGATCGCAGCCCCGTTCCGCCGCGATCTCGCCGATCGTGCGGCCCGCGAATTGCGGCAGGTCGGGCGAGATCGAGACCCGCACCGCGTCCCAAGACGGGATGCGGCCGAAATTGTTGAGTCCCGCCGCGTCGACCTCGCGGCGCAGCCGGGCGCGGATGTCGGCGCTGCCGAGACGCTCCAGCATGGCGTCGATCCCGCCCTCCTGCAGCCAGCTCGGGAACAGGTTGCGCAGCGGGTTGCTGGCCGCCTCGTAGGGGTACTGGTCGCAGTCGATCCCGGCGCCGTCGCGCCGCGCCTCGGCCAGCCGTTCGAGCAGGCGCTCCGCGCCGCCCCAGTTGTCCATGCCGGAGAGCTTGACGTGGACGATCTGGACGTGGACGCCGGTCCGGCCGGCGAACTCGATCGCCTCCTCCACCGAATCGAACACTGAGTCGGACTCGTCGCGCAAATGGGTGAAGTAGCGCGCGCCGCGGCGCTTGAGCACGCGGCCAAGCGCGACCAGCTCCTCGTCCTCGGCGTAGCAGCCGGGCGCGGTGAACAGCCCGGACGACAGGCCGAGCGCGCCGCCGGCGAGCGCTTCTTCGAGCAGCTCGATCATCGCCGCCAGCTCGTGCGGCTCGGGCGGGCGGTCCTCCATCCCCATGGTCATCAGGCGGAGCGTGTTGTGCCCGACCAGCATCACCCGGTTGACCGAGGTCGCGGGGTAGCTCCGCACATAGTCGGCGAAGCTCGTCTCGACGAAATCGAGCCAGGGCGCGCTCGGGCTGAGATATTGCTTCAGCGCTTCGGCCTTCCCCGGCAGGGCCGGGGCGCAGGAATAGCCGCAATGGCCGATCGCCTCGGTGGTCACCCCCTGGCGTACCTTGCTCTCGGCGAGCGGCATCAGCGGCAGCGTCCAGTCGGAATGGGTCTTGATGTCGATGAAGCCGGGCGCGACCACCTTGCCGGCGGCGTCGACCGCCGCGGCCCCGCCGGCGGTCAGGTCGTCGCCGACGGCCCGGATGCGGCCGTTCTCGATGACGACGTCGGCGATCCGCCCCGGCGCGCCCGAGCCGTCGACGACGGTGCCGCGGCGGATGACGACGGGCTCAGTCATCGTCGAGGCGCATCAGCCGCCTCGCATTGCCGCCATAGAGCTTCTTCCTGTCCTCGTCGGAGAGGCCCAGGTCTTCCACCGACCGGAAGGTCTCGCGCACCGGGGCGAAGGGGCAGTCGGTGGAGAACACCGCGTGGTCGATGCCGAAGAACTCGAGCCCGCACTTGATCCCGAGATTGGAGCCGAACATCGCGGTGTCGCCGTAGAACATCCGAAAATAGTCGAGATGCGGCTTCTCCAGCGACGACAGGACCTGCGAATGGTCCTCGTCGGTGGTGCGCTGGCCGAGCACCGCCATGCCGGGCCCGATGCGACCGTCGAAGAACGGGATCATGCCGCCCATGTGGTGGGTGATGATCTTGATCCCCGGGTGGCGGTCGAACAGACCGGAGAACACCAGCCGCGCCATCGCCACCGAGGTCTCGTAGGGCCAGCCGAAACACCACCACATCTCGAATCGCGAGCGCTCCTCTCCCTTGTAGTCGGGCATGTCCGCGGCCCGCGCCGGGTGCATCCAGATCGGCAGGTCGTACTCCGCCATCGCCGCGAACAAAGGCTGGAAATCGGGCTCGTCGAGCGGTCTTCCTCCCACGTTGGTGAAGATCTGGACGCCGCGCGCGCCGAGGTCGCGGATAGCGCGGTGCAGCTCGTCCATCGTCCGGTCCATGTCGTGCATGGCGAGCGCGGCGATGAAGGTGACGAAGCGGTCGGGGTGGCGGCGCACCAGCTCGGCCATCGCGTCGTTGGCGATGCGGGCAAGCTCGGCTCCGGTTGTCGGGTCGGTGGTGTCCTCGAGCGGCGGGTTGGGGAGCGAGATCACCTGGCCGTACTCGCCGAACTCGTCCATCAGCCGGAAGCGGATGTCGAGGTCGTGGATCATCTTCACCTGCTGCATCCGCTTGCCGATGTTGTCCAGCCGTGGGGCGGCCTTCGACATGTGGCGGTAGAAATCGCCGGGGAAGATGTGGGTGTAGATGTCGATCGTCATCGGCCGGCCCTCAGCGCGCGACGGTGGCGAGGTTGCTGGGCCGGGCGGGGTCGAGCACGACCTTGCCGTCGTCGCGGACCTGTCTCTGGATGTCGTCCCACTCCTCGTGCAGGATCCGGTTGCTGCGGCGGAAATGCGGCATCACGTAGCGCGCGACCATGTCGAGCGTGCGGCGGTACTTCTCGTGGTCGGTCCACTCGTGGGTGGTCAGCATCACCCCGCCGAACCCGCCGGTCTCCGCCTGCTTGCGTTCGATCCAGGCGATCATGTCGTCCGGCGTGCCGACCACGAAGTCGCGCCGCTCGACGCAGGATTCGGGCGTGAACCGCTCGAAGGGCTGGCCGGGGAATTCCTCGTAGGCCGGCTTGAGGCCGATGGCGGAGAAGTATTCCGCCTCGGACATGATTCCTTCGCTTGCCTCGTCCCAGGCACGGTCGCTTGTCTCGGCGAGGTGGATCGCGGTGGCGAGCCGCCAGTTGCCGCGGTCGGCGGTCCGCCCGGCGGCGGTGGCGCCGGCCTCGACCCGTGCCCATTGCGACTTCGCGTCGCCGTAATGCGCGGCGAGGTTCTTGCCGACCGGCTGGAGCAGCAGCATGTCGTGCCGTCCGGCGAGCTCCAGATTGGCCCTCGTGCCGGAGGTCGCGATGGCGAGCGGCATGCGCGGCTGCTGGTATGAGAGGAGTTGCAGGCGCAATTCGTCGAACGACCAGAACTCGCCCCGATGGCTGAACGGCTCGCTGGACTCGAGCAGCCTCACGATCACGTCGATCGCCTCGTACATCATCGGGTAGAGCCGGTCGTCGGTGATCGAGAACAGCTTCTTGTCGGTCGCCAGGTTGCACGGCCCGACGCCGAGGATCGCCCGCCCGCGGGTCAGGTGGTCGAGAAACGCCATCCGCTCGGCGACGTGGAACGGGTGGTGGAAGGGCAGGCTGATCACCGAGGTGCCGAGGCGGATGCGATGCGCGCTCGCCGCCGCCATGGCGAGCGCCATCTCGGGCGCCGGCATGGTCTCCCACCCGCCCGAGTGATGCTCGCCGATGAAGAACTCGTCGTAGTCCAGCTCGTCGGCGAGATGGATCAGCCCGATGTCGCGCTCGAAGGCGAGCGTCGGGTTCTCCCGCGGGTGGTGGACGGGCATCATGAAAAACGAGAACTTCATCGGGCGCGGCCTCGCCTGGTCGGGGTGGCGGCCATCCTCGCCATTGCCCCGGGGCGGCGCAACGGTTTTCCCGCCGCCGGGACAGGCGCGTGACCCCGGCCGGACGGGCGGCGTATTCTCGCCGCCGAAGCCCCGAAGCCGCGACAGGAGCGCCATGGCAACCCTGGATGCCGCAGTCTCCCGCGACGCCAAGGTGATCGCGCTGGTCTGCGTGCCCCATATGTTGAGCCACGCCTATTTCCTGGTGCTGCCGACGCTGTTTCCGCTGCTCAAGGCCGCGCTCGGGCTGAGCTACACCGACCTCGGGCTCGCGCTCTCCGTGTTCGGGCTGGTCGCCGGGTTCGGCCAGCTGCCGGTCGGGTTCCTGGTCGACTGGCTCGGCGGGCGGCGTCTGCTGATCGCCGGCATGGCGCTCCAGGGCGCGGCTGTCGCCATGATCGGCTTCGTCGATTCGTACTGGCAGATCCTGGTCCTGATGGCGCTCGCGGGGCTCGCACACACCGTCTACCACCCCGCCGACTACGCCATCCTGACCGCGACGGTGGATCGGGGCCGGCTCGGACGGGCATACGGCATCCACGCCTTTACCGGCAATCTCGGCTTCGCCATCGCCCCGGTTTTCATGGTGACGGTGGCGACGCTCTGGCACTGGCGCGCGGCCTATGTCGCGATCGGCGCGATCGGAATCCTCGTCGCCCTGGCGCTGTTCTTCTACCGCGACCTGTTGCGCGAGGACGGGCGGCAGAAGGCGGCGGACGAGGCGCCTGCGCCGGTGGGCGCGAAGGCGGGGCTGCGCTTCCTGATGAGCGCGCCGATCCTGATGTGCTTCGCCTTCTTCGTGCTCCAGATGGCTGGCTCGGGCGGGCTCCGGACCTTTACCGTGGCGGCGCTCGACCGGCTGTTCCAGACTCCGCTCGCGGCGGTCAACGCGGCGCTGTTCGGGCTGGTGGTGGGGAGCGCCATCGGCACGCTCGCAGGCGCGGATTACGCCGACCGGGTGGGCCCGCGCATCGGCACCGCCGTCATGACGCTCGGCCCGGCGGCGCTGCTGATCGTCCTGGTGGGGGCGGTGCCGATGCCGCTCGTCCTGCTGACCGCGACGCTCGCGGCGGTGGGCTTCGCGCTCGGCTTCCTGATGCCCTCGCGCGATCTGCTGCTCCAGTCGGTCACCCCCGACGGCGCGATGGGCCGCGCGATGGGGTTCGCCTCCAGCGGCGCCAATTTGGCGGGCGGCCTGGTTCCGGTGCTGTTCGGCTGGATGCTGGACAATTTCGATCCGCGAATGATCTTCTGGTTTGCCGCGGCCTTCGTCGCGCTCGCGCTGCTGACGTTCTCCACGGTCAAGGGGCGGTACGCCCGATGAGCATTGAGGCGGCAGGGATGGGCCATTCGGTCCGCGTGATCTCGCTGGTCGGCGCCGCCCATTTCATCAGCCACATCTACCAGCTCGCTCTGCCGCCGCTGTTCCCGCTGCTGGCGGTCGATCTCGACGTCAGCTACACCGCGCTCGGATTGCTGGTCAGCGTGTTCAGCATCGCCGCCGTCGCGGGCCAGGTCCCGATGGGGTTCGTGGTCGACCGGATCGGCGGCGCCAGGGTGCTGATCGGCGGGCTCGTCGTCCAGGGCGCGGCGATCGCCGCGGTCGCAGCGACCGCGTCGTACTGGACGCTGCTGCTGGCCATCGCCGTCGCCGGGCTCGCGCATTCGGTCTACCATCCCGCCGATTACGCGATCCTGTCGCGCGCGGTACCGGAGGGAAGGCTGGGACGCGCCTATACCCTGCACTCCTTCTCAGGCCATATCGGCACCGCCGCCGCACCCGCGCTGATGGTCGGGCTCGCCGCGCTGTGGGACTGGCGCGGGGCCTTCCTGCTGGTCGGGCTCGCGGGGGTCGCGGCGGCGCTGGTCCTGATCCCGTTCGGACACTTGCTGCGCGGCGGAACAGCCGGGCCGGAAGGCGCCGTCGCCAACCCGCTTGGCGCCGCAACCGGAATCAGGGCCGGCGCGGCGCTGCTGCTCACGGCGCCGATCGTGCTCTGCTTCCTGTTCTTCGTCATCCTCAATACCGCCTTCGTCGGCGTCCGCGTCTTCTCGCCCTCGGCCCTGGTCGAGATGTACGCCGTCCCTCTCGCCACCGCGAACGGCGCGCTCACCGGATTCGTCATCGGGGCGGCGGTCGGAACGCTTGCCGGCGGCGTGCTCGCCGACCGCATCGGCGCGCGCGGCGTCATCGCCGCGATCGGGCTGATCGGCGCCGGCGCGCTGTTGATCGCGCTCGGCCAGGTCTCACTGCCGGTGGCCGCGATCGTCGCCCTGCTCACGCTGACCGGGATGCTGCGCGGCATCGTGCAGGGGACGCGCGACCTGATGGTGTATGCGGCGACGCCGGCGGGGGCGCACGGCAAGGTGTTCGCCTTCGTCTCCACCGGCGGGCATGTCGGCACGGCGGCGATGCCGCTGGTGTTCGGCTGGATCCTGGATTCCGGGGAGCCGCGGCTCGTCTTCCTGATCGCCGGCATGCTTTCGCTGGCCGCGCTCGCCACCTTCGCGACGGTGCGGCGCCGGGTGGCGGGATAGCTTGCCGCCGTCTCCCGCAGGCCGCAAACTCCGCCGCGATGGCGAAGAAGAAGAAAATGCACCTGGCCCAGTTCCTGGTGCACGGGCCGACCTATCACAGCGTCGCGATGTGGCGGCACCCGAAGACCGCCGAGGCGGGCTATGCCTGGGACCGGCCGGAGCTCTACCAGCACATCGCCCGGGTCTGCGAGCGCGGCTGCTTCGACACCGTGTTCTTCGCCGACCTCAACTACATCGCCGACACCTATACCGGCAGCCTCGGCCCCTCCCTGCGCTCGGCCGCCCAGGCGCCGGAGCACGACCCGATCCCGCTCCTGTCCTTCATCGCCGCGGTGACCAAGCATATCGGCGTCGCCTCCACCTTCTCGGTGAGCCATGCGCACCCGTTCTACGCCGCGAGGCTGTGGGCGACGCTCGACCACCTGACGCGCGGCCGGGCCGGGTGGAACGTGGTCACCTCGCTCAACAGCAACCAGGCGGCGAATTACGGCGAGGAGCGCCAGCCGGCGGAGGCCCGCTACGACCGGGCGCACGAGTTCATCGAGGTGTGCCGCAGGCTCTGGGATTCCTGGGACCCGGACGCCGTGGTGATGGACCGCGAGTCGGCGGTGTTCGCCGACCCCGGCAAGGTGCGGCGCATCGAATACGAAGGCCGGTTCTTCGCCTCGCGCGGTCCCCTCAACGTCACGGCTTCGCCACAGAGGGGCCCGGCGATCCTGCAGGCGGGAACCTCGCCCAAGGGCCAGGACTTCGCGGCGCGCTACGCCGATGCGATCTTCGCGATCCAGCCCCGGGCGCCGGACGCGGCCGCCTACTACGCCTCGATCAAGGGGCGGATGTCGGAGCTCGGCCGCGACCCGGACGAATGCAAGATCCTCTACGGGATGCAGCCCATCGTCGGCGAGACGGACTCGCAGGCGCGCGAGCGCCAGGAGGAGCACAACGCCCTGGTGCCGGTCGAGGGCGGCATGGCGATCCTGTCGGCCCATCTCGACTTCGACCTCGCGAAGATCCCGCCCGATGCGATCATGGCGGACCGCCCGGAGCCCGAGTTCCACCGCTTCCGCACCCGCTTCCGCAAGCCCGACGGAACGCCGATGACGGTGGCCGAAGTCGCCGCGCGGCACGGGCAAAGCGTCGGTCTGCCGCAATTCGTCGGCACGCCCAAGAGCCTCGCCGACCGGATGGAGGCCTTTCTCGACGAGGTGGGCGGCGACGGCTTCATGCTGTCCCCCACCCACAGCCCGGGCGCGATCGAGGAGTTCGTCGACCTCGTCGTCCCCGAGCTGCAACGCCGCGGCCTATTGCGCACCGAGTACAGGGGCCGCACCCAGCGGGAGATCCTGCGGGAGGAGGATTGAGCGCAAATTCGGGGGCCGAGGTCGAGTAGGGGTACAGGATGGCGTGGTTGTTCTTCATCGACGAAAGCGGACACGACCACAAGACCACGCCTTACGAGGTTCGTGGCGGGTTTGCGATCCACGTCAGCCGGCTTTGGCCTTTCGTGCAGGACGTGCAGCGCCTCGAAGCCGATTGTTTCGGAACCCGGCTGGACGCGTATGGAAAGGAGATCAAGGGGTCCACACTCGTCGACAGGAAGCGCTTCAGGTTCGCGCATCAGGGCGATCTGCTTCGCGACAACGAAAGACGGAGACTTTGTGGATCGTTCCTGGAAAAAGGTCGCGGACGCGTCGGACAACGCCGGGAAGAATTTACGGCTTACGGCCAAGCCTGTCTGCGCATGGCGCGGGAGACTTTCGGCCTATTGAGACGGCATCAAGCGGTCGTGATGGCGTCGGCGGTTCCCCGCGGGGTCGTGAAGCCTCGGGCTTATCGCTTTGACAACTATCTGAGAAAGGACGTGGTCTTTTTCCTGGAGAGGTTTTTCTACTTCCTGGAAGGGAAGCGCGAGCACGGCATCCTGGTCATGGACGAGACCGACAAACGCGAAGATCGCAGACTTGTCACAAGGATGGAGGCGTATTTCACGAGGACCGCCACGGGCCGGCAGCGGACAGCCTGGATCGTGCCCTCGCCGTTCTTCGTTTCATCGGACATGAGCGCGGCCGTACAGGCGGCGGATCTTTGCGTCTACTGCATCAACTGGGGATTTCGGCTGCCGGGTCGCGGTATGAACGCTGGGTCCCGAGACGAAATAACCCGAATGTTCGGGAAAGACTTGGCCGGCCTCCAGTTTCGCGGTCAAGGGCGACGGGGCGGCCAAGCATTCGATACTTACGGCATCACCTATGTTCCGGACCCGTATGAGGCCAGGCCACGCCCATGAAGAAGGAGGCAACGCCCCAAGCTCCACTCCCAGACGTTCTGAGCCGGTGAGCTTCTCAAGGGGCCGAGCCTCCATCGCGGAAGATAGGGCGCCGGACGCGGGAATTCAAACCGATTCCGGCCCATGGTGGTCAAAGGATTCCACGGATCGCCCACACGCGGTGGAGCCAACTCGACGCCCGGGAACCGGCTGAACTACAATCGGGCGTCATGACGGATGCCCCCCTCCCCCTGTCGCGCTTCAAGGTGCTCGACCTGACCCGCGCCCGGTCGGGGCCGACCTGCGTGCGCCAGCTCGCCGACTGGGGCGCGAACGTGGTCAAGGTCGAAATGCCCGATCCCGCGGGAGACGGCGACAATGGCGGACGCCAGTCGTCCGATTTCCAGAACCTGCACCGCAACAAGCGGTCGATGACGCTGAACCTGAAGGCGCCGGAAGGCCGGGACATCTTCCTGAAGCTGGTGGCGAGCGCCGACGTGGTGGTGGAGAACTACCGCCCTCGGGTCAAGGACCGCCTCGGTATCGCCTACGACGCGCTGAAATCGGTCAACCCGCGCATCGTGCTGGGCAGCATCTCGGGTTTCGGCCAGGACGGCCCCTATGCCGACCGGCCCGGCTTCGACCAGGTGGCCCAGGGCATGGGCGGGCTGATGTCGGTCACCGGGCTTCCGGACCACGGCCCGGTACGGGCCGGAACCGCGATCGCCGACATCACCGCGGGGCTCTACTGCGCCATGGGAATCCTCGCCGCCCTGCTCGAACGCGAGGTCTCGGGCGAGGGCCAGTGGGTCGATTCCTCGCTGCTCGCGGCCCAGATCGCGGTGATGGACTTCCAGGCCGCGCGCTGGACCGTCGACCGCGAGGTCGCGCCGCAGGCGGGCAACGACCACCCGCTCTACATGCCGACCGGGATGTTCGAGACCGGCGACGGCTACATCAACATCGCGGCGTCGGGGGACACGATGTTCGCCAGGCTCTGCGAAGCGCTCGGCACCGAAGAGCTGCTCGACGATCCGCGATTCGCCGACGGACCCGCGCGCGGCACCAACCGCGCCGCGCTCAGCGATGCCATCGGCGCGGTCACGCGCACCCGTTCGACGGCGGAATGGGTCGAGCGGCTGAACGGCGCGGGCGTGCCCTCGGGCCCGGTCTACAGCCTGGACGCGACCTTCGCCGACCCGCAGGTCGAGCATATCGGCATGGCGGCGCCGGTCGAACACCCGACCCGCGGCCGCATCGAGCTGGTCGGCCAGCCGGTCCGGTTCCATCGCACGCCATGGCGGCTGCGCAATGCCTGCCCGGAGATGGGCGAGCACACCGAGTCCATCCTCGCCGGGCTGGGCTACGGCAAGGACGAGATCGAGGAGCTGAGGGAGCGCGGCGTGTTGTGAGCCTCTACCAGGTGCAGAAGCTGATCTACCAGCTCAACCGCGACCCCCATACGCGGCAGCGCTACGAGGACGACTTCGAGGCGCTGCTGGAGGAATACCCGATGACCGAGGAGGAGAGCCGGGCGGTGCGCGAGCCGGATATCGGACTGCTCTACGTGCTCGGCGTGAACGGCCAGCTGCTGATGCATTACGCGGCGCTGCGCGGCTATCCGTGGAACGACTACCTGGAGGCGATGCGCGAGGGCGTGCGGCGCCACGGCCCGGTGCGGGCCGGGCTCTACGCGATGGTCGGCGGGGAGATGGGCCGATGAGCCTGGTCTTCGCCGGCGCCTGCAGCCACGCCCCGGGCATCACCGGGCGCGCCGACCGGGTGGCGCCGGACAGGCTGGCCCGCCTGCATGCCGCCTTCGAACGGATGCGCCGTGCCATCGAGGTCGCCGAGCCGGACGCCCTGCTGGTGGTCGGCGCCGAGCACTTCGCCAACTTCTTCATGGACAACATGCCGGCCTATTGCATCGGCATGGCGGACGGCTACGAGGGGCCGATCGAGGACCCGGACTGGCTCGCCATCCCGCGCACCGCGATCCCCGGCGACGCCGACCTGTCGCGCCGGCTGATCGCCGAGGTGCTGGAGGAGGTCGACGTCTCCTACGCCGAGGAATGGAAGTTCGACCACGGGATCATGGTGCCGCTGCATTTCCTCACGCCGGGCTACGACCTGGCCGTGGTGCCGGCGAACATCAACTGCCAGGGACCGCCGCTCACCCCGGTCCATCGCGCCTGGGCCTTCGGCCGGGCGCTGCGGCGCGCCTGCGACGCGGTGCCCGAGCGCATCGCCATGATCGGCACGGGCGGGATCTCGCACTGGCCGGCGACGCCGGATTCGGGAAAGATCAACGAGGCGTGGGACCGCGCCTTCCTCGACCGCTTCGCGGCCAACGACCGGGACGCCCTGCTCGCCTACAGCGACACCGACACCTATCGCGAGGCCGGCCAGGGCGGGTTCGAGATCCGCACCTTCATCGCGGTGGCCGGCGCGGCCGACGGCGCAGCGGGCGAGATCTGGCATTACGATCCGATCCCCGACTTCGCGGTCGGCTGCACGGTCGCGGTGATGGCGACCTAGCCCGGCTTGCGCCGCGAAAGGCCGCCGACTAGTTTCCGGCCGCGATGCACGAAATCCAGACGCGCGGACGGATCCGGTTCCGGGACGAGGGGCCGGAAACCGACGACTTCAAGAGCGAGGTCATCGAGAACCTGTCCAGGGAACGGAAGACGCTCCCCTGCAAGTTCTTCTACGACAAGACGGGCTCGGCCCTGTTCGACCGAATCTGCGAGCTCGACGAGTACTACCCCACCCGGACCGAGATCGCGCTTCTCGAACGCCACGGCGGCGAGTTCGCCGCACTCAGTGGCCCGGCCTGCCACGTCATCGAGTTCGGCAGCGGCTCCAGCGTCAAGGTCAGGCTGCTGCTCGACCGGCTGAAGGAACCCGCGACCTATACCGCGATCGACATCTCGAGGGACCACCTTATCGACGCGACGAGCGCGCTCGCCGAGGCATTCCCCGAGCTCGACGTGGAGGCCGTCTGGGCGGACTACACCCAGCCCCTCGCGATGGATCGGGAGAACGGGAATGGCGGGCGCAGGCTGGGTTTCTTCCCCGGATCGACCATCGGCAACTTCTCGCCGGACGAGGCGCGCGGGTTTCTCGAACGCTCGGCCGAGACCATCGGCCCCGGAGGATCGATGCTGATCGGCGTCGATCTCAAGAAGGACGAGGAGACCCTGGTCGCGGCCTATAACGACCGCGAGGGGGTGACCGCCGCCTTCAACGAGAACCTTCTGGTCCGAATCAACCGGGAGCTCGACGGCGATTTCGACCTGTCCGCATTCTCCCACGACGCGGTCTACAACCGCGAGCACGGGCGGATCGAGATGCATCTGGTGAGCGAGCGGGACCAGACCGCCCGGGTCGGCGAACGGTGCTTCGATTTCAGGACCGGCGAGACGATCCATACGGAAAACTCCTACAAGTACAGCATCGAGCAGTTCCAGGAGCTGTGCCGCGAGGCGCGCTACGAGCCGGTCCAGGCATGGACCGACCCGGACGGGATGTTCAGCCTCCACTATCTGAACGTCGCCTGACGCCCCGGCAGTCCCGGGCCGTCATATCGATCCGAGTCAGCCGGGATTCTCCGGTATTTTGCTCGGCGGGGATGGAAATCGGGCGCCCGACATACGATTTAACGATCGGGCCGGCATGGCGAGGAACGAAGCGCCGAATTACATGTGGATTGTCGCGTTTCGGTAGCCCGGTGGCGGGATAGCGGAAAGGCGAGCATGGACCAGAGCGAAAAGCCGAAGCCTGGCGAGGGCACCGGACGGCGCCGACGCCGCCGTGGGCGCCGCATGCGGCTGCGCATCATGCGGCACATCCGCGCCTATTTCTTCGCCGGGGTTCTGGTCACCGCCCCCATCGCGATCACCTTTTATCTCGCTTGGCTGATCGTCAACTGGATCGACGGCAAGATCACGCCGCTGATCCCCGCCGCCTACAACCCGGAAACCTACCTGCCCTTCGGCATCCCCGGCCTCGGGCTGATCATCGCCTTCGTGCTGCTGACATTGATCGGGGCGATGGCGGCGGGTGCGATCGGGCGAATCTGGATCAGGACGAGCGAGAATCTGCTCGCCCGCATGCCGGTCATTCGCAGCGTCTACAGCGCCACCAAGCAGATCTTCGAGACCGTGCTGCGCCAGCAATCGAACGCGTTCCGCCAGGTGGTGCTGTTCGAGTATCCCAGGCGCGGGAGCTGGGCGCTCGGTTTCATCACCGGCAAGACTCTGGGCGAGGTGCAGAACCAGACCGCGGACGAGGTGGTCAACGTGTTCCTGCCAACCACGCCCAACCCGACCTCGGGCTATCTCCTGTTCATACCGCGCAAGGAGCTGGTCGTGCTCAGCATGACCGTGGAGGAAGGGATCAAGATGGTCGTCTCGGGCGGCATCGTGACGCCGGAGGACCGCCGCGGCGAGGACGAGCGGGAGGTCAAGCGGGTCGCGCCCGCCGCGCGCGATCGCCCCACCATCCCCTACGACGAAAACGAGGGGACGGCGGAGATCGAGGATCTGCGCAGGCGCGGATCATCCTGAGCGCGCCGTCCTGACCACGGCGTCCCTCTCGAACAGGTAAAGGAGGGTTCTCAGCGCCGCGCCGCGCGGCGTCGCGAGATCGGCGTCGCGTTCGACGATCAGCCGCGCATCGTCGCGCGCGACCTCGATCAGCCCGGCATGGAGGGCGAGATCGGCCAGCCGGAACTCGGGCAGCCCGGACTGGCGGGTGCCCAGCAGCTCCCCCGAGCCGCGCAGGCGCAGATCCTCCTCGGCGATCAGGAAGCCGTCATCGGTCTCGCGCATCACGTTGAGCCGCGCCCGCGCGGTTTCGGTCAGCGGGCCGCCATAGAGCAGCAGGCAGAACGAGGCGCGCTCGCCGCGCCCGACGCGCCCGCGAAGCTGGTGAAGCTGGGCGAGCCCGAAACGCTCGGCATGCTCCACCACCACGACCGAGGCTTCCGCAACGTCGACCCCGACCTCGATCACCGTGGTCGCCACCAGGATATCGATCTCGCCGTCCGCGAATCGGGCCATCGCGGCGTCCTTGTCCGCCCCCTTCATGCGCCCGTGCAGCAGCCCGACCCGGTCGCCGAATAGCGTCTCCAGCGCGGCATGCCGCTCGGTCGCCGCCGCCAGGTCGAGGGTCTCCGACTCCTCGACCACGGGACACACCCAGTAGATGCGCGCGCCGCCGTCGATCGCCCGCCTTAGCCGTCCGATCACCTCGCTCAACCGGTCGACCGGCAGGACCCTGGTGTCGACCGGGTGCCGTCCGGGCGGCTTCTCGTGCAGCCGGGAGACGTCGATGTCGCCATAGGCAGTCATCGTCAGGGTGCGCGGGATCGGCGTCGCCGTCATCACCAGCATGTCCACCGCGCGCCCCTTTTCGGCAAGCGCGACGCGCTGGTCGACGCCGAAACGGTGCTGCTCGTCGATCACCGCCAGCGCGAGGTCGGCGAAGGCCACCGCGTTCTGTTGCAGCGCGTGGGTGCCGATGGCGAGCGCCGTCGCGCCACCCGCCAGGCCGGCGAGAATGCGGCCCCGGTTGCCGCCGCGCTCCCGCCCGGTCAGCAGCGACATCGGGACATCGATCGCGCGGGCGAGCGGCTCGATAGTCGCAAAATGCTGCCGCGCGAGGACTTCGGTGGGCGCCATAAGCGCGGCCTGCGCGCCGGTCTCGACCGCCGCCAGCATGGCGAGGAAGGCAACCACGGTCTTGCCGCTGCCGACATCGCCCTGGAGCAGCCGGATCATGCATTCGGGCGCGGCCATGTCGGCGGCGATCTCGGCGACCGCCGCTTCCTGCGCAGCGGTCAGCGCGAAGCCGAGAGTCTCCCGCGCGCGCCGCCGCAGAACCCCATCGCCGGCGATCCGCCGGCCGGGGCGCGCGCGCCGGCGGCGGCGTACCAGGGCAAGCGCGAGCTGGTTGGCGAGCAGCTCGTCATAGGCGAGGCGCTCGCGCGCCGGGTGGTAGGGGTCGAGCGAGGCCTGGTCTTGCGGCGCATGCGCCAGCCGCACCGCCTCGCGCCAGCCGGGCCAGGACTTTCGCGCCATCCAGGCCGAGTCGTTCCATTCCGGCAGCTCGGGAGCGCGCCCCACCGCCTCGGCAACCATTCGCGCCAGCGGCTTGGCCGTCAGCCCGGCGGTCAGCGGATAGACCGGCTCGACCCGCTTGAAGGCGTCGAGCTCGCCGGGGCGGCCGATATGGTCGGGATGGGTCATCTGGAGCCGGTCCCGCCAGCGCTCGACCCGGCCGCTCACCACGCGTCTTTCGCCCACCGGAAGGACGGTTTCCAGGTACTCGCGCCTCGCGTTAAAGAACACCAGGTCGAGCGCCCCGGTCCCGTCATGGCACACCACGCGGTAGGGCACCCGCCGGCTGGAGGGGAGCACGTGACGGTCGATCTCGACCGCGACGGTGACGATCGCCTTGTCCGGCGCGTTGGCGATTTGCGGAGAGAATCGCCGGTCGATCACCCCGTTCGGCAGGTGCCACAGCAGATCGACGAGCCGCGGCCCTGCCAGCCGCTCGATCGCCTTGCCGATGCGCGGCCCGACGCCGGGCAGCGACCGGGTCTCGGCGAACAGGGGAAACAGGATTTCCGGACGCATCGGCCGAACCCGGTTCTGTGGCAGGCGCCATCGGACAGCGCCCGCGCGGTGCCGTCAAGCGAACCCGGCCCGGCTCCCTTGCCCCGGCGGCGGGGCTGTGCGAGAGGTCTCCCGCCAGAGGGAGCCCTCGAATTGCCGCAAGACCTCGACGCCCGGCGCAAGCGCATCCTGTTCCGCAGCCTGCGCCGGGGCACCAAGGAGAGCGACCTGGTGATCGGCGGGTTCGCCGAATCGGTTCTCCCGCGCCTCGACGCGGCGCAGCTCGATGCGCTGGAAGCGCTGCTGGAACGGCCGGACCCGGAGCTGCTGGGCTGGGTGATCGGGCTGCGCCCCGTCCCCGCCGAATTCGACACCGACGTGATGACCATGCTCAAGGCCTACAAGGGCGCGCTGTGAGCCCGCCTGCCGCCCCGCTGGACCGGATCGACGCCGCCGCGGGCGCCAGGCGGACGCTGCTCGCGGGCGTGCCGGAGGCGCTGGAAGCGCGCATCGTCGCGGGCATCGCCGCGGGCGGCGGCACGTGCGTGCTGCACATCGCGCGCGACGATGCCCGGCTCGCCCGGCTTGCCGAGGGGCTCGCCTTCTTCGCGCCCGACCTCCCGGTCCTGCGGCTGCCGGCCTGGGATTGCCTGCCCTATGACCGGGTCTCGCCGATGAGCGAGATCGTCGCCGAACGGGTGGACACCATGTCGCGCCTCGCCGAGGGGCAAGCGGACGGACCGACGGTCGTGCTCACCACCGTCGCGGCCGCGCTGCAGCGCCTGCCGCCGCGCGCGGTCTGGCGCGGCGCCTCCTTCGAGGCCGCGCCCGGGGACGGTCTCGACCTCGACCGGCTCACCGGGTTCCTGGTGCGCAACGGCTACCAACGCGCGAGCACGGTGCGCGAGGCCGGCGAGTTCGCGATCCGCGGCGGTATTGTCGACATCTTCCCGCCCGGCCCCGACCAGCCGGTCCGCCTCGACCTGTTCGGCGACACGCTGGAGGGGATCCGCAGCTTCGACGCGGGAACCCAGCGGACCACGGCGACGCTGGATCGGCTCGCTCTCTGCCCGGTCAGCGAAATCGCGCTCGACGCGCCCTCGATCGGACGCTTCCGCGCCGGCTATCGCGAATCCTTCGGCGCGGTATCCGACGACCCGCTCTATCAGGCGGTGAGCGAGGGAAAAAAACAGATCGGCATGGAGCACTGGCTGCCGTTGTTCCATGACGGGCTGGAGACTCTGCTCGACTACCTGCCCGATGCGATGGTGACCCTGGAACACCAAATCGAGGCGGCGCGAGACGCCAGGCTCGAAATGATCGCCGACTACTACGACGCCAGGCGGGCCTATCTGGAGAACGGGCGCGCGGGGACCGACCGCACGCCGCCCTACCGGCCCCTGCCGCCCGGCCGGCTCTATCTCGATGCGGCCGAGTGGGACGGTCTGCTGGCGAGCCGCAAGCTGGGCTATTTTCAGCCCTACGGCGCGCCCGCGGACATGCCGCACGGAGCCTTCGATTCGGTCGCCGATTTCGGCGGCCGCCGCGCGCCCGCCTTCTCCGGCGCCGCGGCGGAGGCCGAAGGCGAGCCGGGCGACCCGTTCGACCGCGTGAAGAGCACGCTGGATGCGCGCCGCCGCGACGGCGTCCGGGTCGTCGTCGCGGCCTGGTCGCCGGGCTCGCGCGATCGGCTGGGCCAGCTTCTCGCCGAGCACGGCGTCTCCGGCCTCGCCCCGGCGGCGAGCTGGCCGGAAGTAGAGGCGCTGCCGCAAGGTGCGGCCGCCCTCGCGGTGCTCGGCATCGAGCAGGGTTTCGAGACCCCCGACCTCCTTGTCATCGGCGAGCAGGACATTCTGGGCGAGCGTCTGACCCGACCGCGCCGGCGGCGCGCCAAGAACTTCATCGCCGATGCCTCCGACCTCTCGCCGCAGGATTTGGTGGTCCATGTGGAGCACGGAATCGGCCGGTACGAGGGGCTGGAAACCGTCGTCGCGGCGGGCGCGCCGCATGACTGCCTGCGCCTCTCCTATTCCGGCGGCGACCGCCTCTACGTCCCGGTGGAGAGCCTCGAAGTGCTGTCGCGCTATGGCTCGGGCGATTCGGAGGCGGTGCTCGACCGGCTGGGCGGCGCGGCCTGGCAGCAGCGCAAGGCGCGACTCCGCAGGCGGCTGCTGGAGATGGCGGACCAGCTGATCGCCGTCGCCGCCCGGCGCAAGCTTCATTCGGTAGAGCGGATCGCCGCCGAGCCCGGGCTCTACGAGGCGTTCTGCGCGCGCTTCCCGTTCACCGAAACCGAGGATCAGGTCGAGGCGATCGCGGCCACGATGGCCGATCTCGGCACCGGACAGCCGATGGACCGGCTGATCTGCGGCGATGTCGGTTTCGGCAAGACCGAGGTCGCGCTCCGGGCGGCGTTCAACGTCGTCCATGCCGGCGGGCAGGTCGCCGTGGTGGTGCCGACGACGTTGCTCGCGCGGCAGCATTTCGTGACCTTCGGCCAGCGCTTCGCCGGGCTCGCGGTGAATATCGGCCAGCTCTCGCGGCTGGTGCCGGCGAAGCAGGCCGCCGCCGTCAAGCGGGGGCTCGCCGGCGGCACCGTCGACATCGTCATCGGCACCCACGCCCTGCTCGCCAAGGGTATCGCGTTCCGCAACCTCGCGCTGCTGGTGGTCGACGAGGAACAGCATTTCGGCGTCGCCCACAAGGAACGCCTGAAGCAGCTCAAGGCCAATGTCCACGTGCTCACCATGACCGCGACCCCGATCCCGCGCACGCTCCAGATGGCGCTGAGCGGAGTGCGCGAGATGAGCACCATCGCCACCCCGCCGGTCGACCGGCTGGCGGTGCGGACCTACGTGCTCCCCTTCGATCCCGTCATCGTCCGCGAGGCGATCATGCGCGAGCATTTTCGCGGCGGGCAGAGCTTTTACGTGTGCCCGCGCATCGGCCAGCTCGACGAAGTCGCCAAACGCCTGGAAGAGCTGGTGCCCGACGTCACCGTCGCCATCGCCCATGGACGCATGCCGGGGAAGGCGCTGGAGGACACGATGGTCGCCTTCTACGAGGGGCGCATCGACGTGCTGCTGTGCACCCAGATCGTCGAATCGGGACTCGACATCCCGCGCGCCAACACGCTCGTCGTCCACCGCGCCGATCTTTTCGGCCTCGCCCAGCTCTACCAGCTCCGCGGCCGAATCGGGCGGTCCAAGCTGCGCGGTTATTGCTATCTCACCTTGCCGCCCGACCGGGCGCTGACCGAAGCGGCGGGAAAGCGTCTTGAAGTGATGCGGACGCTGGACACGCTGGGCGCCGGATTCTCGCTGGCCAGCCACGACCTCGACATCCGCGGCGCGGGCAATTTGCTGGGCGAGGCGCAGTCCGGCCATATTCGCGAAGTCGGGGTCGAGCTATACCAGCAGATGCTGGAGGAGGCGGTCGCCGAGGCGCGCGGCGCGGGCGAGGCCGCGTCCTCCGACTGGGTGCCGCAGATCGCCATCGGCCTGCCGGTGCTGATCCCCACCTCCTATGTCGCGGATCTCGACGTCCGGCTCGGGCTTTACCGCCGCATCGCGCGTCTCGCCGACCGGGCGGAGACCGACGCCTTCGCGGCGGAGCTGATCGACCGCTTCGGGAAGCTGCCCGTCGAGGTCGAGACCCTGCTGCACGTGGTGGCGATCAAGCAGCAATGCCGGCGCGCAGGCATAGACAAGCTCGACGCCGGACCCAAGGGCGCGGTCGTCGCCTTCCGCGGCGACGCCTTCGCCAATCCGGCCGGGCTGATCCGCCATATCCAGGACGATCTCGGGCGAACCAGGTTGCGCCCCGACCACCGCCTGGTCGTCGGGCGCGACTGGTCGGCCGCGGCGCGCCGGCTCGACGGTGTGCGGGCGCTGGTCGACGGGCTCGCCGCCATCGCGGAGGAGGAAGCGTGACCGGGGATCTCTTCTTCGAGGATTTTCATGTCGGCCAGGTGATCGAGAGCGCTCGGAAGACGCTGTCCGAGGCCGAGATCATCGCCTTCGCCAGGGACTACTCCAACCTCCCCTACCACACCGACCCCGCGGCGGCGGCGAGATCCATGTTCGGCGGCATTGTCGCGCCGGGCTACCAGACCGCCGCTCTGACCTTCGGACTGTTCGTCGACACGGGGACGTTCCGGACTTGCGGCATGGGCTCGCCCGGTATCGACCGGCTGCGCTGGCTCAAGCCGGTGCGGGCCGGCGACACGCTGCAGGTTCTCGCCGAAATCATCGAGGTTTCGCCGGCGCGGCAAGCGGGCGGACGCGACGCGGTCCGCATCGCCTACGAGACCCGCAACCAGCACGGCGAGGCTGTCATGACCCTCACCAGCCTCCACTTCGTCCGCCGCCGCCCGGCCGAGTGAAGGCACCGGTCCCTCAGGAGATTCGCATGTCCGATCCGACCCCCGTCCGCCTCGCCGCCGGCTCCGGCGAAACCTTCGGCGTCGACGACCTGTCCTGCGCGGCGGCGACCGATCTCGGGCTGTGGCGCGACGAGGGGCTGGAGCCCACCTGGCTTCCGGTCCATGGCGGGGTGCGGGCGATCGAGGCGCTGATGGACGGAAGGGTAGACGTCGCCTATGGCGGGCTCGGTCCGGCACTGGCCGCCCGCGCCGGCGGCGCACCGGTGCGCATCGTCGTCTCGATGGCCCGCGCGCTGGCGCAGAACCTTGTGGTCCAGAAACGGATCGCGGAGCCGGAGCAGCTGCGCGGCTGTTCCTGGGCGCTCGACGGGTTCGGCGCGCTCAGCCACCACATGGCCCGGCTCACCGTGCGCGCGCTCGGCATCGCCGAGGAGAAGATCGAGTGGCGCGCGCTCGGCCCGCCGCCGGAACGCATCGAGGCGCTGCTCGCGGGCTCGATCGACGTCTCGCTGATCCGGGTCGAGGAGGCGCTGTCGCTGAGCGAGAAGCATGGCGACAGGCTCCACACGCTGCTGGGTTTCGCCGAGCTCAAGCGGCTCGTCCCGGTGCAGCCGCACGGCGTGCTCTCCACCACCGAGGCGTTCGAGGCGGAAGCGCCAGAGACCCTCGTCCGCATCGTGCGCGGCATGATCCGGGCCTCGCGCGCGCTGCACGCGGACGAGGCCGCGTTCGAACGGGTGTTCCGCGGCAACGCCATTGTTGAGCTGCCGGGCGACGAGATCGCCGCGATCTGGCGCCAGGAACGCGACAACGGGGGGTTCGCGGTCAACGGCGAGATGTCGGCCGTTCACTGGGACGCGGAGTTCGCCGATTTCCGCGCGCTGAACCCGACCCTGCGCGAGGTCGGCCAGGACGAGATTCTCGCCCGCGGCTTCGTGCGCGACGCGCTCGCGGCGCTCCCGCCCTTCCCGTCGGACTTCGACCCCCCGGAAGGGTGAGGAACGGCCCCTACCCGCCCGCCACCTCGCGCCGGAGCACCTTGCCGACCGCGCTTTTCGGCAGCGCGTCCGCCAGCTCGATCACATGCGGCACCTTGTAGCGCGCGATGCGGGCGCGCAGATCCTCGCGCAGCGCGTCGGCGAGGCCGGGATCGGCGTGGCCGTGGCGGGCGACCACTACGGCGCGGATGCGGTTGCCGATCTCGGGATCGGGCAGCGGCACCACGCAGGCCTCGGCCACCGCCGGATGTCCTCGCAGCGCGTTCTCGATCTCGTAGGGCGAGATGAAGATGCCGCGGCTCTTGAAGCAGTCGTCCTCGCGCCCGGCGATCCAGTAATAGCCGTCCGCGTCGCGCCAGGCGAGGTCGCCGGTGTGGTACCAGCCGTCATGCATCGCCCGGGCGGTCATCGCCTTGTCGCGGTGATAGCCGAGGAAGAAGCCGGGGCTGTCGGCGCCGATCAGGAAGCGGCCGATCTCGCCCGGCGGCAGCTCGCGGTAGTCCTCGTCCATCACCGCGACGCGCGTCCCCTGGATCGGCTTGCCGATCGACCCCGGCCTGATCGGAACTCCTGGTCCCTGCCCCAGCACCATCTGCATCTCTGAGACGCCGTAATGCTCCCAGATGTCGCAGCCGACGCGGCGCCTGAATTCCTGCCAGGTCGCGGCCTCCAGCGCTTCGCCGGTGGCGCTGCAGCCGCGCAGCGACGAGAGGTCGAAGCGGTCCTCGATCCCCTCGATCGCGAGGATGCGGCGATAGACCGTCGCCACCGAATACAGCAGGGTGACGCCGAAGCGCTCGACCGCCGCCAGCACGCGTTCGGGCCGGGCCGGACCCTCGAGGATCGCCCCGGTCACGCCGTTCATCAGCGGGAAGACCAGGTTGTGGCCGAGCGCGCTGATGAAGCTCCATTCGCCGGTCGCGAGCGCCACGTCGCCCGGCTCGGGCGGGATGCGGCGGCAATTGGCCGCGCCGAGCGCCGCGGCCCAGCGATGGGCGTGCACGATCCCCTTGGGCCGGCCGGTGGTGCCCGAGGTGTAGACCATGAAGGCGGGCTCGTCGGCGGCGGTATCGGCGGGCGGAACCGGATCGCCCGCTTCGTCGTCGAGGCCGATGGCGCCGTCATGCGTCCCGCGCCAGAGGAGGACGCGGATGCGGTCCTTGCGGGCCAGCACGGGCTCGGCGATGTCCGCCAGCGTCACCGCCGCCCCGGCGCCGCTGTGGTCGAGCACATAGCCCACCTCGTCCGGCCCGAGCAGCGAGTTGACCGTCACCGGGACGGCGCCGATGCGCGCGAGCGCGAGAAAGCTCACGGCGAACTCGACGCAGTTGGGCATCCTGAGCAGCACCTTCGAGCCGCGCCCGATTCCGGCGGCGGAGAAGGTTCCGGCGAGGCGGCCCACCCGGTCGCGCAGCTCGGCATGGGTGAGCGCCCCGCCGTCCCAGACCAGCGCGGTGCGGCCGCCCTCGGTCGGGCGGCCGAGGGCCTCGGCGGCGAGGTTGACGCGTTCCGGGATCACGCCCTCAGCCGCCCTCGCCGTAGGGCCAGTTCTCGTAATAGGGCCCGCGGTAATCCGCCTTGCGCTTGCCGAGAAAGGCGCGGATTCCCTCGCGGCAGTCGCCGGTGCGGGTGATCTCCTGGATCGCCTGGAACTCGCGTTCCCAGCCCTCGTCGCTGCGGTTCGCGTTCCAGTACATCTTGACCAGCTCCTTGGCGTAGCGGACGGAGAGGTAAGGGTTGCTGGCGATCTGGCCGGCGAGCGCCATCACCTCGTCGAGCAGGTCGTCGTGCGCCACGACGCGCTCGACCAGCCCCATGCGCTCGGCCTCCCCGGCATCGACGATGCGCCCGGTCAGGATCATCTCCAGCGCCTTGCCCACGCCGACCAGCTTGGGCAGGTTCCGCGCTCCCCCCGATTCCGGCAGGAACCCGGCCGGCACCGCGACCTCGCCGAGCTTCGCCCGGTCGGAAGCGATGCGGAGGTCGCAGAGTGTGCAGATCTCGAGCCCGATGCCCACGGCCGGCCCGTTGATCGCGGCGATGGTGATCTGCGGCAGATCCTCGATCTTCCTGAAGGCGCGCTGCAGCACCTGGTGGCGCAGGTCGTTGAAGAAGAGATGGGCGAGCTCCTTGTAGGCGCCGAAATTCCCCATGTCGAAATCGGGGTCGTCGCCCGCGCCGAGCGGCCCGGCCTCGGTCTTCAGATCGCCGCCGGCGGAGAACCCCCGCCCCTCGCCGGTGAACACCACCACCTTGACGTGGCTGTTGTGGCGGATCTGGTCGCAGAGGATGTCGAGCTCCACCCGCATGCGCACGTCGACCGCATTCAGCGCCTCCGGCCGGTTGAACGTCACCACCCCGATGCAGCTCTCCCCCGCCCGCTCCGGGTTGTCCCTGACCTCCCACTTCAGCGCCTGGTACTCCATGCCCCTCCTCCTCGATTGTCCCGCGTGACCGCGGCCACAGCATAGACAAGCGACGCAATGTGCCGAGGGCAAATCGACAGCAGATGCGGCCTTGGAGCAAGACGGCGCTCTTGGAATCACGCGGCTTGCGAAGCGCCACGACCCTGCAGGCGACGGCACGATTGCCGGACCCGATCGTCGACGCCCTGGATACCGCGCGCGCCGGCTTCGGCGCAGCCAGGCGGACGTCATCTGCCTCGCCCATGGATGCCCGGAACAAGTCCGGGCATGACGTGTGGGGGAGGCATGGCGATGGGGCGGGCCGCACGCGGCTCTCCCTGCACCGCCCGTGGATGGCCGGAACAAGTCCGGCCGTGACGCGGTGGGGGGCGGTGGCGGTGAACGGAAACTACTGAACCGGTACGCTACGTCCCCACCCGCAGCGGCGCGCCGAGCCCGCGTAGCGCGGCGATGACGCTGAGCGCGGTGATCTTGCCGGTGCCGGGGTTCTCGTCGGACGGGACGTTCTCGATCTTCATGTGGAGGCGGGCGGAGTCGGCGTCGACGGCGATCTCGTGGGTGTTGCGCTCCAGCCCGGGGTCGGCCCAGATCTCGAGCCGGGTGCGGTCGGGGCCGATGCCGGCCAGCCCCAGCGCGGCGGCGACGTTGACGTTGGCCGGAAAGCCCGCCGCGCCTTCCCGCGCCGTGCCCTCGAAGACGCGGAGCGGTCCGCTCAGGCTTTCGATGTCGATGCCGTGCTCTGCCAGGTAGGGCGCGCCCTTCAGCGATTTCGGCGGCTTGCGAGTGGTCATGCGGATCTCGGCGATCTCGCCCTCGGCAGCGGCGCGCACCGCATCCAGCCCGAGCAGCGCGCCGGTAGCGAGCACGATGCGGGCACCGGTCTCGCCCGCCCGGCGCACCAGGTCGTCATGCACCAGCAGCGCCGCCCCGCTCACCGTGACCAGAATCCGCCCGGCCTCGATCACGGATGCCGCGACCTCGGCGAAGGCGGCCTTGGGCACGCATTCGACGATGACGTCGGCACGGTCGGCGAGCCCGGCTGCGGGCACCACCGGGATGCCGGGCGCCACCCCTGCCATGCGCTCGCGCGCCCGCGCCAGGTCGCGCGCCGAGACAGCGGCAAGCTCCAGCCCGTCGATGCCGGCGGCGAGCGCGCGCACCACCGGCATGCCGACCGCGCCGAGTCCGGCGACGGCTGTGCGCCGCGGGCTCATTCGGCGCAGAAGGCGAAGCGGGCCGAGCCGTTCTCCGCCCTGATCCGGCCCGCCGAGGCGCCGGGGAAATGGGCCGGCAGGATCACCGTGTCGGTGTCGGCGTAGCGCTCGACGAAGGCGGTCCGGGTGCGGCGCGATTCTTCGGCGTCGCTGCAGAAGATGGTCGAGAGCTGGGGCTCCGGCACCTGGAGCGGGTGGTGCATGAGGTCGCCGCAAAACACCGCCGTCTCGCCGCCGCGCGCGAGGTTGAGGCAGACATGGCCCGGCGTGTGGCCCGGCGTGTCCTCGATGCTGAGCCCGGTATCGATCTCGAAGTCGCTGTCGATGAACTGCGCCCGTCCGGCCTCGACCACCGGCAGCACGCTGTCGGCGAAGGTCTGGCGCATGAACTCGATCTCGCGCACCGCGACCTCCCAGTGGCGGTACTCGACATCGCCGAACAGGTAGGTCGCGTTGGGGAAGGTCGGCACCCAGCGCCCGTCTTCCAGCTTGGTGTTCCACCCCACATGGTCGACATGGAGATGGGTGCAGAGCACGAAGTCGATGTCGGCGGGCTCGGCGCCGGCGGCCCTGAGGTTGGCGAGCCAGGGCCATTTTTGGCGGTGCCAGTTGGGCCGGTCCGGGCGTTCCTTGTCCTCGCCGACGCAGGTGTCGATCAGGATCGTGCAACGTCCCGTCCTGACCAGATAGCTCTGGAAGGCAAAGATCATCTGCCGGGTGCCGGGGACCAGGCAGTCCGGCTCGAGACAGTGGCGGTGGCGCTCGACGATTTCCGGCGTCGCGTCGGGGTACATCTCAAGCGCGTCGCGATAGGGCCCGGTCCACTCGCCCACCGCCCAGATGCCGACATCGCCGCACTGTCTCGGTTTCATGCTTCCTCCGCAATTGCCGCACCCTATCACGGACTCGAGGCTTTATTCGACCGGGGCAAGTGCCTACCGTGCCGGCCGGATTGGACCCGGCAAGGAGGCAGGCGGATGGCACGGCTCACTCTGGAACAGGCGGCGACCATCGTCGACGTATCGCTCGCGAAGGGCCGCGAGATGGGGCTCAACCCGCTCACCGTCTCGGTGGTCGACGACGGCGGCCACCTCAAGGCGTTCAAGCGCGAGGACGGGCCGGGCGCCGGGCTGCGTCCGCAGATCGCCACCGGCAAGGCGGCCGGCGCGGTCGGCATGGGGCGGTCGTCGCGCCGGCTTGGCGAGATGGCGGCCGAACGCCCGCATTTCGTCAACGCGCTGGTCGGCGCCTCGCAAGGCCGGCTGGTCCCGGTGCCGGGCGGGGTGCTGATCCAGGACGGCGACGAGATCGTCGGCGCGGTCGGGGTCTCGGGCGACACCTCCGACAACGACGAGACCGTCGCCGTCGCCGGCATCGAGGCGGCGGGTCTGAGCGCCGGGATCTAGCGCAGCCCGTCCTCGCCCTTTGTGTCGGCGTCGCGCAGGCCCCCGGCGCGGTCGTAGATCCGGGGCGCCGTCGCCATCGACTGGATCCAGACGATCTCGTTGGCACGCGGCGCATCGGCGATGCTGCACTCGATCGAGTCGAAATGGCTCCGCACATAGGCCGCGTTGGCATGCGCGATCGGCACGTCGACGGTGGCGCCGGGCCCGGCGACCTTCTTGGTCGACGGCACGATGGCGGCCGATTTCTCCATCAGCTGGCGCATGCCGTAGCCGCCCGGCTCGTGCCACAGCGCGGCGTGCTCCAGCTCGCCGTTCTCGCCGACCACGGCGGACTTGCCGTAGGCGACGATCCGGTCGGCCCCGCCGAGCACGTCCATCAGGCGTTGCGCCATGGCGAGGCCGAGCGGCTTGAGCGCCGCCATCAGCGGCATCAGATCCTCGACATAGCGCCCGGCATAGGGGTTCGCGGCGACCGCGGCGATATAGCCCTTGAGCTGCGGGGTTTCCGCCGGCGGGCCGAACTCGTGCAGCACCTCCTCGACGTGGAAGACGAACTTCCGCACCTTCACCAGCGGCCCGAAATCGCCCTCGGGCGCGGTCTCGACCGCGATCCTCGCATCGTCCATCTGCCTCTCCTCAACCCGGGGCAAGCGCGCCGGCATCGCCGATCGTGCGGCGTCGGTCCCGCAATACGAGCATCGCGGCGGCGATCTGTCCAGCGCGCCGCATGGCCCGGGCGCAGCGCGCGCCGCGGTCGAGCGCCTGGTCCACCGCCGGCTTCGACAGGCGTCCCACCGCGACGGTGACCGGGCGGTCGCCGAGATCGCTGTCGTCGTCGAGATCGGAGGCGGGACGCCGCGCGATGGCGGGATCGTCGAGCGTGACCTCGTTGGCGATCAGCGTCGCCGCGACATCGGCGGCGGCGGCATCGGCGGCGAGCACGGTCGCCGAATCGGCGATGCCGAAGGACCGGCTGCGCCCGCGCCAGCCGCTGGTCGCGATGCCGCGCACCGGCATCGCGTGAGCGAGCCGCGCGGTCGCGTCGATGGAAGGCGCGTCCAGCCGCGCGACCACACCGAGCTCGAGCACGGAGCCGGGGGCGAGGTGGATGGCGATATCGCCGCCGTTATTGACATAGGCGGTTTCCAGCGCCCGCCCGGCGACCAGCGCCGCCAGCATCTCGTCGGCCACCGCGCCGGCGACCGCGGCCATCGGTGTCACGAACACCGCACGATGCGGCCAGCAGGCGGCAACCATGCGCCGCGCCACCGGGCCCGCCGGCTCGGGGCGCCTGGCGCCGAGCGGGGTTCTGAGCAGCGCGAGCTCGTCGGCCAGGCGCCGCAGCACGTCCTGGAACGCGGCCCCGATCTGCCGGTAGGCGGCTTCGATCTCGGTCTGTGCGCCGGAAGCGCCGACGACCAGGTCGATCGGCCCGTGCTGGAGATGGAGCCTGCGCCCGTCCGGCAGCAGGCGGATGTCAGGCCCTTTCGGGAACGTCTTGCTCTTCCATCGGCCAGGGGTTCTCCGGGCGCTGCGGCTCGGAGCGCACCGGGCCGCGCTCCATCGCATCGTCCAGCGCGACCACCTCGTCGCCATAGCCGCCGAAATCGAGGAACTCCTGGCGCGGCATGACGAACTCGATGGGCGCGACCAGCGCCGGGGTCGGCACGTAGCCGAAGGCGTTGTCGGGCATCGCGGTGACGTCGACCATCAGCGTGATGCCGCCGCCCGGCCAGACATAGACCGGGGCGCCGCCGCAGGTGACGCGCGTGGCCAGGCGCTTGACCGAGCGGGTGAGCCCGACCGGGTTCACCGTGACGCCGGCGCGCAGCGAGCCCCCCGCCCCGCCCATGAACAGCACGCTGGAGAGCGCGGGCTCGCAGTTCTCGCCGATGCGGTCGACCACCACCTGGAGCTCGGCCGGCATCCTGTCCTCGGCCGGCTTGAGGTCGTCGTCGAGCACGTAATAGGCCGCGTCCTCGCCGGTGGTCGACACCATCAGCAGCTTGAGCCCGGGCCAAGCGGTCTTGCCGTCGATCCGCTCGACGATCTCCAGCGGGTCGGTGACGTCGGTGCCGCCCCAGCCGCTGCCGTGGTCGGCCACCTGGAAGTAGCGCCCGGGCGTCGAGCGCCGGCCGCGCACCCTTATGCCGGCCGCCGGCATGTCGAGGAACTTGCCCGACTGGTGCTCGGTCAAGACGCCGGTGATGTGGTCGTCGACCACGATCACCTCGTCGACATGGCCGTGCCATTGCGGGGCGAAGATGCCGATGGTGGCCGAGCCGCAGCCGACCCGCATGCGCTCTTCCATCACCCCGTCGATCACCGGCGGCTCGCCGGCCTGGACGGTGAGCCGGGCGCCGCCGTCGATGGTCATCTCGACGGGCTCCTTGTTGCAGAGCTCCAGCATCGCCTTGCAGGTGACGTTGCCTTCCTTCTTGGAGCCGCCCGTGAGATGCCGCACGCCGCCGATGGCGAGCATCTGCGAGCCGTACTCGGCCGTGGTCACATGGCCGATCTGCTCGCCGTCGACCCTGACCGCCGCCGGCTCCGGGCCGATATAGCGGTCGGTGTCGATCTTCACCTTGACGCCGCAATAGGAGAACACGCCCTCGGAGACGACGGTCACCATGTCGATCCCCTCATGCTCGGAAGAGACGATGAAGGGGGCGGGCTTGTAGTCCGGATAGGTGGTGGTGGCGCCGATGCCGGTCACGAAGACCGGCGCCTCGCGGTTGACCAGCGAGCCGTCCCAGCTCTCGGACGCCTCGAGAAAGGGGACCAGCTTGCCCGCCTCGTCGACCGCCTTCTGGGTGACCAGCAGGGGATCAACGCGGGTGAGCTTGCCGTCGAAATTGCCGTAGCGGTCGCAGGCGCCGGTCTTGTCCGGGCGGATCCGGCACAGCACCGGGCAGGCGTCGCAGGTGACGATGCCGTCGGTCATGAGCCCGTCCGCCCCCCGTTCTGGGCGAGGATCGCCGCGCGCACCCGGTCGGGCGTCGCCGGCGCGCGGGTGAGCCTGGCCCCGGTCGCGTGGTGGATCGCGCCGAAGATCGCCGGCGGCGTCGGGATCAGCGTCGGCTCGCCGATCCCCTTGGCGCCCCACGGGCCGGTCGGCTCGGGATCCTCGACCACGACATACTCGATCTCCGGCATGTCGCCCACGGTCGGGATCAGGTAGTCGTGCAGGTTCTCGGTGCGGCCGGGGACGTATTCCTCCATCAGCGCGAGGCCGAGCCCCTGGGCCACGCCGCCGTCGATCTGGCCCTCGACCTGCTGCGGGTTGAGCGACTTGCCGACATCGTGGGCGGCAACCATGCGGCGCACCTTCACGGTGCCCAGCGCCACGTCGACCTCGACCTCGGCCATGTGGGCGGCGAAGGCGTAGGTGGCGTAGGGCGTGCCCTGGCCGAACTCGTCGAGCGGCACGGTGGGGGGATCGAAGAACCCCTCGCCGACCAGCACGTCGCTGTCCCTGGTCAGGGGCAACGCCGCGAGGTCGACCTCGCGCACCGCTTCGCCGTCGCGCACGACCAGGCTGCCCTCGCCGAACTCGATTGTCGCATCGTCGCCGACATTGGCGAGGCGCAGGATCTGGCGCCGCAAATCTTCGCCGGCGAATTTCGCGGCGTTGCCCGAGATATAGGCCTGGCGCGAGGCCGAGGTCTTGCCGGCGTCGGCGGTCAGCTCGGTATCGCCCCAGACCAGGTTAATGCGCGACATCTCGATGCCGAGTCCGTCCGCGGCGCATTGCACCATCGTCGTGTTGGTCCCCTGGCCGATATCCTGGGCGCCGGAATAGAGAGTGACCTCGCCGGCGCGCGACAGCCCCATATGCATGGTGGACGGGTTGGACATCGAGGTGTTGCCGCAGCCATACCACATGCACCCCACGCCGACGCCGCGCCTGAGCACGCCGGAGGCGCCGGCGTTGAACGCCTCGGCCTCGGCGCGGGCCTTGCGCCAGTGCGGCCTCAGCCCTTCCAGGCAGGTGGCCAAGCCGGCGCTCGCCTTGAGCACCTGGCCGGTCGCCGTCGCGTCGCCGACGCGGATCGCGTTGATGTGGCGGAACTCGAGCGGGTCGATGCCGCAGCGCTCGGCCATCATGTCCATCAGCATGTCGTGCAGCAGCGCCGATTGCGGCACGCCGAAGC
>JAPPGP010000026.1 GCA_028821395.1 Defluviicoccus sp.
CGCCCGAGCTGCCGCCGGGCTCGGGCGCGGGAAGGAGCGTCGCCATCCTCGGCGCCGGCATCGCCGGCATGGCGGCGGCCTACGAGCTCGCCCGGGCGGGCTGGCGCTGCACGATCCTCGAAGCCGCCGGGCGCGCCGGCGGGCGCAACCTGACGGTGCGGGCGGGCGATACGCTCGAGGAGATCGGCAGCCGCCAGCGCGTGCGCTTCTCGCAGGAGCCGCATCTCTACGCCAATCTCGGCGCGGCGCGCATCCCCCACCACCACCGGACCGTCCTCTCCTACTGCAAGGCGTTCGGCGTCGAGCTCGAGGTCTTCACCAACGACAACCGGGCGGCGCTCTACCACGACCCCGAACGCTTCGGCGGGCGGACGGTGACGGCGCGCCGGGCGGTCAGCGACATCCGCGGCTATATCGCCGAGATGCTCGCCAAGGCGGTCAGCGCGGCTTCGCTCGACTCGGCACTGACCGCGGGCGAGAAGAAGCTCTTGGTCGAGATGCTGGCCGATTACGGCGATCTCGACGACGGCGGCCGCTACCGGGGCAGCGCGCGCGGCGGCTATCGTGGCCGGGTGAATGCGGGGCTCAGGCGGGGCGAGCCGGAGGACAGGCTGGATTTCGCGGAGCTGCTGCGGAGCCGCTTCTGGCGCCACGGGCCGCGCACCGCCGAGTCGCTCAACCAGAACCCGACCCTCCTGCAACCCGTCGGCGGCATGGATGCGATCGCGAGCGCGTTCGAGGCGCGCGTGGGCGGGCTCATCCGCTTCGGCCGCGTCGTCGAGCGGATCGAGAGGACCGGCCGGGGGGTGCGCATCGTCCACCGCGCCGCCCGCTCGGGCGCGCGGGCGGCGCTGGAAGCCGATTTCGCGATCTGCACCGTCCCGGCGCCGGTGCTCAAGGACATCGCCGGCGACTTCGCCCCGGAGACGCGGGCGGCGATCGCGTCGGCTGCCTTCGGCAACGCGGTGAAGATCGCCTTCCAGACGCGGCGGCGGTTCTGGGAGGACGATCTGGCGATCTATGGCGGCATCTCCTGGACCGGCCAGGACATCGCCCAGATCTGGTACCCGCCCTACGGCTACCACCGCGACAGGGGGGTGATCCTGGGCGCCTATATCTGGGGCAGGAAGCCCGGGCTGCGCTTCCAGGGGATGCGCCCGGAGGCGCGGCTCGCGGCGGCGATCGCCCAGGGCGAACGGGTCCATCCCGGCTACGCCGACGAGATCGAGGCCGGCGTCAGCCGGGCTTGGGGCAACGTTCCGTTCCAGCTTGGGGCGTGGCCGGAAGCGGACGAGGCGCCGGCGGCGCTGCAACGCCCGGACGGCGCGGTCCATTTCGCCGGCGACCAGGCGAGCGCGCTGCCCGGCTGGCAGGAGGGCGCCGTGCTGTCCGCCCATGCGGCGGTCGCGGCGATCGCCCGCCGCGCCGCCGGGCGATAGCGGACAGGCGGGGCGTGCCTTAGGACGAGCGCGGTTCCATCCGGAACGCACGGGCTCTACCATCCTCCCCGCCATCCGCGAGGGGGACCGCCATGCCGAGACTGAAGCCGCTTGCCCGCGACGAGGCGCCCGAGGAGGCGCGCGAGGCGATGGACCGGGCCGCCCGCGCGCTGGGCGCGCCGACGACGACCGCCGGAATCCAGGCGCGCTGCCCGCCGATCCTCAAGGCGGGGCAAGTGCTCGGCGCGGCGCCGGCTCGCAGCGGCACCCTGCCCGACGATCTGCGCTACCTGATCTGCGTCCGCGTCGCGCAGATCGTCCAGTGCCCGTTCTGAATCGACACCAACGCTGCCGGGAGCAGCGCCGCGGGAAGCACCGACGAGAAGATCGCCGCCGTCGCCGCCTGGCGCGACAGCGACCTGTTCGTCGCCGCCGAGAAGGCCGCCTTCGCCTTCGCCGAGGGCATGACCGCAACGCCGGCCGAGGTTCCGGACACGGTCTACGGGGAGGCGGCGAAGCACTTCTCCGAGGCCCAGCTGGTCGAGCTCGCCGCCACCGCGGCGATGGAGAACTACCGCGCCCGGCTCAACCGCGCGTTCCTCGTCGAGGCGCAGGGGTTTTACCGGCCGGCGGCCCTCGATACGCGCCCCGCGGGCGCTGCTCGGGATGCGGGGGAATTCTTGGACCGCCCGACCCCGCCCTCATCCCGAGCAGGCGCGTAGCGCCGTATCGAGGGCGCGCCCCCGGTCAGAACCGTGCGGTGAGGCGGGCGCGGGCGTGGTGGGTGGGCGGGGCGTTGGCGCTCTCGCTGCGGCGCGCCTCGAGGGCGAGCTCGGCGGTGCCGGGCCCGGGGCGGCGCGCGAGGCGCCAGCCGATACTGTATTGGCGCCCGGCGCTGGACAGCGCGAGCCCGGCCTCCGGGGTCGCGGTGAAGCGGTCGCCGAGGGCGGCGAAGCCGTAGCCCAGCCGCGCCTCCAGCCGGCGGCTGCGCAGCTCGCCGCCGCCCTGGCCGCCGAGCCCCTCCAGCGTGGTGCGCCCGAGCAGCGCCCCGGCGCCGCCCGAGGACCCGCCGCCGAGGCTCTGGGCGAGGCTGAGGCGTGGCCCCCGCCCGGCCGTCCCGGGCTGCCAGGAGACCGCGCCCGAGAGCCCGCGCTCGCGGAAGCCCGCGGCCTCGTGCGCCAGCAGCCCGCGCGCCCGCAGCTCCACCGCCAACCCGCTCGCCGCGTCGGTCCAGGCGAGGCTCGCCCCGATATCCGCGCCAAACCCGGTCTCCGCGTCGCCGCCGTCATGCCGCGCCCCGAGCTCGAAGCCCGGCGTCAGCAGCGAGCCTTCGCCGAGGTCGACCGGCAGCGCCCCCTCCAGCCCGAGCCGCAGCCGGGTCGCCTCGCCGTCGACCGCCGCCAGCCGGTGGACACCCGAGCCCGCCGCCGCGGTCGAGGCGCCGGCGATCATGACATCGGTCCTGCCGGTCAGAGCCAGACCCCCGCCCGGCTCGAGCAGCGTGCCGCGCAGCCCGCCCGCCGCCATCCACAGCGCGAGATCGGCCTCGACCGCCGGCCCGTCGGCCGGGTCCAGGGTCAGCCCGCCCCGGCCATAGCCCGCCGCGCCCCAGGCCTCCAGACGCTCGCCCAGCTTATGGCGCAGCCAGGGATAGAGACCGGTCAATGTCGCCTCGATCGTGCCGCGCGCCGCCTCGTCCGCGCCGTCGCGGTAGCCGCCCTCGCCCAGGCTGTGCGCGAGCACCAGCCCCGCCGTCCAGCGCCCGTGCCGCCAGTCGGTGCCCAGCATGGCGCCGGTCGCCTCGCCGTCGACCGCGAGCCCGCCCTGGCGCCCGTCGAAGCGGCTCGCCGCGCCGCGCCCCCAGAACGCCAGCGACCCGCCGCCCGGCGCCTCGCCGGCCAGCGAGAAGGACGAGCCCAGCAGCAGCGCATCGCCGCCCATGGTCCGCGTCGCCCCGGCCGGCGCGGGCTCGGGCCCGAGACCCTGCGCAAGCCCGTCCCCGGCGGGCGGGGAGAGCCCGATCC
>JAPPGP010000059.1 GCA_028821395.1 Defluviicoccus sp.
TTCCGCGGCTTCCTGGAGACCGCGGCCGACGGCACGCGGCACGGCGATTTCGCGGTGGCCGTCGCGCCCAACCGGGTGCTCGCCGCGATCGGCGGACGGTCGCGCACGGTGCGCCTCTCCGCCGAGACCGCGGCCAAGCGGCGCCGCGCGCATCCCGACCTGAAGCCGGACGACTACGCCCTGGTGCAGCGCATCCTGGACGGGGGGGAGCTGTTCCGGAGCGGCCCGCACCACGCGCTCGGGTTCGTCGAGATCGACGGCAGGGTGTGGCGGGCGGTGTACAAGGCAACCCGGGACGGCGCGGAGACCTACGTGGTCAGCCTACACCGCGTCGACCCGCCGCGGCGGCGCCGCGCGGCGCGCACCCTCGAGCGCATCGGAGGAGGGGAGTGAGGCGCCGGGCGGGCCACGAACCCCGCGCTCGCCCGAAGGCATGAGAGTATCGCGTATGCTTCCGGCGCCACCCTCAAGCTAGCCCTCCCGCGCCGGCGTATCAAGCCGAATCGCGAGGCGGCCCCTCGGGCCGCCCAGGGGAGCCGCCGGGCGGCCGTCCCGATTTCCGGCCCCCGGTACCGGACCGGCCGGGAACCCGTTTAATTTCGGCGCTTTGCCCGTTTAACGGCGGGATTATTGGGGTGGGGTGGCGGCGAGGTGACTCGGTGCGCTCCTTCAGCCTTTTCGAGGCACATCTGTTTGACACGTCATGTTCGTGCCCTCTCACCCACCCAACCGGCGGCTGGAGGGGGCCCAGGCGCGACCCTCGGATGGACCAACCGCGGCGAGCGGGCCTACGACATCTTCTCCAGGCTGTTGAAGGAGCGCATCATCTTCCTGATCGGCGGCGTCGACGACGCGGTGGCCTCGCTGATCTGCGCCCAGATGCTGTACCTCGAATCGGAGAACCCGACCAAGGACATCGCGTTCTACGTCAACTCGCCGGGCGGGCTGGTGACCTCGGGGCTCGCGGTCTACGACACCATGCAGTACATCCGCCCGGAGATCTCGACGGTCTGCATCGGCCAGGCCGCCTCGATGGGCTCGCTGCTGCTGGCCGCCGGCGCCAAGGGCAAGCGCTACTCGCTGCCGCATGCGCGGATCATGGTGCACCAGCCCTCGGGCGGGTTCCAGGGCCAGGCCTCGGACATCGAGATCCACGCGCGCGAGATCCTGACGCTGCGCGGGAGGCTCAACCGGATCTATGTGGAGCACACCGGCCAGGACATCGGCACCATCGAGGAGGCGATGGAGCGCGACCGCTTCCTGTCGCCGGACGACGCGAAAGCGTTCGGCATCATCGACGAGGTCGTCACCACCCGCCCCGCCCCTGAGGCCGAGGCCGCCGGCGGCGGGTGAGGGGGCGGGACGAGAGCAGGCCGAGGCCGGCGCCGACGCTCCGGCCAGGCCCCCACCCCGTCGCCGAGCGCCAGGCCCATGTGGAAGGCCCGCGCCCCGCCGCCGTCCCCGCGCCGCTCACATGAACAGGCGCTCGTTCTTGCGGTCGCTGTAGAGCCCGGCCACGAACTCGCCGTAGCCGTTATAGATCCGGGTCGGCACCCGCTTGCCGGTGCCCAGCAGGCGCTCGGTCGCCTGGCTCCAGCGCGGGTGGGGGATTTTCGGGTTGACGTTGGCCCAGAACCCGTACTCCCTGCCTTGCAGCTCCTCCCAGAAGCTCACCGGGCGCTGCTCCGTGAAGCGGAAGCGGACCAGCGACTTGACCGACTTGAAGCCGTATTTCCACGGCACGGCGAGGCGCAGCGGCGCGCCGTTCTGCTTGGGCATCGGCTTGCCGTAGAGCCCGGTCGCGACGAAGGCGAGCTCGTGCGTCGCCTCGTCGATGGCGAGCCCCTCCAGATAGGGCCAGGGATACCAGCGCTGGTTCTGGCCGGGCGCGACCTCGCGGTTCTCGAAGGTCTCCATCGCGAGATACTTGGCCGATCCCAGCGGCCGCGCGAGATCGACCAGCGATTTCAGCGCAAAGCCGCTCCACGGCACCGTCATCGCCCAGGCCTCGACGCAGCGGTGGCGGTAGACCCGCTCCTCCAGCGGCATCTTCCTCAACAGCTCGTCGAAGCCGATGGTGAAGGGCTTCTCCACCATCCCGTCGATGCGGATCTCCCACGGCCGGAGCGGCAGGGCCTGCGCCGCGCGGTGGATGTTCTTGTGCGAGCCGAACTCGTAGAAATTGTTGTAGGTGGTGGCCTCCGACTCGGGCGTCAGCGCGCGCTCGACCGCATAGGCCGCGTTGCGCGCCACCGGGTAGAGCCCGGAAGACGGGTCGGTCTCGACCGGCGGTGCGGCCACCGGCGTCTCGTCCCCGCCCATGCGGAAGAGCGCCGGCGCGGCCAGGATCGCCCCGCCGATGCCGAGCCCGGCCAGGACCCGCCTGCGGTCGAGGTAGCGGGTCTCGTCGGTCGCCGCCGATTCCGGCAGGTCCCAGTCGCGCTTGCGCTTGAACGGCATTATCTCCTCCTCCTGCCGAAGACGATCATCAGGGCGATTCCGAAGCCGCCCAGGCTTGCCCAGAGCGGCCATTGCAGGAAGCCCGCGATCAGCGGATCCCAGAGGAAGGGATGGAGATAGCGCTGGACGATCGCCTGGGCGAGGTTGAGGCTCGGATTGTGGAGCTCGAACCAGATCTGGCCGGCCGGGATTATGCGCCAGGCGCCGGCACCGACGGCAAGGTAGATCTCGTAAGCGAGCGCGAAGCCCCCGGCCGCGACGAGCAGCGCGCCGAGCCACGTGAAAATGCGAAAAAGCAGATTTCCGGTGCGTCTCGCCATGACCGATCTCGCGTCTCCCTGCGCAGCACAGATGGGGATTCCGGCCGCCCGCCGCCAGAGTGTTCACAATTACGTTACCACCGGCGCGGCGCAGGCGGGGAATCCCTCGGCAAATATTTCCGGGCGGCGGCGGACGGAGTAAGGTGGCGAGCGACACCGGGCAATCGGCGGGCGGCGTTTCATGGACGATGTGCATTTTGTCGGCGCGCGGAGCGGGATGGTCGCCGAGATCGCCCAGCATGTCCGCCTGACCGCGGACCGGATCGGCCGCGATGCGCTGGACGCCCGGGTCATGGACGCGATCGGCCGGGTGCCGCGCCACGAATTCGTGCCGGTCGAGATGCGCGGCTTCGCCTATGTCAACTCGCCGCTGCCGATCGGCTGCGGCAAGACCATCTCGCAGCCCTATATCAACGCGCTGATGACCGACCTGCTCGACGTTCGCTCGGAGCACGTCGTGCTCGAGGTGGGCACCGGGCTCGGCTACCAGGCGGCGCTGCTGGCCGAGCTCGCCGCCAGGGTCTGCTCGGTCGAGATCATCGAGGAGCTCGCCTCGGGCGCCCGCGCCCGGCTGGACGCGCTCGGCTACGGCAACATCGAGCTGCGCCACGGCGACGGCTCGCGCGGCTGGGCCGAGCACGGGCCGTTCGACCGCATCC
>JAPPGP010000082.1 GCA_028821395.1 Defluviicoccus sp.
AGGAACTCGAACGCTTCCTCCGGGCACCGCAGGCATCGGGTTTTCCGTTCGTTGATCGCCAGCTTCAGACCCTCCATGAGCCGTTCGACCGCCGCCAGCATCTCCGCCGCCGGGGCCTTGCCGAGCACACAGAGGTCGTCGGCGTAGCTCACGATCTCCGAACGGAAGCGCCGGGCATGGCCCAACGTCTTCCAGCCCAGTATGAAGCGCCGCATGTAGAGGTTACTGGCCAGCGGGCTTATCGGCGCCCCCTGCGGGATGCCTTTCCGCTCCTTGCGCGCCCGGTTCGTACGGCGCTTGCCGCCCTTCCCGTCGTCCTCCTCCACCGGCATTTCCAGCCACGCCTTGATGAGCCGGAGCATCCGTCCGTCGCTGATGCGCCGGGCGAAGCTCTTGAGAAGCTCGGCGTGCGGTATCTCGCCGAAGTAGTTGGAAAGGTCGCAATCGACCACCTCGTTGTGCCCCGTGTTCAGCAGGCTGTGGACGCGCCTTACCGCGTCGTGGGCGCTCCGTCCCGGCCTGTAGGCATGTTGTTCCGGTTGCAGGTCCGCTTCGAATGTCGGCTCAAGCACGAGCAGGGCCGATGTCTGCGCCACCCGGTCCCGGATGCAGGGGATGCCCAAGGGTCGGACCTTGCCGGGCTGCTTCTTCGGGATCAGCACCTGCCGTACCGGCCTCGGTGTATACGCCCCATCCTTCAGCTCCCGCGCCAGTTCCCCAAGCCAGCGCCCGACGCCAAACGACTCAATGTCCGCGAACGTCTCGTCATCCACCCCGGCGGCCCCGCCATTGCGGCGGACCCGCCTCCAGGCTTCCGCGAGAAAGTCCTCGCGCCACACCTTGTCGATCAGCGCATGAAAACGCCGGTCGGGTTCTTCCTTGGCTTTCGCATGTAACACGGTCTGGAGTCGCCGGACCTTTTCAGACCCTGGTAGGCTCTCGCCAGTGGTCACGCCCTTTCTCCTTTCCGCATCGCTCTCGAACCAGGGCTCCTTCCCTCCACCGGCGTTACCCGGCTTCCCCGGTAATACAAGCCCCTCCGCCACCCTGCCGGCCCGGCCTGCCCCTCACGAGGTTCCGGTTGGCGCGTGCCACGCCACCGACAGGGCTTCCCGTGTTGCCACCGTCCCCCTCTTCCATGCGTGCCGCCGCCACTACCCCGGCGGAGCCGGTCGGTGCTCGCGTCGCCCGCTTCCCGACCGATCACAGCCTTCCCCGTTTCTCAGGCGGGTCGGCCTCCGCATTGCCCGTTTCGAGGCCTGCTCGACGTTCACTCGCGTTGCGGCCCGCATGGTCGCTGAGCCGCCCAAGGCGGCCCGTCGCATCGAAGTGCTTCAGCCGATGTCGTTACCTCCTTCGACCGCTCCGATTGCTACCGGCCGGAGCGACAGTTGCCGGGCGGGATTCGCACCCGCTGAGGGTCGGCGCCTTTGCACGGCGCACTGAGACATGCGGGCTAGAGGCTTTCCGGGTCGCCCGGAAGTGCCCGCGCCGTCGTCTTCCCGTCATTTGTCGACGGCGGGCGGTTTGTCGGCCAGTCAGTGGGGCCGGTCCCGGAAAAGAAAAATCCTTCCGCCGGTGAATGGATTTACTTACGATTGTTTCCGAGTTGGAAGCCGTCCGGGAAGTGTCGAAAAGAGCAGCCGAAGTTGGGAGGAATGCATGCTACGTCGTTTGATCGATGGAGCGGTGTTGATCGTTCTGGCTTGGTTCTTGATCGTGCGGCTCGACGCCGGTCAGGCGGTGCTTGGACTGGCCATTGCGGCGGTCATTGTCTGGACCGTCTGGCGCATTCATCGGCTATGGCGAAAGTACCGGGGGCTGCTTCGCGAGCTGGCCGAGGCAGAGGCGGCGAAACTGTCCGACGATCCGAAAGAGGTCGAACGCGCCGAACGGGTCTTGCGCGAACGCCGCATGATGCACGCCGCCGACATGACCCTGATGAGCGGCTTTGTCCTGGGGGCCGCGGCCAGCGATCCCGTGCCGATGGAGCATGGCGTGGGCATGGACGGCGGCCATGACGGGATCGGCGGCGGATTCGGAGGCGGCGATATGGGCGGTGGCTTCGGCGGCGGCGAGGGCTGAACGGAAACGCACGTGGCGCCGTCGATTTCCTGCCGCTTGTCGTGAACGAATCTCGCCGCCGTCCGGCTGCGAACGTCCGACCCCGGCAACCTGCCCCCGGCGACCGGAGAGCCGATCCGTAACTGACCGGCACAAGGTGCAGGGATGTGCGGGCGGGAGCCCCGGACGTTGTCGGCGCGCCGTCCGGTTGGTCGGGGGCGAGTTGGCGCAACGGGCGGTCGACGGCGTGGCGATCATGTACCGGGGCGTATCGAAGTCCCCGCCTCGCGTCAGAGCTCCAGCACCCGGACCGGTGTGCCGGCGAGCCAGGCCCTTATGTCCTCGACCATGGCGGGGAAGTAGCAGCGGTAGTTCTCGGCCGAGACGTAGCCGAGATGCGGCGTGATCACGGTATTGTCGAGCCGGCGGAAGGGATGGTCTTGCGGCAGCGGCTCGATGTCGAACACGTCGAGCCCGGCGCCCGCGATGGCGCGCCGTTCGAGCGCGTCTATCAGCGCCGCCTCGTCGACGATCGGCCCGCGCGAGGTGTTGACCAGGAAGGCGCCGGGCTTGAGCAACGCAAGCTCGGCGGCGCCGAGCAGCCCGCGCGTGCGCGCGCTCAGCAGCAAGTGGACGGTCACCACGTCGGCGGTCCCGAGCAGGTCCTGCTTGCCGGCGAGCTCGACGCCGATTTCGCGGCAGCGCTCATCGGTCAGGTTCTGGCTCCAGGCGATCACCTCCATGCCGAACGCCTGGCCGATCCGCGCCACCCGGGCGCCGAGCCGCCCGAGCCCGATGACGCCGAGCGTCTTGCCCTCCAGACCGACGCCGAGCGTGTGCTGCCAGCCGCCCGCCCGCGTCGCCCGGTCCTCGGCGGGGATGTTGCGCGCGAGCGCGAGGATGAGACCCCAGGCGAGCTCGGCCGTCGGCGTGCCGACCGACGGCGTGCCGCACACCGTCACCCCGTGGTCGGCGGCCGCCGCCCCGTCGATCGAGAGGTTGCGCATCCCGCTGGTCAGCAGCAGCTGGAGCCTGGGCAGCTTCTCGAACAGCGAGCGCGGGAACGGGGTGCGCTCGCGCATCGCGCAGACGATCTCGTACCCCGCGAGGCGGCGGGCCAGCGCGTCCTCGCAGGCGACGTGGTCGCGGAACGCCTCGACCCCCACGTCCGGCGCGAGCGCCCCCCAGTCCGCCATGCCGAGCGCGCAGCCCTGGTAGTCGTCGATGATCGCGCAGCGTTTCATTCGGCTCTCCCCGGCTCGTCCCGTCCCGCCGCCCTGGGTGGCCCGCTGGAATGGGGGGCCCGCCGGGGGGGGGGGGGGGGGCATGCCCCCCCCCAGCAAGGGGGGCGGGGGTGAGGGGCGCCCCCG
>JAPPGP010000132.1 GCA_028821395.1 Defluviicoccus sp.
GCGAGGGCCGCGCGTTGAGGATCGCCTCCTGCGGCGTCACCCCGCAGGCCCAGAACACCGGGATCTGGTCGTCGTCGATGGTCACCGGCTTGCCGTATTCCGGCCGGGCGATGTCGGCGATGCCGATCGCGCCGGGGTCGCCGCGATGGACCGGCCCGCCATGCGCCATCGGGTAGCGGGCGGTGATCTCGGCGGCGCGGTCGGCGTCCGCCGGCGTGAAGGGGCGCATCGAGACCACCATCGGTCCCGCGAAGTGGCCGGCCGGGACGGTCTCCCGGTCGGTGCGGTACATCGAGACGTAGCCGGTCTCGGCGATATGGCGGATCTCGAGCCCGGCGCCCTGCAAGGCGTCCTCGGCGATGAACGAGCAGCCGAGCAGGAAGGTCACCAGGTCGTCGCGCCAGAGGCCCGCGATGTCTCGCGGCTCGGCGACGCATTCGCCGTTGCGGAACACGCGGTAGCGCGGCAGGTCGGTGCGGATGTCCGCCTCCGGCGCGGTGGCGTGCGGCACCGCTTCGCCGCGGCCGAGGATCTCCAGCACCGGGCAGGGGCGGGGGTTGCGCTCGCAATAGGCGGCGAAGTCCTCGGCATCGGCCGCCGGCAGGATCACCATGTTCGCCTGGACATGGCCCGGCGCATGGCCCGAGGTCGGCCCGTCATAGAGCCCCTCCCGGCACAGCCGGCGAAGCTCAGCCGGGTCGGCGATGGTCTCGATGGTGTCGCTCAAGGCCGCGAGGCTCCGTCCCGTGCGGCGTCAGGATAGCCGCGCTCCGCGCCGTGCGGAAGCGGGCCGATCGGGAAACGTTTCAGATCCGCCGCCCGACATCCATTCCGTTCAGCCGGATTTCCTGGTGGCGATGAAGGTCTCGAAATCGAACGGGGATACGGGGCCCGAACGTTCCCCTTCCGCCAGGGCCTCGCGCAGGGACTCCAGCCGGGCTTCATGCTCTTCGAGCAGCCGCAGCCCGGCCCGGACCACGTCGCTGGCCGAGCTGTACCGCCCCGACGCGACGCGCTCGTCGATGAAGCCGACGAAGTGGTCGCCGAGCGAAACCGAGGTGTTGCGCGGCATGAAGAGCCTCCTTTGCGGCGGAGTGTGCCAATTTCTGGTAATTCTGCAATCCGGTTGTGGCGGCGCCCGCAACGGCAATTGGGCGTCATGTGACGCGATAGGCTTCGTCGTGCGGCCCGACGGCAACCGGTATTGCATTGCCGTCTTCACCGACGAGGAAGACGAAGCGGTATTGCCTGTTCAGCCGGACGGAGTGAAGGTTTCTGCCGGATTTCGATTTCTCGTATCGCCGTCCCGGCGGCAGCGCACCGGTCAGCAACTCGTCGATGACGAGCGCGAGCTCGCGCCTCATCCGCGGCGGCAGGCGTTTCACCTGTTGCCGGAACGGTCGGCTCGGTTGTTCGAATGCCCGGATTGGCGGGGCGGGATCATTCACCGGTTCACTGAGTCGTCAACGAGGACACCAACTCCGCACCGCTTGTGAAGGTCTTGCCGGTGGTCGGCGAGGCCACGCCGTCATGCGTCATCACCAGCCAGCGAATTTCCTGGCACCACTGGACGATCCCGAAGAACAGGCGATCCAGGCGATCCAGTTCGTCGAATACGCGCGGCCCGTGAGTCGACGGCAACCGGGATTCCTCCAGTGCTCTTCGAACGTCGCGAAGCCCGCGGCGTTCGCTGCGAAAATACGCTTCCGCCTCTTCCAGCGCTTGGACCCCCGCCCCGTCGGGGTCGATCACCGTATCGCGGGCGGCCGACTGGATCTCGGTCCGAAGCTTGCCGGTCATCGCGGAAAATGCGGCAGACAGGGATTCGTGGCGCTTGCGCAGCTTGCCTTCCAACGCGGCCGCCGCTTCCCCGGCCTCGCGCTCCGATGTCGGCGCGGGATTGCCAAGGGCAAACTCCGATCCGTCCGGTTGGTCGGGCACGCGGGCAAGCCAGGGGAGCACCCGTCCGATGCTTTGTATCGCATCGCCGTTCAGGGGCGGGGGCGCCGAGGCGACGACCATGAGGCAGACCCTTCCATTCTCGTCCGCCGCGCGCGGGGACTCCCCAAAGCCCCTTACTTTGCTTCGTTCGGGTACGAAATCAAGGCGGTTTCGGATGGCCGACCGTGGCCGGCGCCGGTCGTCCGGCGCGGTTCCCGGCCGCCGAGGATGACAGGTGCAACCGTGCCGCAATCCGCGTCCCAATCCGACGGATGGACCGGCAATCCGCCTGCATCAACACCTTGCACCCGGTCCAGCCGACCGACAGTGGACAGCAGCGGACTCGTTCCGGCCCTCCACCCGTTCCCCCGACGATAGGCGAGCCTTGCGGAGAGAGATGCCCGGAACAGGCCCCGGACTGCGATCCGGGGCAAGTCCGGACATTACGTGGTGGGGGAGGACTCGGCCGGAGAAACTTGGCGGCGGTCCGACGGCACGCCTATGAACTGAGGTAGCGGGACAGTAGATTGCCGGGCGGGGGAACAATGGCGGGCATCTGGGGGAAGATCATCGGCGCCGCCGCCGGGCTCGCCCTCGGCGGGCCGATCGGCGCGCTGATCGGCGGGGTGGCCGGGCACGCGGTCGACCGCATGCGCGCCTCCCAGGAAGCCGGGGAGGGCAGGGACACCACCCGCGAGATCGCCTTCACCATCGCGGTGATCGCGCTCTGCGCCAAGATGGCCAAGGCCGACGGCAGGGTGACGCGCGACGAGATCGCCGCGTTCCGCCGGATCTTCCACGTGCCCCCGGAAGAGATGAAGAATGTCGGGCGCGTGTTCGACCAGGCGCGCAAGGACGCGCGCGGCTTCGAGCCCTATGCCCGCCAGGTCGCCTCGATGTTCGCCGCCAACCCGGCGGTGCTGGAGGAGCTGCTCGACGCGCTGTTCTACATCGCCAATGCCGACGGCGTGCTGCACCCCGCCGAGCTCGACTATCTGGAGCGGGTCGCCGCGATCTTCCGCTTCGACGAGACCACCTTCCGGCGCATCCGGGCGAACCACGAGAGCGACCGCAAGACCGACCCCTATGCCGTGCTCGGCGTCGACCGCGACGCCGACGACGAGACGGTGCGCCAGGCCTGGCTCAAGCTGACGCGGGAGAACCACCCCGACCGGCTGACCGCGCAGGGCATGCCGGAAGACTTCGTCCAGATCGCCAACGAGCGCATGGCCGGCATCAACGCCGCCTGGGACGCGATCCGCAAGCAGCGCGGCATCCGCTGAAGCGCCGCCCGCCTCGATTGACAAGCGTCCGGCGCAAGCCCGACAATCGTCGGCGCTGAACGCAGGTTTCGCTAACGGAACCGATAACCAGGAGGGAGAAACCATCGTGCGACAGGACTTTGCGGGACTCCGCGCGCTGGCCGCCGCGGCCTGCGCGGCCG
>JAPPGP010000220.1 GCA_028821395.1 Defluviicoccus sp.
CCACTTGAACAGGAGAGAAAGCGACCCGCCACGACCTTTCAAGTGCCATCGAAGCGATATAGGTAGGTCACACCCACGAGTTCGCGCTCGCCGATGCCGAGGAGGCGATCCAGACCCTGGGGCGGGAGCGGAACCGGGACGAGAGGCCGATCTGCGTGTCGCTCCACCCCTAGCGCCGACGCCCGCCGGAGGTGAGTCCACGGACCCAGACGAAGGCCGCGAGCCCGGCGACCGACGATGCCGCGACCCCGATCGCCAGAGGCATCTGCGTTCCGTCGTCGAGCGCGGCGACGACGGCGCCGGCGAGTGCGCCGCAGCCGAACTGGGCAACGCCGAGCAACGACGACGCCGCGCCGGCAACCCGGGGAAAGGGCGACAGCGCACCCGCGGTCGACGGCGGCAGGATCAGCGCGAAGACGAACATATAGGCGAAGACCGGCACCGCGATCGCCCAGGGGCTGGACACGCCGCCGAGGGCGAGACCCGCGATGGAGAGCCCCGACGCGAGCCCGCCCAGCGTGCCCCACATCAGCAGCCGGTTTATGCCCAAACGGATGACCAGGCGGGCGCCCACGGGATAGCCGATCAGGTTGCCGACCATGACCAGCGCGAAGAACCAGCCGAACGCCTCCGGCGTCTCGCCGAGATGGACGATGAAGGCGGCGGGCGCGCCGGCGATGAAGGCAAACAGCGCGGCAAACACCGCCGCCCCGCACCCGACATAGGCCCAGAACAGGCCGCTCCCCGCGACCTGGGAGAACGCCGCGATCAGCCGTTGGGGCGCCAGCGCGCCACGGTCGGGCGCCTGGTTGGTCTCGGGCAGCCATCGCCAATGGATCGCCAGTGCGGCCGTCCCGTAGGCGAGCATCACCGCGAAGATCGACCGCCACCCCACGGATTCGGTCAGCCAGGCGCCGATTACCGGGGCCACGATCGGGGCGATGCCGAGGACCAGAAATATGTATGACAGGACGTGCGAGGCGTCCTCCCGGTCGAGCCGGTCGCGGACGACGGCGCGCGCGATCACTTGGGTTGCCGCCGCGGCGAGGCCCTGAACCAGCCGCGCGGCCACCAGCATCTCGATGCCGGGCGAGATCGCGAGCGCGGCCGAGGCGGCGACATAGAGGAAGAGCGCGAACAGGAGGACCGGGCGGCGGCCGAAGCGGTCCGATAGCGGTCCGTAGAAGAGCTGCCCCGCCGCCATGCCGAGAAGGAACAGGCTGAGGCTGAGCTGGACCGAGGAGAGGTCGGTTCCGAGCTCGGTTGCCATGACCTGCGCCGCCGGAAGCGCGGTGTCGATCGACAGCGGGTCGAGCCCAACCACCATGCCGAGGAGCAGGACGAACAGAAGCCTTTCCCGCCCGTTCATGCGACGGTCGCGATTTCGGCGAGGAAGATGTCGGCGAAGGTCTTGAGCTTGGCGGCCCCGACGCCATGGATCCCGGCAAATTCCTCCCGGCCGCGCGGGCGCTCGCGCGCCATCTCGATCAGCGATCGGTCGGGAAAGACGGCATAAGCGGGAACGCCCCGCTCCCTGGCAAGCCTGAGGCGGAGCTGCTTGAGGCGGGCGAGCAGGACCTCGTCGCCGGCACTCAACGCGGTGCCGGTATCGGCGGGCGCCCATCTCTCGCGCGCGCGGCGGGCTCTCGCCGTCTCGGCGCGGCGCCGGAATTCGCCCTCGCCGCGCAGCAGCGCCCGCCCGCTCTCGGTCGTCTGCAGCCCGCCATAGCCGGCGATATCGAGATGCAGGTACCCCGCGGCCACGAGCTGGCGGAGAATGCTGCGCCAGACCGTCTTCGCGTGATGCGCCCCGCCGCCGAACGCATCGCGGCGGTCATGGCCGAACTTGACGACCTTCTCGGTCCGGCTGCCGGCGAGCACGTCGATGAGATGCGCCGCGCCGAAGCGCTGACCCGTCTGGATCACCGCCGACAGCGCGAGCTGCGCATCCTCGGTCGCCTCGACCAGCGCGACGGGGCGGAGGCAGGTGTCGCAATTGCCGCAGGGCTCGATGCGCTCTCCGAAATAGGCGAGCAGCGTCACCCGCCGGCAGCCCGGGGTTTCGCAATAGCCGAGCAGCGCATCCAGGCGCTTGTGCGCGCGCCGCTTGTGGTCGTCGCCGCCGTCCTCGTTGTCGATGAACATCCGGCGCAGGCGGATATCGTCGAACCCGTAAAGCATGCAGGCATCGCCGGGCTCGCCGTCGCGCGCCGCGCGGCCGATCTCCTGGTAGTAGGCCTCGATGCCGGACGGGATGTCGGTGTGGAAGACGTAGCGCACGTCGGGCTTGTCGATCCCCATGCCGAAGGCGATGGTGGCGACGATCACCACCCCCGGCTCGGCGATGAAGATGTCCTGGTGGGCGGTTCTCTGCTCCGCGCTCATCCCGGCATGGTAGGGGAGCGCCCTTACCCCCTGGCTGTCGAGCATCGCCGCCGTCTCCTCGACCTTGCGGCGCGACAGGCAATAGACGATGCCGCTCTGGCCGCGCCGCGCCTCGACGAACGAGAGAAGCTGGCGCCGGGGCGAGCTTCGCGGCTTCACCTCGAGGCGGATATTGGGGCGGTCAAACCCCGCGACGAACTGCGCGGAGTCGGGCGCCAGCAGCTGCGCCGCGATGTCGTCGCGCGTCACCGCGTCGGCGGTCGCGGTCAGCGCCAGGATGGGCACGCCCGGAAAGCGCGCGCGGAGCGCCGACAGCGCTCCGTATTCCGGCCGGAAGGACGGACCCCATTGCGAGACGCAATGCGCCTCGTCGACGGCAATCAGCGACAGCTTCAGGCGCGAGAGCGCCGCCAGCATGCGTTCGGTCATCAGCCGTTCCGGGGCGAGGTAGAGCAGCCGGATCTTGCCGGCGGCGACCCGGCGCCAGATCGCCACATTGTCCGCCCGCGCATTCAGGGAATGGATCGCATCGGCCGCGACGCCCGCCAGCTGGAGCGCGGCCACCTGATCCTGCATCAGCGCGACCAGCGGGGAGACCACTACCGTCAACCCGCCCAGGACCAGCGCCGGAATCTGGAAGCAGAGCGACTTGCCGCCGCCCGTCGGCATCACCGCGAGCGCGTCGCGGCCGGCAAGCACGGTGTCGATCACCGGCTCCTGGCCGGGGCGGAAGGACTCGAAGCCGAAACCGTCCTTGAGAACCCGATACTTCACCGCTCGATACCCTGCCGCCGCGATGCGACCTTGCCGTTCTTGCGCCGGTCGGTCCAGCCCCGCGAATGTTCGCCCTGAAATCGCCGCGGCCGTGCTAGCCCGGACTTCCCGCCCCTGTCATGGCCTGCGCGGCGCTGTCCGGCCGACAGGGCAGGAGAGG
>JAPPGP010000113.1 GCA_028821395.1 Defluviicoccus sp.
AGCGCCTGGTTGTGGTCCAGGAGGTCGGGGGTTCGAATCCCCTCAGCCACCCCAGCGCCGCCCGGTCTCGACACGGTTCCGGGAACGCGCGACAATCCGCCCGCTCAGCGCAGCCGAGGCGCCGATGGGGAGCGAGAACGACAACGGGCGTCGGGGCAACGGGCGCGACCCCGACGACGACGAACGCAAGGAACAGCCCTGGCCCGACGACAGCGTGCCGCGACCGCCGGGCCAGCCGCCGATCGACGAGCCCCCGGCGGATCGGCCGGACCCCGGCGCGCCGGCCTGACCGACCGGTCCGGGGCGCGGAAACCGGGACGCGCCGGGCGATTTGGGTGACTGGGCCGGGCGGAGGCGGAGTGCGGGGCTGTCACGACATAGGCGGCATGATCGCCGGTCCGGTCGACCGCAGCGAGAAGGCGACGCCGGGCTGGGCGCGGCTCGCCGAGGCGCTGCGCGCGCTGATCGATTCGCGCTACTGCCTGCACGAGCAGCGGCGCCGCATCGAGGCGTTGGGTCCGGAGACCTACGCGAAGCTCGGCTACCACGAGCTCCGCATCGTCGCCCTGGCGGAGGCGCTCGCGGAGAAGGACATCGTCGGCGAGGACGAGCTCGCCCGGCGCATGGCGGCGCTCCGGCGCCGCGCCACGGAATAGGAGGCGCCCCATGGCCCGCGATTTCGAAGACCATTGCTGGAAGGACGTGATCCCGCCGGACGTGCTGGAGATCTATGCCGCCTACCGGCGCGAGGTCCATGTCGGGCAGAGACCGGCTCTGCTGGCGATCGACCTCTACAACCTTGTCTATCGCGGCGGGGCGCGGCCGGTCAACGAGCTGATCGACCGCTACCCGAGCGCCTGCGGCGTCTTCGCCCACGACGCCATCGAGCCCACGAGAAAGCTGTTCGCCGCCGCCCGCTCGCTCGGCCTGCCGGTGATCTACACCACCGCCGCCAGCAAGCGCGGCAGCGTCGCCGCCACCAACCGGCAGGTCGGCACCGGATCGGGCGACGACTACGAGATCTACCCGGAGTTCGCGCCGCGCCCCGGCGAGCTGCTGATCGAGAAGGAGCGCGCCAGCGCCTTCTACGGCACCCCGCTGGTCGCCCACCTCACCCGGCTCGGGGTCGACAGCCTGCTGATCTGCGGCGATTCGACCTCGGGCTGCGTGCGGGCGTCCACGGTCGACGCCTATTCGAACGGGTACCACGCGACCGTGGTCGAGGAGTGCGTGTTCGACCGTGCCGAGCTGATCCACAAGATCGCCCTGTTCGACCTGCACCACAAATACGCCGACGTGATGACCCTCGACGAGGTGCTGGAGGCGCTCGCCGGGCGCGAGCGGGATGAGGCGGCGGCCTGACCGCCGCCGCCGAAGCCGCCGCAATCCCCACCGGTCGGGCCGATGTCGGCCGAGCTGCTGACCGTCGAGGAGATGTCGCGCGCCGATGCGCTGGCGATCGCCGGCGGCACGCCGGGGGTCGAGCTGATGGAGGCGGCGGGCAGGGCGGTGGCCGACCGGATCTGCCTGCGCTGGGCGAGCCGGCCGACCGCGGTGCTCTGCGGCCCCGGGAACAACGGCGGCGACGGGTTCGTGATCGCGCGCCTGCTCGCCGGCCGCGGCTGGCCGGTGCGGGTCGCGCTCTATGGCGACCGGGACCGGCTGAAGGGCGATGCGGCGGTCAATGCGGCGCGCTGGGACGGCGAGGTCGGGGCGATGTCGGCGGACGCGGTGGACGGCGCCGAGCTCGTGGTCGACGCCATCTTCGGCGCCGGGCTGGCGCGCGAAGTCGACGGCGCGGCGCGCGCCGCGATCGAGGCCATCGGCGATCGCTTGTGCGTCGCGGTCGACGTGCCGAGCGGTGTCGACGGCAACACCGGCGATATCCTGGGCGCGGCGCCGCGCGCCGCGATGACGGTTACGTTCTTTCGTAGAAAACCTGGACATCTACTTGTTCCAGCGCGGTTTTTAATGGGCGATCTTCATGTCGCCGATATCGGCATCCCGGACGCCGTGCTCGACGAAATCCGTCCCGCCGCCTTTGCCAACGAGCCCGATCTGTGGTCGGGAGCGCTGCGCTGGCCGCGGCCGGACGACCACAAATACAGCCGCGGCCACGCGGTGATTTCCGGCGGCAGCGAGATGACCGGCGCGGCCCGGCTCGCCGCGCGCGCGGCGATGCGGATCGGCGCCGGCATGGTGAGCGTGCTGTGCCGCCCGGAGGCGCGCATGGTCTACGCCGCGGATCTGGTCGGGCCGCTGGTCGTGTCGTCGGACAACCCGCAAGACTTCGCCGGCTATCTCGCCGATCCGAGGCGCAGCGCCGCGCTGGTCGGGCCCGGGGCGGGCGTATCCGGGGAGACCAGGGAGCTCGCGATCCGCGCGCTCGCCACAGGCAAGCCGGTGGTGCTCGACGCGGATGCGCTGACCGCGTTCGCCGAAATCCCGAAAACCCTGTTCCGGGCGATCGGCGGGACGCAAGCCGTGCTGACCCCGCACGAGGGCGAGTTCGCCCGCCTCTTCGCCCTCGACGGCGACAAGCCGTCGCGGACGCGCGCGGCGGCGGCGCGGAGCGGAGCCGTGGTGCTGCTGAAGGGCACGGACACGACGATCGCCGATCCCGGCGGCCGCGTCGCGATCAACGCGAACGCGCCGCCCGAGCTCGCGACCGCGGGCGCGGGAGACGTGCTGGCCGGCCTCGTCCTGGGGTTGCTCGGCCAAGGGCTGCCGCCCTTCGAGGCCGCGTGCGCCGGAGCCTGGGTTCACGGCGAAGCGGCGTCGGCGTTCGGTCCGGGCCTGATCGCCGAGGACCTGCCCGACCTGGTTCCGCCGGTGCTGCGCCGCCTGCGGTAGCGGCCGGGGCGGGAGAGAAGGCGGCGGTTAGCCGGCGTCCGCCGGCATGCGGTCGTCGTCCATGGCGGCCGCGCGCATCGCCTTCTGGATCTTCTCGAAGGCGCGGACCTCGATCTGCCGCACCCGCTCGCGCGATACCCCGAACTCCTGGCTCAGCTCCTCCAGCGTCAGCGGGGTCTCGGCGAGGCGCCGCATGGTGAGGATCCGCTTCTCCCGCGGGTTCAGGTGGTCCATCGCGCCGCGCAGGAGGGCGCGGCGGCGCTCCAGCTCTTCGGCTTCGGCGAGCAGCGTTTCCTGCGAGTCCGAGTCGTCGACCAGCCAGTCCATCCACTCGCCTTCGCCGTCCGCGCGAAGCGGCGCGTTGAGCGAGTTGTCCTGCGCCGCCATCCGGCGGTTCATCTGCACCACCTCGTCTTCCGAGACGTTGAGCCGGGTGGCGATCT
>JAPPGP010000228.1 GCA_028821395.1 Defluviicoccus sp.
ACCCGGGCGCGTTCTCGGTCGTGGTGGTGGACGACGGCAGCGGCGACGGGACCGCCCGGATCGCGCGCGCCGCCGGGGCCGGCGCGGATGTCTCCGCGATCGCCGCGGGCGCGCTGGCCGCGGGCTGGACGGGCAAGGTCTGGGCGCTCGCGCGCGGCCTCGCCCATGTCGCGGAGACCCGGCCGCGCGTCCGCTATCTGTGGCTGACCGATGCCGACATCGTGCACCCGCCGGACATGCTGCGCGCGCTGGTCGCGGACGCGGAGTCGCGCCGGCTCGACCTCCTCTCGCTGATGGTGGGGCTGCGCGCAGAATCGTTTTGGGAGCGGCTGCTGATCCCGCCCTTCGTGCTGTTCTTCCGCAAGCTCTACCCCTTCGCCTGGGTCAACGACACGGGGCGGCGGAACGCCGCGGCGGCGGGCGGCTGCGTGCTGCTCAGGCGCGGCGCGCTGCAGCGGATCGGCGGGATCGGGGCGATCCGCGACGCGCTGATCGACGACATCGCGCTGGCGAGGGCGGTGAAGCCGGGCGGGCCGATCCGCATCGCGCTGACCGCGGGCTCGCGCTCGATCCGCCGCTATTCCGGCCTCGGCCCGATCTGGGCGATGGTGGCGCGCTCGGCCTTCGACCAGCTCGGCCATTCCGCGCTCGCGCTGGCGCTCACCGTGCTCGGCATGGGGTTCGCCTATCTGCTGCCGCCGGCCGCCGTGCTGGGGCTCCCGCTGCACGGCGAGCTGCTGGCCGCCGGGCTCGGCGCCGCCGCCTGGTTCGCCATGGCGTTCGCCGCCGCTCCCACCTGCCGCCTCTACGGCCAGAACGCGCTCGCCGGGTTCGCCCTGCCGGCGGCGGCGGCGCTGTTCGCCGCCATGACCGTCGATTCGGCGCGCCGCCACTGGACCGGCGGGAGCGCCTGGAAATCCCGCGTCTACCCCGCCGGGCGGGGCGATGGCTGACCGCGCCGCCGCGGACGCCCTGGAGACGCCGTCCGGCAAGTGGTCGGGCGACGAGAACTTTCCGGTCGGCTCGTGGCTGCTGCCGGCCCGGCTGCGCCCGCACGTCGCGGCGTACTACGCCATCGCCAGGACCACCGACGACATCGCCGACGACCCGGAGCTGGCGCCCGACGAGAAGCTCCGCCGGCTCGACGTCTTCGCCGCCGCGGTCGCGGGGGAGACGGCGGCGGGGTCGGTCCCCGCCACCGCGGCGCGCATGCGCGAGAGCCTGGCGACCACCGGGCTCGGCCCGCGCCACGTGCTCGACGTCATCGCCGCCTTCAAGCAGGACGCGACCAAGCGGCGCTACGCCTCGTGGGACGAGCTGATGGGCTACTGCAACCTCTCGGCCGCCCCGGTCGGACGCTATGTGCTGGATCTGCACGGCGAGGACCGCGCCACCTGGGCGGTCTCGGACCCGCTGTGCAACGCGCTCCAGGTGCTCAACCATCTGCAGGACTGCCGCGACGACTACCGCGCGCTCGACCGGGTCTACTTGCCCGAACCCTGGCTGGCGGCGGCGGGGATCGGCGCCGACGCGCTGGATGCCGAGCGCTCCGGCGCGGGCTTGCGCGCGGTGCTCGACCGCATGCTCGACGGCGTCGACGGGCTGATGGCGCAGGCCCGCCTGCTGCCCGGCGCGGTGCGGAGCCGGCGGCTCGCGATGGAGACCGCGGTCATCGTCCGCCTCGCCGGCCGGCTGGCGGCGCTGCTGCGCGAAGGCGACCCCCTCGCCCGCCGGGTCGCGCTCACCCGCCGGGACTTCGCCCGCGCCGGCCTCGCCGGCGCCATCGGCGGCCTGGTGCTGCGCCGCTGACTGAATTCGTTTGTAAAGCTCTTAGGGAACGGGGAGTGATCGCGGACGAGGAGACTGGAAGGCTTCGTTGGCCTCCGGGGTGAAGTCCTAGAGTTGCTGGAAAATCCGGTTGGGGTGCATCCTCGCTGCGGATTCATCGACCGGTGTCGGTTCCCGCCGGCGCCAGCAAGGAGCCAGCAAGGAGGCACCCCATGTCGAAGAGAGTACCGGCGTCGATGCGCACGCGCGAATCGCTTTCCGATCTGATCGAAGGCCGCTTGTCGTCGGCCGACGGACGCGCCGCCCTGGCGAAGCTGGCGACCTGTCCGATCGTCGAGGAGGCGCTGGAAGCCGAGAGCCGCGACGTCCTCGGCCGCGACCACTACGAGCCCGGCGGCGCTTCGGCCGCGTCTTCCGGAGGCGATTCCGTCACCGCGTCGGTCCCCACCCGGCCATCCCGCGCAGCCGCACCGCCAGCAGCGCCCCGAGACCGTCCGCCAGACCCGGGGCATCCCCGTCCGCGTCGAAATCCCTACACATGCATGTGCGCCGCGAGCGTGTCTTCGGTGATGTCCGCCGCCGCGCCCGCGAGCACGACCTCGCCGTGGTCCATGACGATCACCCGGTCGGCGATCGCAAGCGCGAAGGCGAGATTCTGCTCGACGACCAGCAGCGCCCGCCCGGCGGCTTTCGCTGCGTGCAGGAACCCGGCCATCCGCTCGACGTTCTCCTGCTGCACGCCTTCGGAGGGCTCATCCAGCAGCAGCAGCTTCCCGCTCTCGGCGACGCCGCGCACGAAGGAGAGGATCTTGCGTTCGCCGCCGCTCAGCGTCCCGGCCGACTGGTCCATGCGCGCTTCGAGGATCGGGAAGGCCGCGAGTAGCGGGGCGTGGCGATGCGTATCGAACGCCTCCATCAGGCCGAGATTCTCGCGCACCGAGAGGTTGTCGAAGACCGGCCGTTCCTGGGGGCAGTAGACCAGGCCGAGCCGGTGCCGCCGGTCGGGGGCGAGCCCGTCGAGCGATTGCCCGGAGAACTCCACCCTGCCGGATTGCAGCGGCAGATGCCCGGCGAGCAGGCGCATCAGCGTCGTCTTGCCGACCCCGTTGCGGCCGAGCACGCAGCACGCTTCGCCAGCCGCGACCGCGCCCTCCACCCCGCGCACGACCGTCGTCGCGCCATAGCCGCCGGTCACGCCGGCGAAGGCGAACAGCGGGCCGCTCACGCCGCGGCTCCGACATAGACCGCGCGCACGCGCTCGTCCGCCTGGATTTCCGCGACCGTGCCCGATGCCAGCAGCCGGCCCTGATGCAGCACGAAGACGCGGTCGGCCAGCTCGCGGACGAAGGTCATGTCGTGCTCGACGATCACCGTGCAGGCGTCGAGCCGCCCGCTGACCCAGCGAATCGCCTCGATCACCTCTCGGGTCTCGGCCTGCGACAGGCCGGCGGACGGCTCGTCGAGCAGGATCAGCCGCGGCTCGGCGATCAGCACCATGACGAGCTCGA
>JAPPGP010000005.1 GCA_028821395.1 Defluviicoccus sp.
GACTTGTTCCGGCCACCCATTGGCACCGCCACCTCGCCCGAAGGGGCGTTGTGCCGGCGGCACCTGTTGGTGCCCGGATCAAGTCCGGGCATGACGAGTGGGGGGAGTATGGGAGGCGTGGGGCGCACGGGGCGACCTGGAAGCACTGGAGAGCGGGGCGTGGGGGCCGTTCCCCCACGATGCCGGGCGCGGGCGCGGGCGAGCGTGCCGCGCGCAGGACCGCCCCGCCGCTCTGTCCCTCCGCCGCTTCCCGATGCTCCGCCACGCTCTCCCCGCCTCCTCCTACCCGTCATGGCCGGACTTGTTCCGGCCACCAACTGGCGCCGCCGGCACAACGCCCCGTCGGGGGAGGCGGCGGCACCTGCGGTGCGCGCGGCGAAACAGGTGGGAGGCCGCGCTTGCGCCCTTGCCCCTAGACCGGCCTTTTCCTTCCACGTCGCAGAGTGCAAATTGATCGTCCCAGGCGAGACCGTCGAGGCCGGGCGCCCGGTCGGAAACCCGGGCCTGGCAACGACGGCGCCGCTCGCCGAGGAGAACACGGATGCTCACCAGGCTCACCGTCCGCAACTTCAAGCGCTTCGGCGAGGTGGAGGTCGAGCTGGGCAACCCGGTCGTATTCATCGGTCCCAACAATTCGGGCAAGACCTCGGCCATGCAGGCCCTCGCCTTGTGGGACATCGGCGTCAAGCGGTGGAACGAGCGGCGGGCGGGCAAGAGCACGCCCGAAAAGCGTCCGGGCGTGACGGTCAACCGCAGGGACCTGTTCGCCATCCCCCATCCCAGCGCCGTGCATCTGTGGCGCGACCTGCATGTGCGGGACGTACAGCGTGTCGATGGTCGCCAACGCACCCGCAACGTGCGGATCGACCTGATCGTCGAGGGCGTCGACGAGGACCGGGCATGGAGCTGCGGCCTGGAATTCGACTATGCGAACGAGGAGTCGTTTTACTGCCGCCCTCTTCGGCTCGACGAGGGCGGGCCGCCAAGCCGGATGCCTATCCCGAGCGAGGCCGGATCGGTGCGGCTCGCCTTTCTTCCGCCGATGTCCGGCCTCGCCGCCAACGAGACCCGGCTGGATCAGGGCGCCGTCAACGTCAGGGTCGGCGAAGGCCGCACGGCGGAGGTATTGCGCAATCTGTGCTTCCGCGTCCTGGAGGAAGATCGCGACCGGTGGACGTCGCTGGTCGAGCGAATCGAGGCGCTGTTCGGGGTGGCCCTGGAACAACCGCGCTACGTCGAAGAGCGTGGCGAGATCACGATGGGGTACCGGGAGGGCGATTGCGTTCTCGACCTCTCGTCGAGCGGGCGGGGCTTGCAGCAGACGCTCCTGATCCTTGCCTACATGCACGCCAACCCGGGCGCGGTCATCTTGCTGGACGAGCCGGACGCGCATCTCGAAATACTGCGCCAGCGGCAGATCTACGCGCTCATTTCCGAGGTCGCGTCGGAAAGTGGCAGCCAGATCATCGCGGCCAGTCACTCGGAGGTCCTGCTGAACGAGGCCGCGGACAGGGACCTGGTGATTGCTTTCGTGGGCAAGCCGCACCGGATCGGCGACGGGCAGAGCCAGGTGCGCAAGGCGCTCGCCGACATCGGCTTTGACCAGTACTACCAGGCCGAGCAGACCGGCTGGGTGCTGTATCTCGAAGGCTCGACGGATCTGGCGATCTTGCAGGCCTTCGCCAAGCGGCTGGGCCACGGTCCCGCCGTTCGGGCGCTGGAACGCCCCTTCGTCCACTACGTGGGGAACCGCCCGCCGTCGGCCCGGCACCACTTCCACGGCCTCAGGGAGGCGATCCCCAATCTGAAGGGGGTGGCTCTCTACGACCGCCTGGAGCTAGGGCCGCCGGACGATCCGCTATTGCGGCATCTCGTCTGGAACAGGCGTGAAATCGAGAACTATCTCTGTTCCGAGGCCACCCTCCAGGCCTATGCGCGGACGACCGCCGGGGCGGCGCAACCGATGCCGCTGTTCACCGGTCCGGAGGCCGACGACAGGCTGGGCGCGATGAACCAAGCGATCGAAGAGATCGGCAAGGCGCTCGAGACCCTCGGCAAGGGATCGCCCTGGGACCGCGACCTGAAGGCGAGCGACGAGTTCCTGGCGCCGCTGTTCAAGACCTATTTCGAGAAGATCGGACTGCCCAACCTGATGAGCAAGAAGAACTTTTACGAGCTCGCCCATTGCGTGCCCGAGGCCGAGATCGACCCCGAGATCTGCGACAAGCTGGACGCCATCGCCGCGGTGGCAGAGAGCGCGAGGCCGGCGGGCGGGGGGTGATCGTCGATCCGGCGAGGCCCCGCGATAGGTTGACACTGCCCCGCCCCTCACCCGGCGATCCCGAGAAACAGCGCCGGCGCCCGGTTGACGCTGGCCCTGTCGGCGGCGGCGAGGCGGCCGAACGGGGGGCCGAGCTTCTCCGTGCGGATCGACATGGCCTTGTCGACCGTCACAAGGGACGGCGCGCGCAGCCCGTTCTCCGGGGAGGGCTCGACCCGGAGGCGCATGAGCGGAGCGTCCGCCGCGGCGGTGGCTACGCGAAGCTTCCGCTTTGTCCTCTCCGCTTCCTCCTCCGAGGGCACCGGATACGCCCGCCGGTTCCAGAAGTAGAAATCCGACGTGTAGAACAGCGTCTGGCCGCGCTCGTTCGTCCTGAACGCTGCGCTCGCCATCAGCGCGAAAAGGCCCATGGTCCCCTCCGCCGGCGAGCGGAGGCGAGGCGGGCCCGCCGGTCAAGCGGCCGCGCGTCCCCGGGGGGCACGAATTCGTTACCCGCCCCGGGCCGGCGGTCGGCGGAAGAGGTGTATTGGCGGTTTAGCGTATTTTCCTAAAGCATCGGATAGGTCAGCAAGGCTGACCTTTGTTTCACGTGAAACGTTAGCGCCTAGTACATGTGCTGGCCGCCGTTGATGCTGAGCGTCGATCCGGTGATGAAGTCGGCGTCGTCGGCGGTGAGGAACACCACGCCGCGGGCGATGTCGCTTGCCTGGCCGAGGCGGCCGACCGGGATGCGCTCGACGATGCGCTCCAGCACCCGCTCGGGCACCGCGCGCACCATGTCGGTGTCGACATAGCCGGGCGCGATCGCGTTCACCGTGATGCCCTGGGAAGCGCCCTCCTGGGCGAGCGCCTTGGTGAAGCCGTGGATGCCCGACTTGGCGGCGGCGTAGTTGACCTGGCCGTACTGCCCGCCCTGGCCGTTGATCGAGCCGATATTGACGATGCGCCCGAAACTGCGCGCGCGCATGCCCTCGATCACCGCGCGCGAGCAGTTGAAGCAGGACGAGAGATTGGTGCGGATCACGTCGTCCCAGCTCTCGAAGCCCATGCGGTGGAGCGTGCCGTCGCGGGTGATGCCGGCGTTGTTGACCAGGATGTCGATGGGGCCGAGCTCGGCCTCGATGCGGGCGACGCCCCCGGTCACCGCGGCGAAGTCGCCCACGTCGAACTTGTAGGCCGGGATGCCGGTGCGCTCGCTGAACGCGCGCGCCCGTTCGTCGTTGCCGCCGTAATTCGCCGCCACCTTGCAGCCGACCTCGGCGAGCGCCACCGAGACCGCCTCGCCGATGCCGCGGGTGCCGCCGGTGACCAGTGCTACGCGTGCCATGCCCCACCCTCCCCGTTCAGTCGCGCGCCACGCACATGGCGATCCCCATGCCGCCGCCGATACAGAGCGTCGCCAGCCCCTTGCCCGCGCCGCGCCGGCGCATCTCGTAGAGCAGCGTGGTGAGGATGCGCGCGCCCGAGGCGCCGATCGGATGGCCCAGCGCGATCGCCCCGCCGTTCACGTTGACGCGACCCATGTCGAAGCCGAGGTCGCGCGCCACGGCGCAGGACTGGGCGGCGAAGGCCTCGTTCGATTCGACCAGCTCGACGTCGCCGATCTTCCACCCCGCCTTCTCCAGCGCCCTGCGGCTCGCCGGGATCGGCCCCGCCCCCATCAGCGCCGGGTCGATGCCCGCCGTCGCCCAGGAGACGATGCGCCCGAGCGGCTCCACCCCGCGGCGCGCCGCCTCCTCCGCCGTCATCAGCACCAGCGCCGCCGCCCCGTCATTGATGCCGGACGCGTTGCCGGCGGTCACCGTGCCGTCCTTGGCAAAGGCCGGGCGGAGCTTCCCCAGCGTCTCCACCGTGGTGCCGTGGCGCGGGTACTCGTCCTCCTCGACCGAGACGTCGCCCTTGCGGCTCGGCACGGTGACGGCGGCGATCTCGTCTCCGAACCGGCCCGCCTTCTGCGCCGCCTCGGCCTTGGCCTGGCTGGCGGCGGCGAACGCGTCCTGCTCGCTCCGGCCGATCTGCCACTTCTCGGCGACGTTCTCCGCCGTGGTCCCCATGTGGTAGCCGTTGAACGCGTCCCACAGCCCGTCGCGGATCATGGTGTCGGTGAACGCGATGTCGCCCATCTTCTTCCCGGTCCGCATGTGGGCGGCGTGCGGCGAGAGGCTCATGCTCTCCTGCCCGCCGGCGACCACGATGGCGGCGTCGCCCGCGCCGATCGCCTGGCCCGCCATGGCGACCGCGCGCAGCCCCGAGCCGCACACCTGGTTGATGGTGAGCGCCGTCTTGTCTTCCGGGATGCCAGCCGCCATCGCCGCCTGGCGCGCCGGGTTCATCCCGGCATCGGCGGTCAGCACCTGGCCGATGACCGCCTCGTCGACCTCGGCGCCCGCGACCCCGGCGCGCTCCATCGCGGCCGCGATCGCGACCTTGCCGAGCTCGCTCGCGGGCAGCGTCGCCAGCGCGCCGCCGAAGGCGCCGATCGGGGTGCGGGCGGCGCCGGCGATCACGATGTCTGACATGGAATTCTCCTCCGCATAGGGGGCGCTCTGCGCCCGGCCCGGTCTAGGCCCCGCCGGCTCGGGATGCAACGGGAAAGACGCGCCCTCTCTAATGTTTCACGTGAAACATCGGCCGAGGCGTTGCACGAGCGTCGACCGGCAAACCGTTGATGCGGGATTCGGGGGGCGGCGCATGGGCGGGGCGGGGGTGGAATCGCGTCCCCCGGGGACGGGGATCGCGGCGGAGCCACCCGGGGGCGATGGCGCGCCCGTCGTGGCTGCAAGCAGCCATACCGCCGAAGATCGTCCGGCCGGCGGCCAGGCGTTGCCTCGGGCCATCGACCCCGCGCCTCCGCAGTCGCGCCGTCCGCGGGCGCGGTCCGACAAGCTGCCAACCGCGCTCTCCTTGCTCTGCGACGATGTCGTCGATAGACTTCATTTAAGCACTTTTCCGCGTTGCTCTGAACCGATGACAGGGGAGGCGAACAAATGAGAATTCCCAGGACAATTGCGGTCGGACTCGCGGTCGCGACGGCGACCACGGTGCTCACGACCACGGCGCAATCCGCCGAGGTCAAGCTCAAGGCGGCGAGCTTCCTGCCCACCCGGATCATATTCGCCAAGTTCTTTGGCGACTGGGTCGAAAGCGTCAACAAGGAATGCGCCGGCAAGATCAAAATCAGCATCGTCGGCCCGTCGGCCATCAAGTCGCTGGAACAGTGGAACGCGGTCAAGAACGGTGTGGTCGACATGCATTACGGGCCGGCGACCTACTACAAGGGGGCCGCCATCGAGGCGGGTGTGAGAGATCTGGCGACCAACGAATCGGCGGATCAGCGCAAGAACGGCGCCTGGGCCATGCTCAACGAGATCCACAACAGGAAAATGAATGCATGGTTCCTGACCCAGATCATCGATGGGGTAAAGTTCTACGTCTACACGACCAAACCCCATAAAGACGGCCGGTTCGAAGGCTTCCGACTGCGGTCCGTGCCCATCTACGACGCGTTTTTCAAATGGCTCGGCGCACAACCCGTTCGAATGAGTGGCCCGGCGGTTCACACCGCTCTGGAGCGCAAGGTTGTCGAGGGTTTGGGCTGGCCGCTGTTCGGCGTGACCGGATTCGGCTGGGAGAAGTTCCTGAAGTTCCGCCATGGCCCGGGATTTTTCAGTGCCGGCAGCAACATCCTGGTCAATCTCAACAAATGGAATAAATTGACCGCCGATCAGCGCGCCTGTCTGAACGAACGGACCCTGTGGCTCGAGAAAGTGTGGCCGAGCTGGCGCGAGGCCCAGGTCAAGATCGAGACCGACCTGCAAACCAAGGGCGGCATCAAATACGTCGATATGGGCCAGGCATTCGCCGACAAGGCGGTCGAGCTCAACTGGGCGGATTATCGCCAGGCCAACCCGCAGTTCGTCGAGAAGATCAGGCCGTTGTTGACCAACTAGCTTGGCGGACCGCCGGGTACGCGCTCGACGCGCGCCCGGCGGCGGCCAGCCTCGACACGGATCCACGATGGCGGAAGCAAGTCGCGCCCACCGACGCACCTGGTTCGATAAGCTGATCGATGTTCTGGCGGTGATCGCGGGCGCCAATTTGTGCGGCCTCACGGTGCTGATCTGTGCCGACGTGGCGGCGCGGACCTTCCGTCTCTTCTCCATGCCGTGGAGCCTCGACGTAGCGGAATACTCGTTGCTCGTCATCACCTTCGGCGGCGCGCCTTGGGTGCTGCTCCACGGCGGTCACATCTCCATAGACATCGTGACCGATCGGCTCTCGCCCGAGCGCCGACAGCGTGTCGTCCGATCGGTCAACGTGCTGTGCGCCATCGTGTGCGGCGTGCTGCTGTGGTTCTCGATCGGGGCCTGGTGGCGGTCGTTCTCGCAAAACACGCTGGTGCATGAGACCTGGATATTTCCCGAATGGTGGCTGTTCACCGTGCCACCGCCGATATTTCTGATCCTGATGGGCATCTTTCTGCGCTGGGTTCGCCATCCGCAGGACGTCACCGCATCGTCGTCGGAAGGGATCTGACGGAGCGCACGGATCATGGAATGGTACCAGATTCTGGCCGCGCTACTTGGCGGACTCGTCGCATTCATGCTGCTCGGCATGCCGGTCGTGTTCGCGTTCTTTACCGTCAATCTCATCGGCGCGTGGTTCGTCATGGGCGGAGAGATCGGCGTGCTCCAGCTGATCCGCAATGCCGTCGACTCGATCCAGAGCTTCGCCCTGCTGCCGATCCCGCTGTTCATCTTCATGGGCGAGATCATGTTCCACACAGGGGTCGCCGCACGCGCCATCGACGCCGTCGACCGATTGATTGCCCGCGTGCCGGGCCGGCTTTCTCTGGTTGCCATCGTCGGCGGGACGATCTTCTCGTCGCTTTCCGGCTCGACGATCGCCAACACCGCAATGCTCGGCTCGACGCTGTTGCCGGAGATGTACAAGCGCGGCTACACCCCGTCGATCTCGATCGGCCCGATTGTCGCCACCGGCGGGATCGCCATGTTGATTCCGCCATCGGCGCTGGCCGTGCTCCTGGGCTCGATCGCGCTGATCCCCATCGCGGAGCTGCTGGTTGCATCGATCATCCCGGCGATCATTCTGGCCGGCATGTTCTTCGCTTACGTAGTGGTACGTTGCACGCTCAACCCGGCGCTCGCGCCGGTCTACGATGTCGAGGACATGACCATGCGGGAACGGTTGATGCCGTTCTTCAAATACGTCCTGCCCCTGATGAGCATTTTCATAGTCGTCGTCGGCAGCATCATCGGCGGCATCGCGACGCCGACGGAGTCGGCCGCGCTGGGCGCGGTTGCGACGCTGGTCGTTGCCATCGCTTACCGGCGGCTTACCCGCTCGAACCTGATGATTTCGATTACCCAGACGCTTCGGTTCACGGTGATGACGCTGTTTATCATCTGCGGCTCGATCACGTTCTCCCAGATTCTGTCATTCTCGGAAGCCACCGCGCGTCTGTCCGAACTGGTCACTCAATCGGGCGCGACGCCGATGATGATATTGCTCGGCATGTTGCTGATCCTGATGTTCCTCGGATGTTTTATGGACCAAGTGTCGATGATGATGATCACGGTCCCGATCTTCATGCCGATGGCCGAGCTGCTCGGCTTCAACATCATCTGGTTCGGCGTCCTGATGCTGATGATCCTCGAGATCAGCCTTGCGACCCCGCCGTTCGGATTGTTGCTGTTCGTCGCCAAGGGAGCGGCACCGGACGACACCACCATTCAGGAGATCATCGTCTCGGTCGCGCCGTTCATCGCAATGGCGCTGATCGTGGTCGCCATGCTGGTCTACTGGCCCGAAATTACACTGGTCCTGCCCAACCTGATCAGCCGCTAGACCGGCACCGCGGCGGCGCGGGCGAATCCGCCGAATTCTCGCGCGGGCAACACACACGCCGCGATCGGGGTGCGCAGGACCTTTTCCACGCCTTTGTCGCGTGCGGACGACCTGCGGCCCCCGAAGGCGGCGCTCAGGCTGTCCGCCGCCAGCGGAGCAGCGGCGCGGACCAGCATGTCGCGGACCACGCGGATTCGCTCTATCTCGTCCCCCGGCCACGCCGGCCTTGCGGCGGCGCCCGGGAGCGGCGCGCCGCTCGACGACGGCACCGGTTCGTCCTTCGATACGCTCGCCCGTCGACAGGCTCAGGGCAGGCTCTGCGTCGGGCTACTCAGGATGAGGGAATGTTGAGCAGCCCACGACCTTCCCCTCATCCTGAGTAGCGGCGAAGCGGCGTATCGAAGGACGGGTTGCCGCCCGGTTCGACACGCTCAAGACGGACCGATTCGCGCGGATTTCGGAAACGAGCTTGCGGACCGAGCAATCGGGATTGTCGACTATCGTATGGACTGTCCGGCGTTTCCCCCTATCGCCCCGGTCGGGTTGCGACGCACAGGGAAACCTCTCCACGTCCCTTAGGGGGCTTGAAGGCGCTCCATCTCCGCCTCGAACGCGGACTCCAGCCGTGTCGCCTCGTCCTTTGGCAACCAGTACGTCAGCTTGGAAAACACCATTCGGAGAAACGAAGCCCGGCCGTGTTCCCAGGACGACGCAGACGCCTCCGCACGCAGCTCCGCAAGAATATGGTCGATGCGGCGGTGGACCCGATCCGGATCCGGCCGGTAGGCGGGCCCAGGCGTCGCGCCGAACAGGTCACCCTGTTCTTCGATCATCTGGCCCCCGTTTGGCTCTACCGACATTCGTGAACCTACATATAGTATTCTGACCCGCAAGCCACCATACATATTGAGAGCGAATCCCGCCAGCGACTAATCGGACTTATCCCCAATGCGGAAGGCCGCCCTGTAGGCGACGTCGATGACGACCATCTGATCAATGGTGAAGGCAAGACTGTCGGCCACCTTGCCTACGTGTCCGATCTCGTCGAGCGTCAGCCTGCGTCCCTTCCGCGACGTCAGATACTTCTTAAGCACTTGGTACCCTCCAATGTGAAACTCCCAAATGGACGGGGTTACCGGTTTGAAGCACTGCGACTGGTTGATATAGATCGCTTCCTCCTGACCCGAATATCGCACGTTTTCAATTTCGTGGCTGCCGCGACCTAGATATCCAGCCAGACCGCGTGCTACAACATCCTGAAGCAAATGTGCTTTGACCAAAGTCCAACCTAGGCTGGAGAGATTCTCAAAGTCCTGGGCGTTTTTCGGGAAAGGGATACGAGGAAAATCTATACGCAAATATTTCCTGAACCGCCCACGATAAGTCGATGAATGCAGTACCGAATAAATGTAGCCAAGAACCTCCTCTGAGGAATAATATTTGTCATATAAATCCTCCATTGCCCGCAAGAACTTTTGCGAAAGGTTTTCTTCCCTGTCACCCTCAACGCCATAACGCCACATTGGAAATACATAACAAGCTTCTCTACTTTGATCGGACACCAGGCAGTCATTGGGAGGACCTTCAGCGACAAACACATGACGCCAAATATCCGTTCCAATTTGTCGTGGAACCACTAGCGAAATATTTTCCCGCTGGGCAACATTGTTTAATAGCTCCCGTCGCGGATAGTCCATAAATTCATAACCAAAGAAACAATAAGGGCTATCGAACGGTCGGTACGAACATTGCATTATCTTGTCGTTTCGTTCTCCGTCTCTGCGAAGTGCCTTTCGGGCCTCGCCAATATTCCAATCCCGATTATTCCTAAGTCTATATTTCCTTAGAAGTTCGCCATCCGACATTCGCCCATCGACCAAGTCCTTGACCCGATCCTCCATCACCGTTCGTTCAAAAGAGATGGCAAAGTGATCGCGATGCGATTGAAATCCTAGGACATCGACGTCAAACAATTGAGTTTTATCTTTACTTGAATTCAAAGTGTCTGAAATAGGCCAGCCTGCCGCGTATACGGTCCAATCTGACCAGTCGATCGGACGAAAATAATAGAATGGCGAAACACACTCCACCTCTTGCCACTCCATTTCTTGAAAATCGCAGCTTGCGACAAACTGATACTTTTCAAGCCGAGAACCCCACACTTCAGCATACCAAATTCCTTTAGGCAAACTCCTATTCTTCACCAAAAGAGAGATACATACGCCCTTTGTTATATCGAATACATTTTCATTCTCTACATGATCCGGAGTCAATTCTCGAGGTTTTGTGCTACCATGTAGATCAAGCACGTAAATTTGATCAAATGTTCGAGTCAGGGATTGGCGCATTCCTCGAAAGGTGGGATTGTCAAGCCACGAATGGTTCGTAATAATTCCAACAATCCCTGTACCAATTTGGTCCATTTTCCATTGAGCGAACCTGATAAACTTTACATAGTCGTCGTTCAGCCATTTGGAATTTCGTTCGCCTAGCGGTTGTTCTGCTTCAACTCCAGTCTCATCCTTTTCTCTAGTAAATTTGTATTGACCGATCTGTTCCTTTATCCACGTTCCCTTGTTCCGAGAGTGCCCGGAATAGGGAGGATTTCCAGTTATCACAAGGACAGGCTGATCCTTGACCCGTTGGGCCGCCGCTACTTCTTCGGTGACGGCGGGCAGTAGGAGATTGCGCTGCGGCTCAATGGGCTCCAGCGTATTGGTTAAGAACACCTTCAAACGTTCATTATCGGAGAGCGGATGCCCTTTGTCTTTCAAGTATTGAGAAAGTTTCAGATGAGCGATTGTGTATGGTGCGATCAGATATTCGAAACCAAAGATATTCTCCAGAAGGTGTTCGCGAACGATAAGATCAGCGTGGCCAGAGGCTGCTCCCCCATGCTGATCGAAAATGCGCTCGAATATTTCGAGTAGAAACGTGCCGGTCCCACAGGCGAAATCCAATACGGTTACCCGGCGATGGTCTGCGAAACCGTCGTGGATATCGAACTTTTCCTTGAGAATCTCGTCGATTGCGCGAACGATGAAATTCACAACGGGAGGCGGAGTATAATAGACCCCGCGGGCCTTACGCGTTGCTTTGTCGTACGCCTTGAGATAGTCTTCGTAGAAGTAGATGAATGGGTCGCGTTCGAAAAGGCGATGCTCTTCCTCACTCGAAGCTCTGACCCTCCGACTAATTGCCGCGCGTCCTCGGAATGAGAGGTCTTCATGGATGGCAGGCATGTTGAGGCCGTTGACAATGGACAGAACCTCTTCCACCACCCAGTGGACGTTTCGATACGCCGTCCGATCCAGCTCTGCCAGAAAGTCCACGAGCTCGCGGATGAGCGTGAACGACCCCGGTACGAATTCCCGAGCATTTTGTAATGTGACTGCTTCGGTGCCCGTGTTGATTTTTGCCAGAAACAACCCATAGGCCAGCATTTGCGCGAAGGCGTCCGCAAATTCCTTGAGAGTGAGCTCGTGGAAGACCTGGTCGCGGAATACCTGATACAAGCCATACAGCCGTCCCTGCTCTTTGGTCTTTTCCTGTCTTACCAATTCCTGTCCGAGATAATCCCGTAGCAGCCTGCTCCGGGTCGCGAGGGCCAAGGCGAGCTGCCGCGAACGATCGATACCTTCCGGTGGCGTGGAAAAGAACCCGATCAACAGTCCGGCCACCGCTTCAGCGCGATCTTCCCGCACCCTGAACCGCCGACTTTCGAGATCGGTCGCGTGGCACAGAGATTCTCGCTGCACGCCGTCCCTATTGATCCAGATGAAATGAAGGTAATCGGTCAGAAGAATGTTGTCCGAGAGGCTTTTGTATCTTTGGAGTTGGTCCGATTTGAGGACTTGATCGAGATTGTCGCCAACGGCCTTTGTCTCGACATATCCAAGGATCATGCCCTGTCGGGAAACCTTGAAGTCCGGAGCGCCCTTATCGGCCACTCTCTGAGGTTCCTGTTGAATTCCGATGTTTCCGTCCGCGCTATCGGCCACCGCCTTCAGCAGGTTCTCCAGGGCCGTCCGACCGGTGTGTTCGGTATGCTCGCTGAAGGGCGTCTCACAAAGGGATTTGAGATACGAATCGAAATCGGGCTGGATCATGGAGTCGGTGCCCCCTTCGGCGCAATGGACTGATACATGTAGCGCCCGCCAAACGAAAGCCCGAGAGACCGCAACACCGCGCGATGCCGCTCGCCGCCGGGCTGGTCTGGGCGCTCGGCTGCGCCGGCAAGTTCGTCCGGCCGATCCCGGAAAAGGGGCTGGCGAGACGGCTCCGCGGCGTGCTCCCGCTTCGGCGCGCGCATCGCCGGCACCCCTCGCGACCCGCCGTGCGGGCGGAGGGGCTGCATGGGTGCCCGGATCGAGTCCGGGCATGACGAGTGGGGGGCGGAGGGAGCGGGGCCGGCCCTTCGATACGCGGCTTCGCCGCTACTCAGGATGAGGAGGAAGTTTTGGGCCGCGCCACACCCCAACCTCATCCTGAGTAGCCCCGGATCGGGTCCGGGGCGCATCGAAGGACCGGGCACGCCGATGGACTCGCCCCCGCCCCCGTCCTACGCTCCTCCTCCCCACACCGCCCCCGCAGGGGACACGCCATGAAAATCGTCGCCTTCGCGCAGAACCAGTACCGCAAGTTCCCCGCCGACTTCGAGCGACGCCACGAGGGCACGGTGACCACGCCCTATGCGCTCGCCGAGCCGGGCGAGGTGCGGGCGGCGTTCCGCGACTATCTCGACTACATCATGCAGGCCGCCCGGGCGGGCTTCGACGGGGTCGCCTTCACCGAGCACGCCCAGACCACCTACGACATGATCGCCAATCCGAGCCTGATCGGCTCGGCCATCGGCTACGCCACCGAGACCGAGGGGCTGGACGTCGCGGTCTATCCGGTCGGCCGCTCGCTCGGCAAGGCGCGCGAGCCGGTCCGCGTCGCCGAGGAGTACGCGATGATCGACTGCATCTCGGGCGGGCGGCTGATGGCCGGCTTCCCGGTCGGGCTGATGTTCGACGCGGCGATCAACAACGGCGTGCCGCCGATCGAGGTGCGCCGGCGCTACGAGGAGAATTTGCGCCTCGTCCTGCGCGCCTGGAGCGACCCGGAGCCCTTCGCCTGGAACGGCCGCTTCACCCAGCTCCCCTCGGTCAATATCTGGCCGCGCCCCTTGCAGCAGTCCTTGCCGGTGTGGATCACCGGGGTCGGCAACCCGGCGACGATGAAGCTCGCGCTGGAGAACAATTTCGGCTTCAACTATTTCGGCTGGTTCGGCAGCGAGCTCACGGCGAGCCGCGTCTTCGCTCGCTTCCGCGAGGTCGCCGACGCGGCCGGCATCGCCGCCAACCCCAACCGGCTCGCCTTCATGGCCTCGGTCTGCGTCGGCGAGACCGACGAAGAGGCCGAGCGCGTCTTTGGCCCCCATCTCGAATACTTCTTCAACAAGGGGCCGGGCGCGACGGCCATCGGCAAGCTCGCCATACCGGGCGGCATCTCGCTGCCCGGCATCCGCTTTCTGCTGGAGGACCAGGCCGGCGATTTCGGCTTCGCGCACGAAATGCGCCACGCCGATATCGGGCGCATTCTGGAGGTGGGCGCCGCCGTCGTCGGCTCGCCCGCGACGGTCGCCGAACGGCTGGCGGGGATCGCCCGGAGCTACGGCGTCGGCAACTTGGTCGTGATGCTGAAGATGGGCTCGATGCCGCGCGATCTCGTCGCCGACAATGTCGAGCGCTTCGCCGGGAGCGTGCTGCCGCGTCTGCGCGGCGAGACCGTCGGCGAGGATCGGCCGCACCATTGGTGGCCCGAGCGCCTCGGCGGCAGCCCGCTTCCCGCCGGCGATGCGCTGCGCGGAGCCGCGTGATGGCGGAGCTTGGGGAGCGCGAAGTCGAGGTGTGGGGCAGGCGCCTCGCCATGCGCTTCAAGATTGCCGGGTCGGGCCCGCCGCTGGTCTACCTGCACCCGGCGGCGGGGCTCCATTTCGACCCGTTCCTGGAGGCGTTGAGCGCCGACTGGACGGTGATCGCGCCCGAGCATCCGGGCACCGGCGCGGGCGATTCGGAGGCGATCCACGCGGTCGACGATCTGTGGGATCTGGTGCTGGTCTACCAGGAGGCCATCGCCGGGCTCGGGCTCGACGGCCCGGTCGTCGCGATCGGCCAGTCCTTCGGCGGGATGATGGCGGCCGAGCTCGCAGCGCACGACCCCGCCTTGTTCGAGCGCCTGGTGCTGCTCGCCCCGATCGGCCTCTGGCGCGAGGACGCGCCCATCGCCAACTGGATCATGACCCCGCCGGAGGAGCTTCCGACGCTGCTCTTCAAGGACCCCGGCTGCGCCGCCGCGCAGGCGATGTTCACCCCGCCCGAGAACCCGGAAGAGGCGGTGGCGGCGACCGCCGGTCTGGTCTGGGCGCTCGGCTGCACCGGCAAGTTCGTCTGGCCGATCCCGGAGAAGGGGCTGGCGAAGCGCCTGCACCGCGTGCGCGCACCGACGCTGATCGTCTGGGGCGCCGAAGACGCGCTGATCCCGTCCGCCTACGCGCAGGAGTTCGGCGCCCGCGTCGCCGGCAGCCGGGTCGAGATCCTCCCCGATTGCGGCCACATCCCCCAGCTCGAACGGGGCGCCGAGACGCTGGCCCTGGTGCGCGGGTTTCTGGCGGGGTGAGGGCGGGGGTGTTCCAGGCACCCACTGGCGCCGCCACCTCTCCCGGCCGGCCGACATGCGCGCGGAGGCCGCATGGGTGGCCGGAACAAGGCCGGGGTGACAAGGGATGAGCCCATGGGCGACACTCTCGCCGTCCGGGCACGATCCCGCCGACGCGATGGGAGGTTGCGCATGACGTCGAAACGGCGGAGGGAGAAGGCCGCGTTCGTCTCCAGCCCCGAGGTGCTGGCGCATCTGCCGGAAGTCTCGGGCAACGCCATCAACGGCTTCGGCGAGAGCGACGTCAGCCGCCCGAAGCCGGTCATGTGGCACGACCCCGAGATCCTGCCGCACGGCGAGCTGCAGAAGTGGTTCAGGGTGCAGCGCAAGCCCCCCGCCTCCGTCGAGTACCGGCGCCAATCCATCGCCTACACCCGGGAGACGCCGCCCGACATCGCGCCGCAACGCCCCGGCTGGAGCGCCACCGAGTGGACCGCGCGGGTCAAGGAGGCCGCGCTCTCCCGTGGCGCCGACCTGGTCGGGATCGCCCGCATGAACCGGGACTGGGTGTTCGAGGGGTTCGAGGCGGATTACCGGTGGATCGTGGTGCTGGTCGTCGCCATGGACTACGACAACCTGGCGGGCGCGCCGGACGATGCCTCCGATGCCGAGGTCATGCGGCAGTACTGCCGCGGCACCGGCGCGGCCTACAAGCTCGCCGGCTGGATGCGCGAGCACGGCTGGGACGCCAAGCCGCATGGCGGGCCGGAGGCCGGGCCGGTGCTGATGATTCCGCCCGCCATCGAGGCCGGGCTCGGCGAGCTCGGCAAGCACGGCTCGATGATCAACCGCGAGTTCGGCGCCTCGTTCCGCCTCGCCTGCGTGATGACCGACATCCCTCTGATCGCCGACCGGCCGGACCTGTTCGGCGCCGACGAGTTCTGCACCGGCTGCCGGCTCTGCACCGATGCCTGCCCGGTCGACGCGATCCATACCGAGAAGCAGCTCGTGCGGGGCGAGACCAAGTGGTACGTCGATTTCGACCAATGCATCCGCTATTTCGTCGAGCATCAGGGCTGCGCGCTCTGCCTGCCGATCTGCCCGTGGAGCCGCCCGGGCGTGGCGCCCCGGCTCGCCGAGAAGATGACGCGGCGGATCGCCCGCGGCGGCGAGACGCTGGATCCTGCGGGCTGAAGCGGGAGGCACAGGATGGCGAAGACACTGGCGGCGCGGACGGAAACCGGCGAGATCGCGCCCGACATACCCGCCGGGCTGGAGCTGGGCCTGCGCAATTACTGGTACCCGGTGCTGCAGAGCGAGGAGCTGCCGTCCGGGCGCCCGGTCCTGCTGACCGCGCTCGGCGAGGACATCGCGCTGTGGCGCGACGCGGCGGGGCGGCCGCTTGCGGTGCGCGACCGCTGCCCGCATCGCGGCGTCCGGCTGTCGCGCGGGCGGGTGCTCGACGGGGATCTGCAATGCGCCTTTCACGGCCTCCGCTTCGACGGGGCGGGGCGCTGCACGCTGATCCCCTGGGAGCCTGAGACCAGCCCCCTCAGGGACGAGGTGCGCGTCGCCGCCTACCCGGCGGACGAGCTCGGCGGCTATGTCTGGGCCTATATCGGCGATGCCGCGCGGTTTGCGCCGCCGCCGCTCGCCGCCGAGGTGCCGGAGGAGCTCTCCGACCCGGAGAACTTCGTCTGGTTCCGGCTGCCGACCGAGATCTGGGACGCGAACTGGCTGCTGACCCTGGACGGCGGCGATGCGTTCCACGCGGTCACGCTGCACGCCGATTCGCAGAGCGCGCCGTCGGACGACGGCTGGAAGGGCGGCGCCATCGACCCGTCCGGCGTGCCGCTCGCCGACCGCCGGGTGAAGATCGTCGACACCCCGCACGGCATCCGCGGCATCTCGGTCGACCGCGACGGCGAGCCGATCCACCACGGCCATTTGACGCGCGACATGAGGGGCGAGCGGGTGGCGCTGCCCGGCATCCACACCAACCCGATCTCGGCGGCGCCGGGGGCGGAGCCCTATGCCGCGCGGCTCTGGCAGTTCCCGCTCGATGCGACCCGCACCCGGGTGGTGCGCTTCCTGACCTGGCGCGCTTGCGGCGAAGCGGAACGGGCGCGGGCGCGGAAGATATTCGAGGAGGTGGCGCTGCCGCGGGTACAGCGGGTGTCGCAAGAGGATGCGCGGATCGCCGCCGGGCTCGACCTCGTCGCCGCGCGCTCGGACGAGTTCCTGTTCGAGCCCGACATGGATCTGGTGCGCATCCGCCGCCGACTGCGCGACGCCTTCCTCGCCCAGCGCGACGGGGTGCGCGTGCCGCTCGCCCGCGACGCGCTCGCCTTTCCGGTGTGAGGTCCTTCGATACGCGCCCCGCCCGGCCTCCCTGCCCCCTCCGTCATGGCCGGACTTGTTCCGGCCATCCATGCAGCGCCACCGGCCGAGCAAGATGCCCGGAACACGCCCCGCACCGTAATCCGGGGCAAGTCCTGGCTTGACGGCTTGGGGAAGGCCGGCGGGCCTATCGCAGGGCGCGCCACACCCGCTCCGGGGTGAACGGCATGTCGAGATGCTCGACCCCGCGGGCGCGCAGCGCGTCCAGCACCGCGGACGCCACCGCCGGCGGCCCGCCGACCGCGCCGCTCTCGCCTGCGCCCTTGACGCCGAGAATGTTGGTCGCGGTCGGCTCCCCCTCGTCCAGCACGGTCTGGAATCGCGGCAGGTCGTCGGCGCGCGGCAAGGCGTAATCCATCGGCGAGCCGGTCAGCAATTGGCCGGTCGCGGGGTCGTAGCGGATCTCCTCCAGCACCGCCTGGCCGATTCCCTGGGCGAGCCCGCCGTGGGTCTGCCCGTGCGCGATGGGGAGGTTGACGATGCGCCCCGAATCGTCGACGCCGTGGAAGCGGTCGATGCGGACCCCGCCGGTCTCCGGGTCGATCTCGACCTCGCAGACATAGCACCCGTTGGGAAAGCAGAACGGCGCCTCTGCCCCCCCGGTCGCGCGGATCTCGCCGCCGGGCTCGGCGGCCGCCAGCTCGCCCATCGCGACGGAGAGGTCGGTGCCGGCGACGCTCAGCCTGGCATCGGCGAACGCGACGTCCTCCGGCGAGGCCTCGAAGCGCAAGGCGGCCAGCGTCTTCAGGCGCTGGATGAGGGTCTCGCAGGCCACCGCCACCGCCGACCCGCCGGTATAGAGCGAGCGCGATCCGTAGCTCCCCGGCCCTTCCGGGGTCGCCGCGGTGTCGCCCTGCACGATGTCGACGGCCTCGCGGGGCAGCCCGAAGATCGCGCCGGCCATCTGCGCATAGGTGGTCTTCAGCCCCTGGCCCATCTCCTGCGTGCCGGAGTGGAGCCGCACCCGTCCCTCTCTCGTCGCCACCGCGTCGGCGGTCTCTCTGGGCGACAGCCCGCTGGTCGAATCGATGTGGTAGGCGAGCCCCCGTCCGCGCAGCATGTGCCGGCTCCGCGAGCGCTCGCTGCGCGCTGCAAAGCCGTCCCAGTCGGCGAGCGCAAGGGCGCGGTCGAGCAGGCGGGGAAAGTCGCCGCTGTCATAGGCGAGGCCGGAGACCACGCGGTAGGGCAGCTCGCGCTTGCGCACCAGGTTGCGCCGGCGCAGCTCGGCCGGGTCGATTCCGAGCCGCCGGGCGGCGACGTCGAGCACCCGTTCGAGCCGGAAGATCGCCTCCGGCCGGCCCGCGCCGCGATAGGGCCCGGTCGGCACCGTGTTGGTCAGCACGGTCTTGACCGCGATGTCGGCGACCGGCACGCGATAGGCGCCGGTGGCGATCCGGTTGCCGGTGGTGGTCGCGATCGGAATGCCGAACGGCGTGGCATAGGCCCCGAGATTGGCGTGATCGACCACGCGCAGCGCCACGATCCCGAGCCCGTCGCCGAAGCCGATCTCGACCTCGGAAACGTGGTCGCGGGCGTGGTAGTCGCCCAGAAAGGTCTCGGCGCGCTCGCCGCGCCAGCGCACCGGCCGCCCAAATCGCCGCGCGGCGTAGAGCACCAGCGCGTCTTCCGCGCACGGCGTCACCCGGCCGCCGAACGCGCCGCCGATGTCGCCCACCCGGATCGCGATCCTCCCCTTCGGAACGCCCAGGACGGAGGCGAGGACCGCCCGTCCGTGATGCGGCGCCTGGTTGGCGCAATGCAGCGTCCAGGTCCCGCCCGCCGCGTCGTAGAGCCCGATGGCGGCGCGCGGCTCCATCGGATGGGGAACCAGCCGGTTGTTGCGGATCCGGAGTCTTAGGCGGTGCCGCGCCCCGTCGAGCGCTTTCCGACAGCCCGCCGGATCGCCCATGCGCAGCTCGCCGACGACGTTGCCGCCGCCCTCCTGCACCCGCGGCGCGCCGGGCAGGGCCGCCGACGCCGGATCGGTCACGCAGTCCTCGGGCGCGTAGTCGACGGCGATGCGTTCGGCCGCGTCCCGCGCCGCCGCCGGGCTCTCCGCGACCGCGAAGGCGACCGGCTCGCCGACATAGCGCACCGCCCCGCCGGCCAAGAGCGGCATCGCCATCGTCGCGACCGGCCCGCCGCCGGGCGCCTCGACGGTGCTCATGAACGCGAGGCCGCCGATGCCGTCGCGCGCCAGATCCTCCGCCGTCACCACCCCCGCGACGCCGTCGACGCCGAGCGCCGCGGCGATGTCCACCCGCCGCAGGACCGCGGAGGGGTGGGTCGAACGGAGGACGACGCCGTGGAGCGCGCCGGGGAAGCCCGGATCGTCGGTGAACCGGCCCTGCCCCCGCAGCAGCCTGGCGTCTTCGAGGCGGCCGGTGCTCATGCGGGCGAAGACGTCCTCATTGGGCCGGGCGATAGCCGGCAAGCGCCTCTTCGAGGATGTCGCGCGCGGGCTGCGACCCGTCGAGCGGGCGCAGCTTCCGGCTCGCGATCTTCCACCCCTCGGGGGTGCGCGCGAGCGTCCACCGGTTGGCGGCGACGCGGTGGATGCGAAACCCCGCCGACTCCCCGTGGTTGGGCAGCTCGCGCATCTCGCCGCCCGGGTCCGGGTGGAGCAGCAGCAGGTAGGAGGTGACCGACGCGGTGTCGCCGTCGATCGCGATATGCGGCAATCCGGCGAAATGCGCGAGACCGCCCTCGATCGCGCGCCGGTGGCCGGGCGTCTGGGTCATCGCGGCGATCGCCTCGTTGCCGACCGCGCCGGTCAGACCTTCGCCGCGATCGAAGCTGCCGTCCTCGGCGTAGACCGCGCTTGTGTAGTAGTCGGCCCCGGTATCGGCGCTCGGCGGGTGCGAGGCGATCAAATTGTAGATCTCCAGCCGGTCCTCGATGTCCCGCAGCCGCGCCTCCAGCGACCCGTTCCGGTTTCCGTCCATGTCCTTCCCTCCATGAGATGGCCGCTGCCGCTGCCGCTCAACCCCCGCGCACCCGGTGGTGTCCGCCGGAGTGATCGTAGCGCTCGTGGTGCTGGCGCAGCAGGTCGGCGCCGTAGTCGCCGCCGTTGGGCGTCCGCACCACCGTGTGGACGTGATGGTGAGACGGCACGCGGTTGTCGAACACGATGCCCGGCAGATGGTCGAACTCGATCAGCACGACCGGGCTCTGGACCCGGTAGTAGAACGGGCCGTCGTCGCCGGTGGCGCCCATCCAGGCGAACCAGGTCTCGTCGAGATGCGCCTTTACCTCCGCCATCTTCACCCCGGCATGGCCGTCGCGCGACCATCCGACATAGGTGCCGATGAGCGATTCGAGAAGCCGGCGCTGCGCGTCGCTCAGCTCGGCGGCGCACACGCCCGCGCAATCGACGCGGGCATTGTCCTGGCAGGCGCCCGAGACGATTCGGCCGTCGAACGGCTTGGCCAGCTGGTCGGGCAGGTCGTCGGGGTGCAGCGAGGGGTGGAGGATGGCCTTCGACGCCTGCTCTCCGTGCAGGCTGCGTACCATATCCAGCCCCGCCCGCTGCTCGGTCGCGAATACGCGGACCCCGGCCAGCTCCCCGTGATCGATCGCGCAGGGCTCGGACCCCATGAAGGTCGGCGTCATCACTATCTGGTCGCCGACGATCACGCAGTTGACGATCAAATGGTGGCCGTCGATCTGCCAGCCCCAGGGTCGGTCGGCGGACGGGCGCCCGAAGATCGACAGGAAGTACGGCCATTCGCCGTACTCCCCGGCGCGGCCGGTCAGCTCCACCAGAAACCCGTTGATGCGCATGATGTCCCGCGCCTGCCGGAAGCCGCGCTCGGAGAGGCTGGCGCGGAGCAACCCCAGGCCGAGCTCGCGCGTCGCCGCGGGCAGCTCTTCCAGCATGACCCCGTGCCGGGACAGGTTGAAATGCATGTTGAGCCAGCTCCGCCACTCGGGCGCGGCGATCGGAAAGCTCGCCCGCCGGCGCTGCTCGGCGGTCAGCGCATCGAGGAACGCGAGCGCGGCGTCCACGATGGGAAGGGTGCTGACACCGGTCGCGTGCAGCGGAAACAGCCCCGGGCGGAGGTCGGGGCCGGATCTGATCCCCTCCAGCGGCTCGGCGAGCAACTCCTGCCACGAATCGGTCAGCGCCCGCAGCGGCGGCGGCATCTCGGTGACGCGCTCGCGCGCCGGCAGGGGCGGCAGATCGCCCAGTCCGAACTCCGTCCAATGGGTCATGGCCTGGCCTCCCGGTCTCCACGAGCCCGTCCGGCGGGCGGGCGGTGCCGCGCCGAACCGAGTATGCTCCCGCTTCTGCCGTCTTGTCCCCACCGAAAGGCCGGCGCGGCGGCAACGGCAAGCGGACGACGGAACGATCGAAGGGACGGGCGCGGCATGACGGACAGAAGGATCGCGATCGTGGGGACCGGCGCGACCTCGGCGGGGTTCGGCGCCGACATGCTGCGCGCCGGGCTGGACGTGACCTTCATCGAGCAGTGGCCGGCCCATGTCGAGGCGATGCGCGCCGACGGCCTCCGCGTCGAGATGCCCGGCGAGACGGTGACCGTGCCGGTCGCCGCGTTCCATGTCTGCGAGGTGGCGACGCTGCGCGAACCCTTCGACATCGTGCTCCTGGGCGTCAAGGGCTACGACACGCGATGGGCGTGCCAGCTGATCGAGCCGCTGGTCGTCCCGGACGGGCTGGTCGTCGGGCTCCAGAACGGCATGACGATGGACGCCGTGGCCTCGATCGTGGGGCCCGGGCGCACGCTCGGCGCGGTGATCGAGGTGGCGGCCAACATGTTCGAGCCGGGTACGGTGGTGCGCCAGACGCCGCGCGACGGCACCTGGTTCGCCGTCGGCGCCTATGACGAGGCGACGCGCGGCCGCGAGGCGGAGGTCGCGGACGTGCTGAGGCATGCGGGGGATGTGGAGATCCGCGAGGACGTCCGCTCGGCGAAATGGATGAAGCTGGTCGCCAACGCGGCCGAGTTCCTGCCGTCGTCGATCCTCGGACTGCCGCTCGCCGACTCGGTCGAGGTCCCCGGCGTTCTGGACGTGATGCGGGCCGCCGGGCGCGAAGCGATGCGGACCGGGATCGGGATCGGCCACCGGCTGGTGCCGATCTTCGGCGACAAGCGCGTCGAGGCGAACGACCCCGACCAACATGCGACGGCGCTGTTCGACGCGGTGCTGAAGGGGTGGACGCTGTCGGATACCAAGGTCGCGACCCTGCAGGATTGGATCAAGGGAAGGCGGGGCGAGATCGACGAGATCAACGGCCTCGTCGTGGAGCAGCAGGAAGGGCTGGGCGCCGAGGCCGCGGTCAACCGCGGACTCGTCGAGATCGCGCGGCGGATCGAGCGCGGCGAGCTGGCGCCGGACCCCGCCAACGCCGACCTGCTGCGCGCGCTGCTGGATTAGGGCTCCCACCGCGCCCCACCACCCTGGCTACGTCGTCATGCCTGGCCCCGGAACAAGTCCGGGGGCCGGGCACGACGTGGTGGGGGAAAGGCCCCGCCGGTGCCGCTCGCGGGATATCCGCCCTAGCCCAGATGGGTGCCGGCGCTGATCGGGACGATCTCGCCGGTGACCAGCCTGGCGCTGGTGACCAGCCAGACGATGGCATCGGCCACGTCGTCGGCGACGATCTTCTGCTTCAGCGGCGCCGAGGCGACGAAGCCCGCGAGCACCGTCTCGTAGCGCTCGTCGCCGAGACCGTCCCGGTTCCACCGCGTGTCGGTGAGCGTCGGCGCGACGCAGTTGACCCGGATCTCCGGCGCCAGCACCCGGGCGAGGCAGAGGGTGAGCGTGTTGACCGCCCCCTTGGACGCGGTATAGGCGATCGAGCTGCCGGCGCCGATGGCGGCGGCGAAGGAGGACACGTTGACGATGGCGCCGCCGCCCGCCCGCCTCATCGCCGGCGCCGCGGCGCGCGCCATCTGGAACGCGCCGGTCACGTTGACCGCGTAGGACGAGGCGAAGTCGTCGGCCGTCAGCCCGTCGAGGTCGAACGGGTCGTGGAAGCGGGTGGTGCCGGCGTTGTTGACCAGCCCGTCGAGCCGCCCCCAGCGCGCCTCGACCTCATCCGCCATCGCGCGGCAGCGCGAATCGTCGGCCACGTCGCCCCGGATCGCGAAGGCTTCGCCGCCCGCGCTCTCGCAGGCCGCGACGGTCTGGGCCGCGCCTTGCTCGTTCTCCCGGTAGTTGACCGCGACCCGACAGCCCTTGCGCGCGAGCTGCCGCGCCGCCGCCTGGCCGATGCCGGACGATCCGCCGGTCACCAGCACCACCGCGCCCTGGTCCATGTCTCTCTCCCCGGGCCGGCGCTCAGCCGCCGAACGCGCGCGACCCGTCGGGCGTCGGCACGCGGTAGACGTTGAGCGTCATCGCCAGCAGGGTGTAGTAGCCGGCGACCGCGATCAAGTCGGTGAGCGCCTCCTGGCCGAGCAACGCCTGGGTGCCGCGATAGGTCGCGTCGTCGACGGAGCGGGTCCGGTGCAGCATCGTCGTGAAGCGCCAGACCGCCGCCTCCGCCGCGTCGGCGAAGTCGGGCTCCTCGCCGCGGCGGATCGCCTCGACGACCGCCTCGGAAACGCCTTCGTCGCGGGCGATCGGCGCATGGGCGTACCACTCGAACTCCGCCTCCCAGAAGCGCGCGGTTGCCAGCACCGCGATCTCCCGCAGATTGCCCGGGAGCGCCGAGCCGAAGCGAAGGAAGGCGCCGAGCTTCTGGACGTTGTCGGCGAGGCCGGGGCTGTGCAGCAGCACCGGAAACGGGCCGAACACGGCGCCGCGCGGCCCGGACGCGATCGAATCGTGCACCGCCCTCTGCGCCTCGCTCATGGTCTCCGGGTCGACCGGCAGGTATCGGGTCATCGCTCGCTCCGTCGGGGGTTCGGGCCCGCGGTGTTAAGAAGCCTTATGCGGGACATGTTTGCGTATCAAACAGAAATGTAATCATTCGCCCAACACCTTCCTCCAAAAGATGATCATTGTCACATTCAGACTCGCCGTACAAGTTTGTAAGGAGCTATGAGATCAGGCCCGTTTCCTCTCGGCCTTTAACATACGCTCCTATTCACGTCGGCGTTCTCATCGTTTTAAAGACGTCTACGTGTCTCAAACCTGACGATCATCCTGTTAGTGAATTTGGACATACAATTGACTTATTCAGTCCTGTCTCGGAAACGAGACGGTAAACCTCTTGCGTGTGTCAGAACCGCGTCTTCTAGGTTAGCACCTCTAAACCTTACGCCTTTGAGATTCGCACCATTGAAGCTCGCGCCGGTTAGGTTTGCCCCTTGGAGGTTCGCATTTCGGAGGTTTGCCCCCTCCAAAACGGCATCGGTAAGATTCGCATTCGATAGATTCGCTTCACGCAGATTGCCGTCGGCCACGTTTGCACCAACTAGTTGAGCGTGCATTAGATTCGCCCGAACAAGGACCGAGTCCTTTAGAGCTGCCCCGGTGAGGTTCGCTCCCCGTAGGGATGCATCAAGAAGGAAACTCGACCTCAAATCCGCGTGTTCAAGGTTCGCTCCGTCAAGAATTCCATCTTCCAAATCCGTTCCACACAACTTTGCACGAAGGAGGCTTGCCTGGGAGAGATTTGCGTCACTCAACATTGCACCTTCGAGATTGGCGTCTACCAAATTCGCAAGGCGAAGGTTCGCCGCAAACAGTTCAGCATGGCTAAGATTTACACCTGACCAATTCAACTTGAACAAAAAACTGTGGTAGGGACCATGGGCGCTCGCTTGCCGTGCTAGGGCTCTGTACAATGAGTCTCCAGTATGTTTGCCCAGAGACCAGTAATTGCGACCTTCCGTTGACCGCCACATTGCGTGCCAAGCAATGAATAGCGCTTCTTCCATTTGACTGTTCCGTTGCTCTGTTCGCCGCCCCGATGTTTCTATTTTCGCATGGAATCCCTCGCGAAAGAGCCGTTCAACGACCGGCGCGAGGGCGTCATGGCGTTTATGAAGGGTCTCACAATCGACGGTGGCTGCTATTTCTAGTTCAAGGAAGCGTGCGACCTCGTTCGACATTCTCTGATCCGCTGTCAGTGCTTCCCACCGACTTAGCATTTCCCGTTCTACTGCATTTGTAAGACACAATTCATCCGCCATTTGGGCGAGAGCTTTCGCCAAGCGTCGTGCATACAAGTAATCGCCGAAACTCTTATGTGTGAACTCCACACCAGTGGCCTGTTGATTACGCATGAAGAATGCAGCAGCAAGTCGAAAAGGCTTCTGGGCACCCCGATCTTGCATTTGTGACTCAAAGAGATCTTGTAAACGAGACTCGGCTGTTTGCAAATAAGAATCTTCTCGGTACACCTCTGTTAACACTTCGTCCCAGCTGGCTGCCCGTGTCCCGCCCGTACGCCATGCGGCGACGGCCAAAGCCTCAAACACGCGATCAAATTCCCCTTGGGTTTAGCCCGGCGCCCGGTTTTCCGGCTCCATTTGATCTGGACACGACATTACGATTTCGTTCGTGCAATCGGTCAAAGAGGCGGCGATAAATGCGTGCAAGATTACTGTCTTCAATTTCGTCAGGGCCGCTAGTTAGTATAAAATAATTAAGTAACGGTTGCGACGTTACGTCATGAAGGTCATCGTTCGAGTAGGCGTTAGGCAATTGGTCGGTTGATTCGCCCTTGGCCCGGGTATATCGGTAAAAGGCGTCACGACGATTGTCTTCCGCCAACAGAGAACCTGGATCGTGATAGTCCCGACGATCTGGCGCACCGTGTTCATGATTTCGAACGTGATAGGGCAAAAGGTGGAACCGTTCACCTGGCAAGTTCGTTGTTGGACCCTCAATATTTCCGAATATCGCGTCTCGCCCGGTAACGATTGCCCAAACGGGTCTGCCTTCCCAAAAGTGAAAGACGGTGTCCAGCGCCCGCAGAAATGTCGCGGAAATTGCTTCGCTCACTTCGGTATTGGCGGTTAATTCATCCAAACCGTCAAAAATTAACAACAACGGCCTATCTCGTTGCTCCAAGTGATCAGCATCTATCGGATTGTGTCTAAGCTGGTTCGAATACGTGTTCAAGGTTGCAGCTACGCTTTCGACAATGCCCATGCGCCACTGGAAACGCTGCAAGGGAAACAGCAGCACGTCCGTAGGGTGTCCATCGTTACCGTTAGTTGCAAGTTCTGCCGCGAGCGCTTTCATCGCCGAAGACTTTCCGGATCCTGGACCTCCGGATATTAGACGAAGTCGACCTTTCTCTCGTTCGCCGCGCAGCCAGGCGAGCATATCGGCGTTCAGCGGGCTAACAGCCCGTATTTCCTTCCGTTCATCCTTCGTTTCCGCGTCATACTTTATCCAACGCCACGCATTTAAAGGAACATAGATTTGATCGAGCGCAAAGCTCTCGTCGAAGACCGGCGATGTCCGGAAGTCGGCGATTAGTTGAGCGCGGTAGAGACGCCAATCTTCCAACATCTGCCAAGCCGAACGAGTGGGGTCGTCACGCAAGGCCAGCAGTTGTTGATAGCGCGCTTCATCCTTCCGAATTGTTCGATGCAGTCCTAATATTAGAGCAGAGTCGAACCGGTGGCAAAGATTGGTCAAGTCCTGATGGAAATCTGTGCTATCATTTGGGGTCAACCACATCAACAATGTTTGCTTTGCCAGTGCCACCGGAGAAAGCGACCAGGGATGATCAAGAAAGTCGACGGGAATGACTAGATCGGTGGCGTCATTTTCAACCCGTTCAATTATGTTCTTTGTATCGCTTTCGTTGATCAATGTCGGGGGCTGATCATTGGCCAACTCAGTAAGGGCCTCACCGATTCCTGTAAGTACCAATTGCCAAGCAAGCTCGCCCTCGCTCCGCTGTATGCTTATTGTTGCGGCAGCTGCGAAGAGTTCTTGAACCGCGCCGGGCCAATTTTCCAGCAGACTACCCTGCGCTGCCGCTCTGCCCAAATGTCGCATCATTCCCACGAGATCCGCTGCAATGCGCCGTTTCGGCACTTCCAACGATATTGTGCTTGGTGTCGTCTTCATCGCATCCATAGCCTTGTAGTGGTTACAGGGTCTACGTTTGGCGGAGGTCACATATCCTTGAGGAATGTACTATTGGCACCTCAAATAGGCTTTTGGTCAAGTCCGTTTGCGTTTTCGAAACGCCTCCTTGCCATCGCCTCAGTGAGAAGGGAATCGCATACGAGACCGCTCGCGTTGCATAAATGGGAGGAAGTCTGCGTGAGGCGAGATTCCATCCAGTGTTCGGAAGATCGAGCATAAGTCACCGATGAGGGACGAAAGCGGTCCTGGCTCCGAGAGGTTGCTTAGCCATTCGCTTGAACGGGCGGCTGACCGTCTCGGGCACTTCCGGCGCTTGACCGGCGAGCGCGGGGGTGCCCATATCGAGCCCCGGCGCCGGGTCGCGCCGTGACTGCCAAGGCTCCCTTGACCGCACCGCCGCATCACGAGACCAGCGCAGCGGGACGCTTCTTCGCCCAGTGGGGCAGGATCGCCCACCGCTTCGCCTGGCCGATCGCCGTCCTCGGCATTCTCAGCGCGGTCGCCGCGGGGGTCTACGCGGCGCGCACGCTCGGGATCGACTCCGACACGGTGGAGATGCTCTCGCCGGAGCTCGAATTCCGCCGCCTCGATACCGAGCTGCGCGCCGCCTTCCCGCGCCAGGCGCGCGACCTGGTGGCGGTGGTCGACGGCGACACGCCGGAACAGGCTGAACGCGCGGCGCTCTGGCTCGCCGAACGCTTCGCCGCCCGGCCGAAGCTGTTCCGCTCGGTGTTCCACCCCGGCGGCGATCCGTTCTTCCGCCGCAACGGGCTGCTGCTGCTGCCGGTCGACGAGCTGGAGGAGACCGCCGAGCGCATCGTCGCCGCGCAGCCCTTTCTCGGCACCGTGTGGCAGGACCGCAGCATCCGCGGCCTCGCCGACATGCTCTCTCTCGCGGCGGACAAGCGCATCGAGGACGGCGAAGGCGGCGGGCTCACCGACCTCGCCGACGCGCTCGCGCGCATCGCCGCGGTGATCGAGGCCGAGGCGAAGCGCGCACCCGGCGCGCTGTCCTGGATGGGGCTGATGTTCGGCTCGGAGGACCGCCGGCGGTCGGGCGCCCGCCAGCTGATCCTGGTCGAGATCGCGCTCGCCTTCGACGAGCTCCGCCCGGCGCGCCAGGCGATCGCGGCGATCCGTACCATCGCCGCGGCGATGCCGGTCGACATCGCGCAAGGCGTTACGGTCCGCCTGACCGGCCGGCCGGCGCTCAGGCACGACGAGCTGCGGACGGTGCGGAGCGGCATGGAGATCGCCGGCGCGCTGTCGCTCGCCCTGGTCATCCTGCTGCTGTTCCTCTGCTTCCGCTCGTTCCGGATGCCGCTCGCGGTGCTCGCCACCCTGCTCGTCGGGCTGGTGTGGACCGCGGCCTTCGCGGCGGCGACAGTTCGGGTGCTCAACCTGATCTCGGTCGCCTTCGCGGTGCTGTTCATCGGGCTGTGCGTCGATTTCGGCATCCATTACGGGCTGCGCTACTGCGAGGCGGCGCGGGACGGGCTGGAGCGCGCCACCTCGAGCGCGCTCGCCGCGGCCAGCGTCGGGCCGGGGCTCGCGCTCGCCGCGTTCGCCGCCGGGATCGGCTTCCTGTCCTTCCTGCCGACCGACTATCTCGGCCTCGCCGAGCTCGGCTTCATCGCCGGCGCCGGGATGGCGATCGGCTTCTTCTCGACGCTCACCCTGCTGCCCGCCTTCATGTCGGTGCTCCGGGTGCGGGCGGGCAGCACCGGCGGCGGCGGGCGTTTCGCTTCCCGCCTGGCCGGCCTGCTCGAAGGCCGCGCGCGGGGCGTGGTGGCGGCGGGCGCGGTCCTGTTCGTCGCGACCGCCGCTCTCTCGCCCCTGGTGCGCTTCGATTTCGACCCGCTGCACCTCAAGGACCCGGAGAGCGAGTCCGTAGAGACCGTGCTGGAGCTGGTCGAGGACGGCGACGGGGATGCCTACGCGATGGCCCACCTCGCGCGCTCGCTGGAGGCCGCCGACGCGGCGGCGGCGCGAATCGAAGAGCTCGCCGAGGTCGACAGCGCGTGGACGCTGTCACGCTTCGTGCCCGCCGACCAGGAGGACAAGCTGGAGATCGTGGCGGAGGTGGCCGCGCTCGTCGCACCCGCCTTCGTCGACGACCGCGCGCCGCCGCCCACCCCGGCCGAGAGTTTGGCCGCGCTCGGCGGCCTCAGGAATAAGCTCGACGCGCTCGCGGGAATCGGCGGGGCGGTGGAAGCTGGAGCGGCGCGCCGCCTCGCCTCGGCGCTCGCCGCGCTGATCGCCTCCGACCCCGGGCCGGCACGGCTGGAGGGTCTCGCCGGGAGGCTGCTGGGCAACCTGCCGGCGGCGGTCGGCAGGCTTGAGGACGCGCTCGCCGCCGGACCGGTCGGGATCGCCTCGGTCCCGGCCGCGCTCGGCGAGCGCTGGATCGCGGCGGACGGGCGCGCCAAGGTGGAGATCCGTGCCGTCGCGCCGATCCACCGCGACCGCGACGCGCTCAGCCGCTTCGTGGACGCGGTGCGCGGCGAGGTGCCGGACGCGGTCGGCCCCCCGGTCACCGTGCTGGAGGCCGGCGATGCAGTGATCGGGGCCTTCTTCCGCGCCACCGCGATCGCCGTCGTCGCGATCGCGCTGCTGCTCGCGCTCACCCTGCGGTCGGTTCGCTCGGTGGCGATCGGCTTCCTGCCGCTGGCGCTGGCGGCGTTGGTGACCGTTGCCGCGATGGTCGCGGGCGGCCTCCCGTTCAACCACGCCAACGTGATCGTGCTGCCGCTCCTGTTCGGGCTCGGGGTCGCCAACGGCATCCATTTGCTGGCTCGCGAGCGCCGGGAGGGCGCGGCGGAAGACGCGATCCGTTCGAGCACGCCGCGCGCGGTGCTGTACAGCGCGCTGACCACGCTCGCCTCCTTCGCGAGCCTCGGCATCTCCAGCCACCCGGGCACGGCGAGCATGGGAGTGCTGCTGACGGTGGCGCTGTTGAGCCTGCTCGCATGCAGCCTGACGGTGCTGCCCGCGCTGATGCTCACCTGGCCGGTGGGACGACGCTGAAGCGCCGCTTCGCGAGACCCTCATCGGCGAGCCAGGCGAGCGCCTCGGCGAGCGTCTGCTCGACCGGCCTGAGCGCGAGGCCGAGATCGGCGGCGGTTCGCAGCGCGCCGGGGGACGGCGGGCGCCGCGCCAGCCGGACGCCTTCGAGCGGCGCCCGGGGCTCCCGCCCGGCGATTCGCGCGGCCAGCCCGGAGCAAGCGGCAGCGGCGAAGGCGAGCGCGTAAGGCACCTGCCGCCGCGGCATTTCGAGTCGCGTGATCCGTTCCGCCATGGCGAGCAGCTCCGACAGCCTTAGCGGCGGGCCGCCGAGGAAATACCGCTCGCCGGGCGGGCCCCGCTCCGCCGCGCGAATGCAGCCCTCGGCGAGGTCGCCGACATCGACGATGCGGAGCTCGAAGTCGAGGAAGGCCGGGGTCGCGCCGTTGACGAAATCGAGCAGCATCCGGGTCGGCGGGGTGAGGTTGCGGTCCCCCGCCCCCATCGGCAGGCAGGGGTTGACGATCGCCACCGGCAGCCCCTTCGCCGCGGCGTCGAGCGCGGCCCGCTCGGCGAGGAATTTGGAGCGCGTGTAGCCGCCCGGCATGTCGGCGAGCCCGGGCGCCGCCCCGCCGCGACGGGGCGCGAAGTGGATCGCCGCCGTCGACACGACAACGACGCGCGCGACGCCAGACCGCGAAGCCTCGTCGAGCACCGCCTCCGTGGTGTGGAGATTGGCCGCCAGGAAATCGGCGGGCCTGCGCGCCCACAGCCGGGGATTGCCGGCGACGTGGAACACCCGCCTTGCTCCCGCCATCGCGCGGCGCAGGGTCTCGCGATCGGCCGCCGAGCCGACGACGCGCTCGGCGCCGTCCGGAAGCCGCGCGTCGGCGTCGAGGTCGAGCACCCGCACCGCGCCCCCGCCCCGCAGCAGCCGTTCCACCAGCCGGGAGCCGATGAACCCCGCCCCGCCGGTCACCAGGTCGGTCATGAGCGGTCGCTTTTCCGGTGGCGGGCGGCTTGGATGGCCGGAGCAAGTCCACTGCTCTCCGATCTAGCCCTCGGGGCCGGCTCTATCCCGATGAGCGAGACCGTCGCCGCCCCCTCTTTGTCACCCCGGACTTGTTCCGGGGCCCAGGGAAGCCGGGCGAGGGCGGTGCCCGCGGCCCTGGGCCCCGGATCAAGTCCGGGGTGACAGCGGGAGGCGGAATCGTTGTCGCCCATGGACGCGCAGCCCGCGTCGAAGGGTAGGCCGGACCGCAGTGGAGGTGTTCCGGCCATCCACTCACCCCGCCCCGTCATCCCGCTTCGTCATAGCCCCAGTGCTCGATATAGCGCCGCCAGGCGGCCGCCACCCTGGCGCGCTCTTCGGGCGGGTCGTCGTAGCGGTTGCGGCGGTAGTCGCCGATGCCGTCGAGATAGCGGCGAAAGGCGGGCGCCGCGGCTTGGAACCCGTCGAGGCCGAGCGCGTCGTAGAGCACGGCTATCTCCTCCATCGGCCGCGCCGCCAGGCTCTCGTAGCGAATCTCGTGGAAGTTTCCGTCCGGGATGCCGGGCCGGTCGGCGATGAAGCGGTCCATCAGCCGGGCGTAGCCGTCGAGCACCATGCGCTCGACCGATCGGGGGTCGTGCGGCTGGAGCGCGAGCGCGGGCAACAGCTTGTCGTAGAAGTTGCGCATCGAGCGGAACACCTCGAACGGGTCGCGCACGCAGTGGACGAACTTGGCCTCCGGCCAGATCTCGCGGATCGTCGGGATGCGCGCGGTGTGGACCGGGTTCTTGACCAGCAGCCGGCGGCGTCCGCCGGCGAGCCAGGTCTTGCGCGAGAAATAGGCGAAGGTCTCCTTCCACTCCCTGATTTCGGTCGCGGTGCAGGATTCGAGGAACACCCCGCGCTCGAAATTCTCGGCGAAGCGCTGCGGGAAATAGATGCCGTGATAGAACGAGACCGCGCTCATATTGGCGAGCGGGATCTCGTCCTCCTGCGGCGAATCGGGCTCGACCGGGATGGCGTCGATCATGCGGTCGCGCGGCAGCATGCGTTCGAGCAGCGGCCGGAGCGCCGCCGCGAGTCCCATCGAGTCCCAGGGCATGCCGGCGGCGAGCGGCGAGACGTAAGCGAAGCCGTGCCGCGCCAGGATGTTGAACAGATGGGTGGTGCCGGTGCGCCAGTGCCCGACGATGAAGACCGGCGGCGGCATGTCGCCGGCCTTGCGGAGGGCGCGCGCCACCCAGGCGCGCTCGGCGAGGCTCGCCGGCAGCCGGGCGGCGGCGACCGCGAGGG
>JAPPGP010000107.1 GCA_028821395.1 Defluviicoccus sp.
GCGCCTCTCCTGCCCTGTCGGCCGGACAGCGCCGCGCAGGCCATGACAGGGGCGGAAAATGCGGGCTAGTGCGGGCGCGGCAGCTTGAGGTAGCTGTAGCGGTCGCCCGAGCGCACCCGGATCGACAAAACGTCGTCGTCCCTGAGCACGGTCAGGCGGATCTCCGCCCCCGGCTCCCCGGCCGCCCAGACCGTCCGGTAATAATGCGCCAGGCCGGACGCCGCGACGCCCTCGACCGAGAGGATCGCATCGCCCGGCTGCACGCCGCACTGGTCGCCGGGTCCGTTGGCGGCGACCCCGGTCACCACCAGCCGGTCGTCGGACTCGTTGACATAGACGCCGAGCCAGGGGCGCCCGGCGCGGCGCGCCCGCCCGGTGCTCACCATGTCGTCCAGGATCGGCGCCAGCAGGTCGATCGGCACGAACAGGTTGCCCGGCACCGTCTCGCCGCCGTCGAGTGAGTGTTCGACGTAGAGCGAACCGCAACCGACCAGCTTGCCCGACCGGTCGATCAGGGCGGCGCCGCCCCAATAGGGGTGGACGGGAACCGTGCAGATCGCCTCGTCGAGCATGTATTCCCAGGACCCGGCGAACTCGCGCACGACGGCCACCTCGCCCTCGATCGCGTGCTTGATTCCGCCGAACGAGGCGATGACCACCGGGTCCTTCGCCGACACCTCGTTGGAGCGGCCGATCGCCACCGGGGTGGCGTCGAGCGCCTCGTCCGCCCGCACCAGCCCGAACCCGGTCTCGTGGTCGTAGGCGACCGGGGATGCGGCCACGGTTCGCCCGTCGACGTCGGTGAGCGCGATCCGGTCGGCCTCGGTGATCAGATAGCCGATCGTCAGCACCAGCCCGTCCGCGCCGATCAGCACGCCGTTGCCCTCGCGCTCGGTGCCGAGGATGGTCGCCGTGAACGCGCTCGCCGGGACCTCGGCGCGCAGCCGGAACACCGCGCCCAGCACGGAATCGAGGTCGTAGGCGAGCCGCGCAGGGTCGGGGCGGGACGCGCCCATCAGCGCGGGATGGACGATGTCGAGCACACCGTCCGGCCGGTGCCCGTTGGCGCGCTCGATGCCTGACATGACGTTCCGATCGGTTGCGGCGGGTGCGGGCGAGGCTATCGGTTCGGCGCGGCGGACACAAACCGCGCGATGCGGCGCTACCCGTCCTCGAGCGGCACCAGGGCCTCGGTCAGCAACGCCCTTATGTCGTCCGGCATGGGCGCGGAGGTCCGGGTCACGGGATCGAAGAACACCTCGACCGATTCGAGCGTCGCGCACAGCGTGCCGTCATCGACGTTGTACATCCGGTTGAGATGGGTGCAGCTCTTGCGGCCCACGCGGATGAAGGCGGTCTCGATGCGCAGCAGCTCGCCCGCCTTCATCTCGTGGATGAAGTCGAGGGTATTGCGGGCGACCACCAGCATCACCCCGCGCGCTTTCATCTCGCTGTGCGGACAGCCGATATGGCTCCAGATATGGAACCCGGCATCGTCGAAGAAATTGCAGTAATAGCGGACGTTCATGTGCCCGAACTGGTCGCAATACCAAGGGTGAACGACCGCGCGGTGGGTCTCGTGCCAGCGTCCCAATCGATGTCTCCCGGCTGACGGCTCGCGCTCTCTTTGTCGATGGCGGGCGGGCTGTCAAGCCGACTCCCGGCCGGGTTGACGGGGATCGCCCGCGGCCGCCCACTATGCGGCGCGCAACCGACGGGACCGGGCGATGGATTTCGGGGTCAGCTTCGCGACCGCGGCGGAGCACTGGAAGGTGGCGAAGCGGGCCGAGGCGCTCGGCTTCGACTATGCCTGGTTCTCGGACACCCAACTGCTCAACGCCGATGTGTTCGTCGCGATGGCGGCGGCGGCCATGGAGACCTCGCGGATCCGACTCGGCAGCGCGGTCGCGGTGCCGTCGAACCGGATCGCGCCGGTGACCGCCAACGCGCTCGCCTCGCTCAACAAGCTGGCGCCCGGGCGCATCGACTTCGGCATATCGACCGGGTTCACCGCGCGCCGCACGATGGGACGGGGCGCGGTGCCGCTGGCCGAGATGGCGGAGTACATCGAGGTCGTGAAGGGCCTGCTCGACGGCGACACGGTCGACTGGCGCGACGCGGAAGGAACCAGCCGCGTCCGCTTCCTCAACCCCGAGCACGGGCTGATCAATATCGACGATCCGGTCCGCTTCCACGTCTCGGCATTCGGCCCCAAGGGGCGGCGGCTGACCGCGCGGCTCGGGGCGGGCTGGATGTCGGCGGTGGGCAATCTCGACCGCGCGGCCGCCGATGCCGCGGACATGCGGGACGCGATGCGCGAGGCGGGGCGCGATCCGGCCGGGCTCTACGCGACGGCGATCACCGGCGGCTGCGTGCTGGCCGAGGGCGAGGCGTATGACAGCGAGCGGGCGAAAGCGCTGGCTGGGCCGGCCGCCGCGGTGGTGCTGCACAACCTGGTCGAGCAGGAGCGATTCGGCTCGATCCGGCTCGACCTCCCCGCCCCCCTCGCCCCGCTACTGGAGCGCTACCGCGCGCTCTACCGGGGCTACACGCCGGAGGATGCGCGCTACCTCACTTTGCATCGCGGCCATCTCCTGTTCCTGCGCCCGGACGAGGCGCCGTTGATCACCGCCGATCTGATCCGCCACGCGACGATCACGGGAACGAAGTCGCAGCTGCGCGAGGCGATCCGCGCGCTGGAAGAGGCCGGCTTCACCCAGTTCTCCTGCCACATCCGCTACGGCCACGAGGAGACGCTCGACGAATGGGCCGAAGTGATCGGGGGGCTGTGAGGCGTTCGTTTAGGAGGACCCCGCCGGGCGCGCGCCGAGCCTGGCGGCGAGCGCGGCGGCCATGAAGGCGTCGAGATCGCCGTCGAGCACCGCCTGGGGGTTGCCCTTCTCGATATTGGTGCGCAAATCCTTGACCATCTGGTAGGGCTGCAGGACGTAGGAGCGGATCTGGTGCCCCCAGCCGATGTCGCTCTTGGCGGCGTGCTCGGCCTGGGCCTCGGCCTCGCGCTTCTGCAATTCCTGCTCGTAGAGCCTGGCACGCAGCATCGCGAAGGCGGCCGCCCGGTTGCGGTGCTGCGAGCGGTCGTTCTGGCACTGGACGACGATATTGGTGGGCAGATGGGTGATTCGGACCGCGCTGTCGGTCCGGTTGACGTGCTGCCCGCCGGCGCCCGAGGCGCGATAGGTGTCGATCCGGATGTCCTTGTCCTCGATCTCGATCTCGATGTCGTCGTCGATCACCGGATAGGCCCAGACCGAGGCGAAGCTGGTATGCCGCCTGGCGCTGGCGTCGAAGGGCGAGATGCGGACCAGGCGGTGAACCCCGCTCTCGGTCTTGAGCCAGCCATAGGCGTTCTCGCCCTTGACGCGCATCGTGACAGACTTGAAGCCGGCCTCCTCGCCCGGGCTCTCCTCCAGCATCTCGACGGCATAGCCATGCGCCTCGGCCCAGCGCGCGTACATCCTGGCCAGCATCTCCGCCCAGTCCTGCGACTCGGTGCCGCCGGCGCCGGCATGGATCTCGACGAAGCTGTCATTGCCGTCCGCCTCGCCGGAGAGCAGGCTCTCGGTCTCCATCCGGGCCGCGCGGTCGCGCAGCGCGAGCAGGGCGGCCTCGGCCTCGGCGACGATCTCGCCGTCGTCCTCGGCCTCGCCGAGCTCGATGAGGTCACGGTTGTCCCGCATCTCGCGGTCGAGCGCGCGCCAGGCGCCGAGCGCGCCGTCGAGCCGCGTGCGCTCGCGCATCACATCGCGCGCGCGTTCGGGATCGTTCCAGAACGCCGGGTCCTCGACCAGCGCGTTCAGCTCCGCCAGCCGCGCCTCGGATCCCTCGGGGTCAAAGATGCCTCCTCAGCAGCGCAAGCGACTGCTCGATCCCTTCGAGGACAGACTCGATTTCCGCGCGCATGTCGGACGGCTCCGGGTGTTCTCGGCAATGTGGCCGGGGCGGCTAATATAGGTCGCGGCGGCGCTTCGGAGTAGCCGGGACCTCCGCCGCCGGCGCCGTCGCGCCTCCGACGACGGGCTGGGCGACGGCCGGCTCCGTGCCCGGCTTGAACGCTTCGAGGATCACCCCCCTGCCCGGCCTGCGCGCGACCAGCCCGGTCGCCGCGTCCACCCGGACCAGGCGAATCCCGGGCGGGATGCGGAACGGAGTCGCCGGCTTGTCCTCGAGCGCCGCCCGCATGAAATCGCGGAATATGGGCGCCGCCGCCGAAGAGCCGGTCTCGCGTCGACCGAGGGATCTGGGCGCGTCGAAGCCGACGAAGACGCCGACCGCGAGATCGGGCGAGAAGCCGATGAACCAGGCATCGCGGCTATCATTGGTGGTGCCGGTCTTGCCGGCGATGGGCTTGCCCACGGCCCGGACGCGCCGCCCGGTACCGCGCTGGACGACGCCCTCCAGCATCGAGACCACCTGATAGGCGCTCCCCGCATCGGCGACCCGTTCGCGCGCATCCGGCAGCTCGGGCTCTGCCTGGCCGGTCCAGCGAACGCCGGTGCAGCCGGGACACTCGCGCCGGTCGTGCCGGAACACGGTCTTGCCGTTGCGGTCCTGGATGCGGTCGAGGAAGGTCGGCACGATCCGGTTTCCGCCATTGACCAGCATGGCGTAGCCGGCGGTCAGGCGCAGCAGGGTGGTCTCGCCCGCGCCGAGCGACATCGAGAGGATCCGCGGCAGCCGGTCGACCACGCCGAGCCGTTCGGCGTAGCGCGCCACCGCCTCCATGCCGATGCGCTGCGCCACGCGGACGGTCATCAGGTTGCGGGATTTCTCAATGCCGACCCGCATCGGGCTGGGTCCGTAGAAGCGCTTGGTGTAGTTGGCCGGCTTCCACTTGCCCATCCCCGGCCCCTGGTCGATGACGAAGGGAGCGTCGAGCACCAGGCTGGAGGGGGTGAAGCCGTGGTCCAGGGCGGCGAGGTAGACGAAGGGCTTGAAGGCCGAGCCGGGCTGGCGCCTGGCCTGGGTGGCGCGGTTGAACTCGCTGGCCGCGTAGCTGAACCCGCCGGTGAGCGCCAATACGCGGCCGGTGTGGGGATCGAGCGCGACCAGCGCCCCGTCGATATCGGGGACCTGGCGGAGCGCGTAGCCGGCGCTCTCGGGCTCGCCCTCGGCGGCGGCCACGGGCTCGACGCAGACGACGTCGCCGCGCTCGAGCACGTCGGAAACCCGTTGGACCGCGGGGCCCAGCCGCTGATCCTCCAGCCGCTCGCGCGCCCAGCGCAGCCGGTCGAACGCAATCGTGCCGTGCTCTCCCGACACCAGGCGAATGGCGGCGGCGGTTTCGTCCACCCGGTCGACCACGGCCAACCGCCAAGCCGTCGGCATGCCGGCGATGCGGTGCTGCCCGAGCTGGGCGGCGATCGGCAGATCCGGGTCGATCCGGGCGACCGGACCGCGCCAGCCATGCCGCCGGTCGTAGGCGAGCAGGCCGCTGCGCAACGACCGGTCGGCAGCCGCCTGCAACCTGGGATCGAGCGTGGTGCGCACCGACAGTCCGCCGCCGTAGAGCTGCGTCGTCCCGAAGCGCGCGGCGAGCTCGCGGCGCACCTCCTCGACGAAGTACTCCGCCTTGGCGACCAGCACCTCGTCGGGCGGCGCGAGCGTCACCGGTCGCGACCGGGCCAGCCCCGCCTCGGCTTCGCCGATGCGTCCGTCGCTCAACATCCGGCCGATCACGTAGTCGCGCCGCGCCCGCGCGGCCCCGGGGCGGCGCTCGGGGTGGTAGTTGTTGGGCGCCTTGGGCAGGCCGGCGAGGAAGGCCGCCTCGGCAACGGTCAGCTCGTCGAGCGACTTGTTGAAGTAGTTGATGGCGGCGGCCGCGACGCCGTAGGAGCCGAGCCCGAGATAGATCTCGTTGAGGTAGAGCTCGAGAATGCGCTCCTTCGTAAGCGCGCGCTCGATCCGGAAGGCGAGCAGGATCTCGCGGACCTTGCGCCGGTAGGAGACGGCGTCGGTCAGCAGGAAGTTCTTCGTCACCTGCTGGGTGATGGTCGATGCGCCGACCGGCCGCCGGTCGGTGCCGATCCGCATCAGGTTCCTGATCAGGGCGACCGCGATCCCGGGCGGGTCGATCCCGGAATGCTCGAAGAATGTCTTGTCCTCGGCCGAGATGAAGGCGTCGATCACCCGGCGAGGCATGGCGGAAACCGGGACGAAGACCCGCTTTTCCGTCGCGAACTCGGCGAGCAGCCTGCCGTCTCCGGCATGGATGCGGCTCACCATGGGCGGCTCGTAGTCGGCGAGCTGGGCGTAGTCCGGCAAACCTCGGCTATAGGAGTAGAGCAGCCAGAGGGCACCGCCGCCGGCGAGAAGCCCGACGACGACGAAAACCGCAGCCAGTACGCCGATCGTCTTCAGAACACGCATGTCGACCGCCAGTCACCGGGCCGTTCCCGCCCGCACGGGGATCGAGGCCGAGGGTGGCCGGTCAATGGAATATGGGAACGGATCCTACCGTTTGAAGGCCTGTTCGCGGGCAAAATAGCTGTCGATGGCGCGGACGATGGCGGCAGCCACGCGCTCGCGATCGCGCGCCCGGTTGAGGCTGCGCTCCTCGGACCGGTGGGACAGGTAGCCGAGCTCGACCAGGACCGAGGGAACGTCGGGCGCCTTGAGCACCGCGAATCCCGCGAATCGGTGCGTGTTGCGAAGCAGGGGGCGGACCTTGCCGATCTCGCGCGTGAGAATGCGCGCGAGGATCGCCGAATCGTTCATGGTCTGGCGTTGCGCGAGATCGATGAGAAAGCTGGCGACCTCCGAGGTCTGCTCGGTGAGGTCAATCCCGGCGATCAAATCCGCCTTGTTCTCCCTGGCGGCGAGCGCCGCCGCCTCCTTGTCCGAGGCGCGTTCGGAAAGCGTGTAGACCGAGGCGCCGCGTATCTTCTTCCCCGGAATCGAATCGGCGTGCAGCGAGATGAACAGATCCGCGGCATGGCGGCGCGCCGTCGCCACCCGCCGGCGCAGCGGCACGAACACGTCGCGCGCGCGGGTCAGCACCGCGCGGTAGCGTCCGGTCGCGCGCAGCTTGCGCGCCAGCACCATGGCGTGGGCCAGCGTCACCCGCTTCTCGTGCGTGCCGCGCACGCCGATCGCGCCCGGATCGACCCCGCCATGGCCCGGGTCGACGACGACCGTCTTGAGGCTGCGCGCGACGCGGCGCTTGGGAAGCGGGATCGGCTCGGTTTCCGCCGGCGGCACCGCCGCGCGGCCCGGCGATGCGCGCCGCGCGAACCGGGTGGCGCTCACCGCGCGCAGATCCACCACCAGCCGATATAGGCGATTGCCCCTGGGGGGCAGCAGGAACGCTTTCTCGACCGCCACCGGCCGGGAGACGTCGAGCACCACGCGCGAGATCGTGTCGCGGAAGTGTCCGTAGCGGAACGCCTCGACCAGCCCGCCTCTGGGCGTGCTCTGCGGGTCGAGCCGCCATGTCACCGGCGGCAGGTCGATGACCACGCGGTACGGCTTGTCGAGGGTGAATACGGCGAATCTTACCTCTGCGCTGAGATCCAGGACGACCCGTGTCTTGGCCTTGCCGGGGCCGATTCGCGCGCCCATGACGAGAGTGGCGGCGTCGGCGGCGACCGCGGCGCAGACGGTCAGCGCCAGCGCAATCCCGACAGGCGTCCAGAGGCGCCCCGATCTCAGGAACATGTCCCCGGCCCCAATTCCCGGACCGCATCTATACGCGCGGTGGGCGATTTAGTCCATGACCGGGAAGCCGTGCCGGCGGTCCGACGGCTCGATGCCGTCTGCCGGCCCGGCTCAGTCGCGGAGATCCGCGAGCGCGATGATCCGGTATTCCTCGATATTCCCCATCGCGTTGCCCGCGACCACGCCGCGCAGCGACTCGTGATCGTCGACGTCGACCAGCGTGGCGTAGCCCTTGAGCCCGGCGATCGGGTAGACGCTCGCCCGGTTGCTCTCGCCGAGCGACACGAAATGGTTGACGCACTGGCCGACCGGCGCGTCCTTGGTGCGGTGCGGCGGCGGCCGGTTGATGATGAGAAATTTCGCCAATTCCCTCTCCCGCCTCTAGCCGATGATCCCGGCCTCGCGCATCGCCCGGGTCTCGCCCTCCAGCGTACCGAGCGGGTAGACCTCGTAGGAGCCCCAGCTGCCGCCCGGGTTGCGGAACAGCACCGACATCAGCTCGTCATGGTCGTCGACGTCGAGGAACACCGCGAACCCGGCGCCGTTGTCCTCGACGATCTCGTAGACCTCCGCCCTGCCCTCGTCGCGCAGCGCCCGCCACTGGGCCCGGGCGCCGTCGACATTGGCCCTTTGCGGCAGCGGCTTCTTGGGCCGCGCGAGTATCAGGAACTTGGCCATCTGCGCTCCTCAGCCTCGAACCGCCCCGATCAGATCGATTTCGATCATCGCGTCGGGGACCAGAAGTCCCGTGGTGCCGACCGTCGTCCGCGCCGGCGGGATGTCGAAATATTCCTTCCAGACCTCATCGAAGGCGTTGAAGTCGTTCAGGTCTTCGAGGAAGACCTGAGCCTTGACGACATCGTCGAGCGAGCTTCCCGCGGCGGCGAAAGTGCGCGCCAGATTGTCCAGGATATAGCGGGTGCGCTTCTTGATGTTCGAACCGTAATAGGGGAAGGCGGGATCGACCCTGGCCTCGGCCGGGATTCCGGTGACGAAGTCGCTCGGCACCTGCCCCGCGGCGAAGACGTAGTCGCCCAGCCGGTACGCCTCGGTGTAGTTGGCGAGCGGCTGCGGGCTGTCGGACCGGATCGCGGTGCATTCGAGCGCGCCGGGGACGTAGCCGATCAGGTCGATCTCGACCATCGAGTCCTTGACCAGCAGACCCGTCGTGCCGACGGTCGTCCGCGCCGGCGGCGATTCGAAATATTCTCTCCAGACCTCGTCGAAGGCATCGAACTCGTGCAGATCCTCCAGGAAGACCTGCGCCTTGACCACGTGATCGAGCGAGGAGCCCGCCGCTTCGAAGGTTCGGGCCAGGTTACCGAGCACGTAGCGGGTGCGCTTCTTGATGTCGGAGCCGTAATAGGGAAACGCCGGGTCGGTCCGCGCCGCGGCCGGGATTCCGGTGGTGAAATCGGTGGGCAGCTGGCCGGCGGCGAAGACCAGCCCGCCGACCCGGAACGCCTCGGTGTAGTTGGCCAGCGGCTGGGGCACGTCGGACGTCACCGCACTACAGTCGAGCTCGCCGGGCACATAGCCGATCAGGTCGATCTCGATCATCGCGTCCCTGACCAGAAGGCCGCTGGTGCCGACCGTGGTGCGGGCCGGCGGGGTGCTGAAATATTCCTTCCAGACCTCGTCGAAAGCGTTGAAATCGTTGAGGTCTTCGAGGAACACCTGCGCCTTGACGACGTGGTCGAGCGAGGAGCCCGCCGCCTCGAAGGTCCTGGCGAGGTTGTTCAGCACGTACCCGGTGCGTTTCTTGATGTCGGACCCGTAATAGGGGAAGGCGGGATCGGTCCGCGCCTCGGGCGGGATTCCGGTGGTGAAATCGGTGGGAAGCTGGCCCGCCGCGAAAATCAGCCCACCGGCGCAATACGCCTCGGTGTAGTTGGCGAGAGGCTGGGGAATGTCGGATCTGACGGCCTCGACCCGCATGGTTCGATCCTCGGCGGCAACTGCGGCGGGGGGGATTCTTCTTGCCCCCGCGGGACCTGTCAATCGACCGCCTGCGAGCGGTGAGGATTGCGGTTGAGCGGGCCGGGCCGCGCGACTATGTTTCGGACGCGGCCGACAGGGTTCGGCCGCGCACGCGGCACGCGGCTGCGATGCCGTGCCGGCAGTGCGCCCGGCCAGAGCCGGCGCTGCACGCTGACGTCGGAATTTGGAGAAATGACGGCCGGGTCCGAGGCAATGGAAGAATTCGGCAGCCGTATCGGCCGAGATCGGGCGGAGTCCGCTCCGCGCGACCGGGTTTCGACGGCGCCCCTCGAGGCCACGACCGAAACACGGCCGGGCGCGCCGTCACGACGCCTTGCGTCGCGCCGCGCCGGCCCCGGAGCGATCGATGACAAAACGGATGCTGATCGACGGCACCCACTTCGAAGAGGTGCGTGTCGTCATCACCAGTGGGAACCGGCTGGATGAGTACGACGTCGAGACGTCGACCAAACGCCAGTTCAAGGGAAACATCTATCTAGCCAAGGTCACCCGAGTCGAACCGTCGCTGCAGGCGGCGTTCGTCGATTTCGGGGGCGACCGCCATGGCTTCCTGGCCTTCAACGACATCCACCCCGACTATTTCCAGATCCCGGTGGAAGACCGCGAGGCGCTGGTGGCCGCGGAGAACGCCGAGGGCGGGGACGAAAACGCCGCGCAGGCGCTGGTCGACGAGATCGACAGCACGGTGGAGGAGATGTCCGAGGCCGACGACGCGGAGCCGGCCGAGGACGCGATCGCGGAAGCGGCCGGCGTGCCGCTCGCCGATGTAGCGGCCGCGGATGCCGGGAACTCGGAAGAACCCCAGGGCTCTGCGGATGGGGAGGCGGCGCTGGAAGCGGCGGGCTCCGCGAGCGAAGACGGCGAAGAAGACGCCGGCGAAGAGGCTCGGCCCTCCCCCCGCAGGCGGCGCCGGGGACGCAAGCGCAATGACGGCAACGGCGACGCCGAATCGGGGTCGGGCCGGCGGCGCGCCCGACGTTACAAGATCCAGGAAGTCATCAAGCGCAACCAGATCATCCTGGTCCAGGTGGTCAAGGAAGAGCGCGGCAACAAGGGCGCGGCGCTGACCACCTATATCTCGCTGGCCGGGCGTTACTGCGTCCTGATGCCCAACACGGCGCGCGGCGGCGGCATATCGCGCAAGATCACCAACGCGAACGCGCGGAAGAAGCTCAAGAAGATCATCGACGATCTCGATATCCGGAACGGGATGGGCGTCATCATACGGACCGCCGGGACCGAGCGGAGCAAGGCGGAAATTCGCCGGGACTTCGAGTATCTGAGCCGTAGCTGGGACGAAGTGCGCGAGCGGACTTTCAACTCGATCGCGCCGGCCCTGGTCTATGAGGACGCGAGCCTGATCAAGCGGGCCATCCGCGACCTCTACACCAGGGACCTGGAGGAGGTCCTGGTCGACGGGGTGGAGGCCTACCAGACCGCCAAGAAGTACATGCGGATGCTGATGCCGAGCCACGCCAAGCGGGTCCAGCGCTATCGCGAGACCGACATCCCCCTCTTCCACCGCTATCGGATCGAGGGGCAGCTCGATGCGATCCACAGCGCCGAGGTGCAGCTCAAGTCGGGCGGCTACCTGGTGATCCAGGCGACCGAGGCGCTGGTCTCCATCGACGTCAACTCCGGCCGTTCGACGCGCGAGCGCAATATCGAGGAGACCGCGGTCAACACCAATATCGAAGCGGCCGACGAGATCGCCCGCCAGCTCCGGCTGCGCGACCTCGCCGGGCTCGTCGTCATCGACTTCATCGACATGCAGGAGAACCGCAACCTGCGCCAGGTCGAACGCCGGCTGAAGGAGGCGATGAAGGCGGACCGGGCGCGCATCCAGATCGGCCGGATAAGCGGTTTCGGCTTGCTGGAGCTGTCGCGCCAGAGACTGCGTCCGAGCCTGCAGGAAGCGAGCAGCCAGACCTGTCCGCATTGCCGGGGCGCCGGGTTCGTGCGTTCCACCGAGTCGATGGCGCTTCAGGTCCTGCGCGCGCTGGAGGACGAGGGAATTCGGCACCGTCTGGGCGAGGTCACGGTCTCGATCCCCAGCTCGGTCGCGCTCTACGTGCTCAACAACAAGCGGGCGATGCTGACCGACATCGAAAACCGTTACGGATTCCGGGTCACGCTGCTCGGCGACGACAGCGTGATCCCGCCCGATATGCGCATCGAGCGGGTGCGCGCGGCGGAAACCGGGGAGCGTCCATCGGCCGCGGAGCCGGAAGACAAGCCCGCCAAGGCCGAAGCAAAAGCCGCCGCGGAAGACGGCGAGAAGAAGCGCACGCGGCGCCGGCGCTCGCGGCGCAAGCCGGCCGCGGAAGCGGCCGCCGAATCCGCCGCGGAAACGCCTGCACAGGCGGCCGAAGAAGCCGAGGTCGCGGAGACCGAAGAGACCGACGGCGAAGCGACCGGCGGTGAGAAGCGGCCCGCCCGGAAGCGCTCCGGACGCCGTGGCGGACGCCGGCGGTCGGGACGCGGCTCCAAGGCGGCACCGGAAACCGGCGGAGAGGCGGAGACCGACGATTCCGCGACGCCCGGCCCAGTTTCCAGCGGCGACGGCGCGTCCCGATCGGAAGCGGCCGAGGCGCCTCGGTCGGAGCCCGAGCCCGAGCCGGTCGCGATGCCGGAATCCGAGCCCGAGCCGGTCGCGATACCGGAACCCGAGCCCGAGCCGGTTGCGATGACAGAACCCGAGCCGGTGGCGGTCGCCCTGCCGGAGCCCGAGCCCGAGCCGGTCGCAATGCCAGAACCCGAGCCGGTGGCGGTCGCCCTGCCGGAGCCCGATCCCGCACCGGCGCTGGCCGCGCTGGGAGGGGAGGACGGGTCCGAATCGGCCGACGCCGTCGCCGCGGAGGAGAACGACCGCCCGAAACGCCGCGGCTGGTGGCAGAAGATCGTCAAATAGCCGGCGCGGCGCCAGCCCGATCCCTCTCGGCCGCCCAGCGCTCCAGCCTCGCCACCGCCTCGCGCATGTCCTGCTGCGATCCGGCGAAGGACAGCCGCACGTAGTCTCCGCCGCGGCGCCGGTCGAAGTCGAGCCCCGGAGCGACCGCGACCCCCGCCTCGGCGAGCAGGCGGCGGCTCAGCTCCCGGCTGTCGATGCCGAACGCGGCGATATCGGCGTAGAGATAGAACGCGCCGTCGGCGGGCGCGAAGCGGGCGAAGCCGATCGGCGGCAACCCGGCCAGCAGGATTGCCCGGTTCTCCGCGTATCTGGCGACATTGCGGTCGAGCTCGGCGGCGCAGTCGAAAGCCGCGATGGCGGCGTGCTGCGCCAGGGTAGGCGGCGATATGAACAGGTTCTGGGCCAGGCATTCCACGGCCCGGCCGAGGTCCTCCGGCACCACCATCCAGCCGATGCGCCAGCCGGTCATCGAGAAGTATTTCGAGAAGCTGTTGATCACCACCGCCCGGTCGGTGAAGCGGAGCGCGGTGTCGGCCGGGGCTTCGTAGGCGATGCCGTGATAGATCTCGTCGGAGATCAGGCGGATGCCGCGCTCGGCGCAATACCCCGAGAGCGCGGCGAGCGCCTCGCGGTCGAGCATCGTGCCGGTGGGATTCGCCGGACTCGCGACGATCAACCCGTCGAGGCGGCCCTCGGCCTCCAGCAGCGCGGGTGTCGGCTGGAACCGCGTCTCCGGCCCTGTCGCGATGCAGACCGCCTCGATGCCGAGCGCCGAGAGAATGTTGCGGTAGGCCGGGTATCCGGGATCGGCCAGGGCAACGCGGTCGCCGGGATCGAAGGCCGCCAGAAAGGCGAGCATGAACCCGCCGGAAGACCCCGTGGTGACGACGATCCGCGCCGGATCCGCGTCGATGCCGTAGCGTTCGCGATAGTGCCGGGCGATGCTCGAGCGGAGATCGGGGATGCCGGTCGCCTCGGTGTAGCCCAGCGGATCGCGCGCCAGCACCGCGGCGGCCGCGTCGAGCACGGCGCGGGGCGCGGGCGTTGCCGGCTGTCCGACTTCGAGGTGGACGATGTCCTCTCCGGCCGCCGCACGCTCGTTGGCCGCGCGCATGACGTCCATCACGATGAAGGGCGGGACCGACCCGCGGGTGGCGCGCTTGAGGGCCATGCTAGCGCGCCGCACTCACGGCGTGGCCGAATCCGCGCGGATCGGCGCCGTAGCGGCAGCTGTCCCGGCCGCTCCGGCTGCCGCCGGGGCAGTGGATCGCGTTGACGCGGCCGAGCGAGCCGCCGGAGACGATCCTGAACCCTCGGCCTCGGCGCGGCGCGGCGGTATCGGCGAGCCCTGCCTCGGCGTAGACCGTCCGCGATCGGGCGGCGGCGGAGGCCGGCCCGCCGGAAGCCGCGGCGGCGAAGAACGTGTTGCGGGCATTGGCGTTGCTGACGACGGCGATCGAAGCCCCTTCGATCCCGGGCCCGGGCGCGGCGGCAAAAGCGCCGATTCCGGGAAGAATCCTCCCCGTGCCGAAGGCCCCGTTCATCGAGAGCCGGCAGGCGACGGCCCCGCCGGCGCGGTCGATCACGGCGAAACCGGTGGTCCCGGGCCGGTTGCCGCGGGCATCGTAAGCCACGCAGGCCCCGCCGCCGCCGATACCGGCGGCAACCGGATAGGTCACGGCGAGCGCGAAATAGAGCGCCACCGCCGCGTCGGCCGCGTTGCCGCCGGCGGACAGGATATCCCGCGCGACCAGGGCGGCGGTAGGCTCATCCGCCACGGCGCCCCCGGCACTGTCCGCGACGTGACCCACGACGCCGAGAGACTGGGAAACGGTCCCGCACCCCGCCAGCAGCGGAATGATGGCGAAGAAGATTGTTTTACGGCCGACAGCGACCCACATACGCCTACACAGGACAAGGTGCTCGATGTTCCGTACCGGTTTCATTCGCCTCGCCGCTTGGATGAAGGCTCTGAGCGGCGCGCTGCTGATCGCGTCCGCCGCGCCTTCTCTCGCCGCCCCGACGGTACAGATCTACGATACCGAGATCGAGAATATTATCCGGTCCCATCTGGAACCGATCCTCGACGCGGCCGGCGTCGAGCCCGATTCGGTGCGTATTCACCTGCTGCGCTCGAACGCGCCCAACGCGTTCGTCTCGCGCGGGCGGCACATGTTCCTGACCACCGGTCTCTTGCGCCGGACCACGCATCCGGGGCAGGTGATCGGGGTGCTGGCGCACGAGACGGGTCACATCGCGGGCGGACACCTGGCGCGGCTCGACGCCGTGCTCCGCGACGCCGCCACGCCGACGCTGATGAGCGCCGTGGTGGGCGCCGTCCTCGGCACGCTGGCCGGCGACGCCGGGGTGGCCATCGCGACCATCAGCGCGGGCCAGCATCTGGTGCGCTCGCGGCTCCTTTCGTTCAGCCGGTCGCAGGAGAATTCGGCCGACCGCGCGGCCGTTCACCTGCTCGACCGGACCGGCCAGTCGAGCCGCGGCCTGCTCGAATTCATGGAGATACTCCAGGACTACCAAAGCCTCTTCGTGAGCCGGAAGGAAGAGGAGCAGATCAGCTACCAGGTCACCCATCCGCTGACCCGCGACCGGATCGCGTTCCTGCGGAACCATGTCGAGAATTCCGAGTATTCCGATTTACCGGCCCCGCCGGCGGCCGCGGACGCGCATCGGCGCATGGTCGCCAAGCTCGACGGCTTCCTCGACCGGCCCGCCCGAACCCTGCGGAAATATCCGGCGAGCGACGTGTCCGTGCCGGCGCGCTACGCCCGCGCCGTCGCGCATTATCGCGAGGCGGATTTCAAGCGGGCGCTGGACGCCGTCTCCGCGCTGATCTCCGAGTACCCGGAAGACCCGTATTTTCTCGAGCTCAAGGGTCAGATCCTGTTCGAGAGCGGCCGCGTCGCGGACGCCCTGCCCTACTATCGCCGTGCGGTCGAGAAGCTTCCCGACGCCCCGCTGCTGCGTGTCGGGCTCGCCCATGCCATGATCGAGACCAACCGGGAGGCGCTGCTCCGGCCGGCGATCTCGAACCTGCAAGAGGCGCTGCGCCACGACGATACCATCGCGCTCGGCTGGCGCCTTGCCGCCACGGCCTATGGACGCTCGGGAGAGCTCGGTGAAGCCGCGCTCGCCTCGGCGGAATACGCCATGCGCGCCGGGCGAATGGACGATGCGGTGCTGATGGCCGAACGGGCCAAGCGCCTGTTCGGGGAGGGCTCCGCCGGCCGGTTGCGCGCGGAGGACCTGCTGGGCACGCTGAAACGGCGTGCGCGGGGACGGTGAGCGGCGGCATGGCGCCCGCCGTGATAGGATCGCGGCGTGCGGCACGGGATCGGCGGTTGGGAGAAGCGCAATGCGCTCATGGATTCTCGCGGCGGTCTGTTCGATAGCGGCGGCGGGCGCGCTTCCCGCCGCGGCGGCCGAGATGACGGCGGACCAGCGCAAGGCCATCGAGAGCGTCGTCGAGTCCTACCTGCTGCGCCATCCGGAGGTGATCGAGCGCGCGTTGGAGGCGCTAGAGGCCAGGCGCGAGGCGGCGAAGGAGAGCGCCGCCCAGGCCGCCATCGAGAAGTATCGGGGGGACCTGTTCGACAAGCCGGCAACGCCGGTGGGCGGCAATGTCGACGGCGACGTGACGGTGGCCGAGTTCTTCGACTATCGCTGCGGCGTGTGCCGGCGGGTTCATCCGATCGTCGACGAGCTCGTCGCGTCGGACGGCAAGATCCGCCGGGTCTATATCGAATGGCCGATACTGGGCCCCGAATCGGTCTTCGCCGCCCGCGCGGCGCTGGCCTCGCGCCACCAAGGCGGCGCGAAATACCTGCGCTTCCACGACCTGATGATGGAGTCGCGCGGCCGGCTCGACAGGGGCAAGGTACTCGCCCTCGCCGAGAAGGCGGGGCTCGACCGGCGGCGGCTGGAACGCGATCTCGGAAAGCCCGACATCGCCCGCATCATCAACCGCAACTACGCCATCGCGGACGCGCTCTCCCTCAACGGGACGCCGTCCTTCGTCATCGGCGGCAAGGTGATCCGGGGCGGGCGCGATCTGGAGACGATGCGCCGGCTCGTCGCGGACGCGCGCGAAGCGGCCGAGGGCGGGCGCACCGAAGCCCGCTAGATGTAGTACTCGTCGAGCGGCGGAAAGCCGTTGAAGCCGATCGAGGCGTAGCTCGCCGTGTAGGCGCCGGCGCTCAGGATCTCGATCCGGTCGCCGATCTGGAGCGCGAGCGGAAGCTCGTAGCCCGCGTTCTCGTAGAGCATGTCGACCTCGTCGCAGGTCGGCCCGGCGATCGCCACCGGTCCGGTCGGACCGCCGTCGCGCCCGGTGCGCAGCCGGTACTGGATCGCCTCGTCCAGCACCTCGGGAAGCCCGCCGAAACGCCCGACGTCGAGATAGACCCAGCGCCTGTCGTCGTCGCGCGCCTTGCGTGAAATCAGCACGATTTCGGTCTGGATGACGCCCGCATCGCCGGGGATGCAGCGTCCCGGCTCGATCATCATGCGCGGCAGGTTGTTGCCGAAATGCCGGGTCATCGCGGCGGCAATCGCTTCGCCGTAGCGCTCGACCGGGGGAGCGTCCCGGCGGTAGCGCGCCGGAAACCCGCCTCCGAGATTGATCGTCTTGAGCTCGACGCCGCGCCGGTTCAGCGCGGTGAAGACCATCGCCGACCGCCCGATCGCGATATCCCACTGCGCGACATCGCGCTGCTGCGAGCCGACATGGAAGGACAGGCCATGGGGATCGAGACCCAGCTCGCCCGCGCGCTGGAGGAGATCGATCGCCATCTCGACGTGGCAGCCGAATTTCTCCGACAGCGGCCAGTCGGCGCCCTCTCCCTCCATGGCGATGCGGCACAGCACCCGGGCGCTAGGGGCCGCGCGGGCGAGCTTGGCGAGCTCGGCCTCGCTGTCGAAGGCGAACAGCCCGACGCCGTAGCCGTGTGCGGTGCGGATGTCGCGCTCCTTCTTGACGGTGCTGCCATAGGCCATCCGCCCCGGCGCGATGCCGAGCGCCCGACACTGCTCGATCTCGTAGATGCTGGCGGTGTCGAAGCTGGAACCCAGGCGCTCGAGTCGCTCGATGATCGGCCGCGCCGGATTGGCCTTCATCGCGTAGTAGATCTCGGCCGTGGGCAGGGCTTCGGCGAGCGCGCGGTAGTTCTCCTCGACGACGTCGAGATCGACCACCAGGCAAGGCGTGGCCGGCCGGCGGGCCGCGAGAAAGCGTGCGATCTTGTCGGTCATGCTGCGCCGCCGCCCATAGCTACGCCGGAGCGAGGGCGCCGGTGATAGACGGCGTTGCGGAGGCTGTAAAGGGGTCGGGAGAAGGGCGTCGGGCACGCCGTCGTTGCACATCGATTCGCGTCCCCCTATATAGTTTTGTCCCCTCTCATCGGAAGTGATCGAGCTTGGCCCCCCGCGTCCTCGTCCTCAACGGCCCCAACCTCAACATGCTCGGTACACGCCAGCCGGAGATCTACGGCCGCGAAACGCTGGCCGAGATCGAGACGCTGTGCCGCGACAAGGCACGTTCGCTCGGCGTCGAAATCGACTTCCGCCAGTCCAACCACGAGGGCGAGCTGATCGACTGGATTCACGCCGCGCGCGAGACCCAGGACGCGATCGTGATCAACCCCGCGGGGCTCACCCACACGTCGCTCTCCCTGATGGATGCGCTTATCGCGAGCGAGCTTCCGGTGATCGAGCTCCATCTGTCCAACCCGCACCGGCGCGAGGCGTTCCGCCACGACAGCTACGTTTCCAAGGTCGCCGCCGGGGTGATCTGCGGCTTCGGCAGCCACGGCTACACGCTCGCCGTCGAAGCCGCTTCCCGTCTGGCGTCGGGTGGGGCGAAAGCGGGCTGATGCCGCCGTTGGAGATCGACGAAGCGTTGATCCGGCGGCTGGCGTCCCTGTTGGAAGAGACCGGGCTCGGGGAAATCGAATATGCGGAGGGCGACCGCCGGATCCGGGTGACCGGACGGACCGCGGCGGCGCAAGCTGCCGCGCCCGCGCCGCCATCCGCGGCCGTTCCACCACCGGAGTCGCCGGCGCTCGCGGCGGAAGCCCCGGAGGCGGCGACGGAGGACGCCGTCGTCGCGCCCATGGTCGGCACCGTCTATGTGGCGCCGGAGCCCGGCGCCCTGCCTTTCGTGCAGCCCGGCGACACGGTTGCCGCCGGCGACACGCTGCTTCTGATCGAGGCGATGAAGACCTTCAACCCGATCCGCGCGCCGCGCGCCGGCAAGGTCGCCCGCATTCTGGTCTCCGATGCAGCACCGGTGGAGTTCGGCGAGGCGCTGATCGTCCTCGAATAAGGGGTCCCGCTTGTTCGACAAGGTCCTTATCGCCAACCGGGGAGAGGTGGCTCTCCGGATCCACCGTGCGTGCAAGGAGATGGGGATCCAGACCGTCGCGGTGCACTCGACGGCGGACAAGGACGCGATGCATGTCCGGCTCGCCGACGAGAGCGTCTGCATCGGACCGCCGGCGGCGCGCCAGAGCTATCTCAACGTGCCGGCGATCGTCTCCGCGGCGGTGATCGCCAACGCGGACGCCATCCACCCGGGTTACGGATTCCTCTCGGAGGACGACAAGTTCGCCTCGATCGTGGAGGAGCACGGTCTCTGCTTCATCGGGCCTTCGGCGGATCACATCGCGATGATGGGCGACAAGATCGCCGCCAAGAAGGCGATGATCGAGCTCGGCGTTCCCGCCGTCCCCGGCTCGGACGGTCCGGTGAGCGAGGACTCGGAGGCGGCGCGGATCGCCGAGGAGATCGGCTTTCCGGTGCTGATCAAGGCGGCCGGCGGCGGTGGCGGGCGCGGCATGAAGGTCGCGGAGGCCCCCGATGTTCTGCCCTCGGCGCTCGCCATGGCGCGCAGCGAGGCCAAGGCGGCGTTCCGCGACGAATCGGTCTATATCGAGAAATATCTCGACCGGCCCCGCCACATCGAGGTGCAGGTGCTCGCCGACCGGGAGGGCCATGTCGTCCATCTGGGCGAGCGCGACTGCTCGCTCCAGCGCCGCCACCAGAAGGTGCTGGAAGAGGCCGGCTCTCCGGCGCTGAACGACGACCAGCGCGACCGGATCGGCCGCATCGCCTGCCAGGCGATGCAACGCCTCGGCTATCGCAGCGCAGGCACCCTGGAGTTTCTCTTCGAGGACGGCGAGTTCTACTTCATCGAGATGAACACGCGCCTCCAGGTGGAGCATCCGGTCACCGAGGCGATCACCGGCATCGACATCGTCCGCGAGCAGATTCGCATCGCCGCCGGCTTGCCGCTCGGTTTCGCTCAGGAGGATATCGTGTTCTCCGGCCATGCGATCGAATGCCGGATCAACGCCGAATCGTCGGAGACCTTCGCGCCCTCGCCGGGCCGCATCACCGATTACCACCCGCCGGGAGGGCTCGGCGTGCGCGTGGATTCGGGGATTTACGCCGGCTATTCGGTCCCGCCCAACTACGACAGCCTGATCGCCAAGCTGATCGTCCACGGCACGACGCGCAACGAGTGCCTGATGCGGCTGCGCCGGGCGCTGCAGGAATGCGTGATCGGCGGCATCGACACCACGCTCGCGCTGCACGAACGGATCGTGTCCGAGGCCGACTTCATCAACGGCGACTACGACATCAAGTGGCTCGAGGCCTTCGTCGCGGAGCCGGAATGACACCATGGCCGCGCTGAGCCCGGAGACGCTGCTGCGCGCCTACGCCGTGGGGCTGTTCCCGATGGCCGAGCGGCGCGACGATCCGACGCTCTACTGGATCGACCCGGAAAAGCGCGGAATCCTGCCTCTCAACCGGTTCCACACGCCCCGACGGCTGGCGCGGCGGGTGCGCAGCGGCGTCTTCGAGATCCGCTGCGACGCCGCCTTCCGCGAGGTCATCTCGGCCTGCGCCGAGCCGGGCAGCGGGCGCAGGGAGACCTGGATCAACCGCGAGATCGTCGACCTCTATTGCGAGCTGCACGCGATGGGGCGGGCGCATAGCGTCGAAGCCTGGCGGGACGGGCGTCTGGTCGGCGGGCTCTACGGCGTCGCGCTCGGCGCCGCGTTCTTCGGCGAGAGCATGTTCACGCGCGAATCCGATGCCTCCAAGGTGGCGCTGGTGCATCTGGTGGCGCGCCTCGCGGCGGGCGGGTTCACCCTTCTCGACGTCCAGTTCGTCACGCCGCATCTCGCCCGCTTCGGCGCCGTCGAGATCCACCGTTCGGGATACCGGCAACTGCTCGCCGACGCGCTCGACCGGACGGCGTCGTTTCAGCGCGAGGTCGCGTCCTCGGATGTCGAGGCGGTCCTGCAATCCACCACCCAGACGTCGTAGACCGGGTGCTCCAGGCTGGACAGCGCCGGGCTCGAGGCGAACATCCAGCCGCTGAACAGCGGGATCGCCGGGCCGTCGCGCCGTATCTCGGCGATCTCCAGGAACGCCGTCGTCTCGGGCGGCTCTTCGGGCGGCCGTTTGCGGCAATGGCGCGAGACGATGCGGAGCGTGCCGAAACTCACCGGCCGGCCGACCGGGGCCTCGAAGGTCGATATTCTGGCGGTGACCTTGTCGAGACCCTGGAGCACCGCGACCCGGCCCTCCTGCGCCGCCGCCGGCGCCGCGCCGATCAGCGCGACCACGGCGGCCAGCCTCAGCATCGGTCCGCCGCCGGCTTGACCGCGAGGAAGCGGAGCCGGACATAATCCGCCACCCACCCCGCCCCCGGGCGATAGAGAGCCGGCTCCAGCGCATCCCTCACTTCCGACAACAGGGCCGGCCGCGCGTCTTGCGCCACGGCGTCGAGGAACGGCGCGGCGAAGGTCTCCAGCCAGCCCACGATGTCGCCCGGCAGATTCGTCGGCCGCTCGACCAGCGCCATCGTCCGGACCTCGAATCCCCGCGCGGCCAGTCGGCGCCGGTAGGCCTCGGGGGTCGGGAAGTACCAGGGGAAGCGGGATTTCGGGTCGATCCCGCGGCGTTCCAGCGCGTCCGCGAGCGCACCGGAGATTTGGGCCACGTTCCCCGCGCCGCCCATCTCGCCCGCGACGCGTCCGCCCGGGCGAAGCGCCCGCCACATCCCGTCGATCGGCTCGTCGGGCCGCTTCATCCAATGAAGCGCCGCGTTGGTGACGACCGCATCGAACTCCGATTCGAAGGGAAGCGCGTGACCGTCGCAGACCCGTGCGTCGACGCCCCGCGCCCGCGCCGCCGCGACTTGTGCCGGGCTGGCATCGACGCCGACGATGCTGCGGCAGCGCGCCGCGACGGCGGCCGTAAGCACGCCGTCGCCGCAGCCGAGGTCGAGGATGTCGTCCTCCGCCCGCGGCGCCAGCAAGTCGATCAGCGGCCCGGCGAGGTCGGAGACGAAACGGCCGTGCTCCGCATAGCGCACCGGGTCCCAGCGCTGCTCCGGCGCCGTGCCCGCCGCCCGCGCCGCCCGGTCACTTGGTGGCGCCACCGCCCTCATTGCCGGTCTGGCTGAAAATCAACTGGCCGAGCAGCGATGTCAGGTCTATCGCCCCCTGGGTGATCTCGATCTCGCCGCCGTCGGGGATGGTCTCCTCCGCCCCCCCGGGCGTCAGCGCCATGTACCTGTCGCCTAGCAGACCGTCGGCGGTGATCGCGAGCGAGCTGTCGGCGGGCAGCCGGATCTTCGAATCGATGCTCATCCTGACCACCGCAAAATAGGTCTGCGGATCGATGCGCTGATCGATCACCGTTCCGATCTTGATCCCGCTCATGCGCACGTCGCTGCCGGGGTGGATGCCGTCTATCCGGTCGAAGGACGCGGAGACGGTGTAGCCCTCGACCGTCTCGACCTGCGCGGTGTTGTAAGCGAAGACGAAGAACAACACCGCCACGGCGATGACCAGGGCGCCGATCACCGTCTCGACCGGACTCCTACGCACCGGGCGGCACCCCGGCGGTCACGCGGGCGGCTTCCAGGATTCGTACTCGCTGCGGGCGCGGGCGCGTTCCGCGCCGCTCAGGACATGTCCGGGCGGGCGGTAGGCGTCCGGCGTGCCGGTGGCGTTGGGGCGGTGCGGCTTCTGCCACGGCCGCCTCGGCGATCCCGCCTCCGGCGGCACCTCGTCCACCGTGTGGTGCAGCCAGGCATGCCATTCCGGCGGCACGCGCGAGGCCTCGGCCTCGCCGTCGTAGATCACCCAGCGGCGTTCTCGGCGCCCCTCGGGCGGCGACTTCTCGCGGTAATAGCGATTGCCCGAGTCGTCGCGGCCGACCGGCTCGCCCTTCCACCAGGTGAATATGCGCGTGGCTATGGTCATCGCGTTTCCGCGCCGCCGGCTCCCGCGCCGGGGCGGCGATCGAAGGCCGGCAATATGGCACTTGTCCCGCCGATCGTCCAGCGCTCCGATCGCCGCCCGCCTCCGCATAGCGGCTTGTGCGCGGCGCCCGCTCGCCACACAATGGATGCTGGTCCGATGGGTTCCAGAGGCCACGATGCCCGACGGCGGAGAGCCGGTAAAGATAAAGGTTATCAACGATATAAGGGAGGTCGCGCCGGACGCGTGGGATGCCTGCGCCGGCCCCGGCAACCCCTTCGTCTCGCACGGCTTCCTGCGCATCCTGGAGCAGAGCGGCTCGGTCTCCGGCCGCACCGGATGGCTGCCCCAGCACCTTGCGATCGAGGACGAGGACGGCACTCTGATCGGCGCCGTGCCGTGCTACCTGAAGAGCCATTCCTACGGCGAGTACGTGTTCGACTGGGGGTGGGCGGACGCCTTCGAGCGCGCCGGCGGCCAGTACTACCCGAAGCTCCAGATCTCGGTGCCGTTCACGCCGGTGTCGGGGCCGCGCCTCATGGTGCGGCCGGGCGCGGAGACGGAGCAGACCCGGCTGATGCTGGCGGCGGGGCTGATGGAGCTCGCCAAGACGCACGGGGTGTCCTCCTTCCATATCACCTTCTGCACCGAAGACGAGTGGCGCGCGCTGGGCGAGGCGGGGCTGTTGCAGCGCATGGGCCAGCAGTTCCACTGGCACAACCGGGGCTACCGGAGCTTCGACGACTTCCTCGCCGGGCTCGCCTCGCGCAAGCGAAAGGCGATCCGCAAGGAGCGGCGCGAGGCGAATGACGGTTTGGAGATCAGGACGCTGACCGGGGACGCCCTGGAAGGGCACCACATGGAGGCGTTCTACGGCTTCTACCTGAGCACGGTCGACAAGAAGTGGTCGAACGCCTATCTCACCCGCGCCTTCTTCCGGCTGCTGGGCAGCGACCTTGCCGACAGGGTCGTGCTGGTCGCCGCCTTCCGCGGCGGGCGCATGGTGGGCGGAGCGCTCAACCTCCGCGGCAGCGATACGCTCTACGGCCGCAACTGGGGCGCCGAGCGGCGCTACCGGATGCTGTATTTCGAGGCCTGCTTCTACCGCGCCATCGACTACGCCATCGAGCACGGGCTGGCCCGCGTCGAGGCCGGTGCGCAGGGACCGCACAAGATCCAGCGCGGCTACCTGCCCAGCCCCACCTACAGCGTGCACTGGATCCGCGAGCCCAGATTCCGCGAGGCGGTGGCGAATTTCGTCAGCCGCGAGAGCGTGCTGCTCCGCCACGAGATGCACGAGCTGACCGAGGCCGGCCCCTATCGCCGGACCGACGACGACGGGCGCTGACGCTCAGTCGCGGATCTCGACCTTGACCCTCGTGCAGTTATAGGCGTTGCACGGCGCGAGCACGTCCATGGGGCAGTTCGAGAGGCCGACGAGCAGCGGCATCCTGGCCTCGAACTCGATGTAGTCGCCCGGCTGCGAAACCGGAAAATCGATGATCCACCGCCGCTGGCCGCAGTCGTGGTGGTAGTTCATGAACAAATCCATCGTGTCCGGGATGTCCTCGTAGCCGATGCCGTAGGGCTCCATCACGCCGGCGATGATCTCGTGGCAGCCGTCCCTCGGCCCGACTCCGTGGCTCTCGTAGAGATAGCGGTTGCACATCCGGTTGTGCACGTCATGGACGCCCTTGGGCGTCGGCGTGTCGGCGGTGATCGTCATCATCGGCCGGCACGACGTCGACATCAGCGTGTCGCCGACGCTGAGTGAGTCGCGCGGCACGTATTGCGCCCCGGGCGCCGGAATGTAGCGGGTGCGCGAATACGAGGTCGACAGCTTCTCGCGCGGGTTGTCGCGGTTGAACAGCGCCATGTCGACCACCTGCTGCCCTTCGAGGTCGATCACGCGGAGCCGCTGCCCGGCTTCGATCTCGAGCGCGGTCCCGGTCTTGGGCGGCAGCACGTCTTCGAAGATTACGGCCATGGTCTGTGCCTCCCCGGCGGTTCCGAGCGGGCGATGTTAGAGCCTGTCCAGTTCGGATAGAAGCGCGGCGGATTTGTCGACCTCGGCCGCGTCCTTCGATAGGGGCTGATACCGATTACTTGACGGAAGGTCGGTTGTAGCGGACCGGTGATGGGTACGCCGCCCCGCCCCCTCTCGTCATGCCCGGACTTGATCCGGGCACCCATGGGCGCTGCCCCCTCTCCCCACCGGCCGCCTCGCGGGCCGAGGGGCTGCATGGATGGCCGGATCAAGTCCGGCCATGACGGGGTTGGGGAAGCGCCAACACCCCCCGGCTCGTTCAGGGGGCCGGACATAGCGGAACAGGTGTCGCTGGCTTCCCGCTCGTCAAGTAATCGATATAAGTTCCCTTCGATACGCCCCTTGCCGGGGCACATATTCCTGATGTGCCAAAAAAATCCGAGTGGGGCGACAGCCCGCACTCGGTCCACATTCCGAAATGTGTGTGCCTGACATGCCACGCTCCCGGACGGGCGCGCGGGACGTCAGGGGGCATTTGCGTGCAGTTACACAATCATACCGTACAGGATGTCAAGCGGAATCGCCGGAGGTTTGTTCCGGGGTGGCAACGTGCCGCGCCGCCTCAGCGCCACGCGTCGACCGACACCGTGCCGCCGTCCGAGTAGCGCCCGGCGATCATCTTCCACGCGCCCTGGGTCTCACCGCCGGCGACGACGATGTTGATGTCGGACGGCTCGAAGATCGGGATCGACTCCTCGGGCGCGGCGCGCAGCCGGGTCGCGAAGGGCTCGACGCCGGCCACCGCGAGGGGGTGGACCAGGGTCTTGACCCACTGGTTGTCCCAGTACTCGCGCGCCGGCAGGCGGGCGTTGTCGGCAAGCCAGCCGATCATCTTCTCCTTGGTGTCGAAGCCGAGCTCGACCAGGCCGCGGGCGCAGATCGGGTCCATCACGAAGAGCGGCGGAAAATGGTGCTCGCAGCCGGCGAGCGAGCGCCTGAAGTTCTCCCGCCAGGTGTCGCGCGGACCGTACCCGGCATGGGTGTACCACGCGCCGAAGAACACGCTCGCCGCGCTCTCTTCCGGACCGAATCCCTTCTGCACGTGGAGCGGCTGCCAGGGGCTGCGCTCCTCGGCCTCGGGAAAGGTGGAGGAATAGTTGTACCAGTTGCCGACCGAGCCCATATAGGTGTCGCCCGGAACCGAGCCGCCTTGCAGGTTGATCGAGGCGAGGTTGTAGGCCCGCCCGATCGTCGCGTTGGCGTGGTTGTAGGGACCCATCGCGCCGATTCCGTCGTTCATGCCGATCTCCGTGCGGATCGGCCCGTTGACCACCCCGATGACGGCAAACGAGTTGGTGCTCGACGAGCGCGCGGTCTGCCCGGTCGCGGCCAGCGCGAGGATGACCGGCAGGTATTCCGGCCTTGCGCCCGCCATGACGGCGTTGACCGCGACCTTCTCGACGGTGAATTCCCAGGCCTCGCGATAGGCGGTCGGCCGGAGCGTGCCCACCACCTCGTCGGGGCCGCGGCTCGTCCCGCGCAGCATCGCCTCGACCCGCTCCTCGGTCGGCAGGACGATCGGCAGGTGGTCGGTCCAGCGGTTCTCCTCGAACAATGCGCGCAGGCTGTCCTCGCTGTCGGGCTCCAGCAGGCGCGGCGTGGCGCGGTCGAAGGAGAGCCCGCTCAGATCGGCGTCGTCGAGCGGACGGGTCAGCCCTTCGATCACCTCGCGCAGGAAGGGCCGGCCGGAGACCGGGTCCGCGCCTTCGATGTAGGAGCGGAGCTGCGCCGCCGTGCGGTCGACGACCGGCTGGGGGACGAAGGCCTGGCGCGCCGTCGGCATGCCGTTGGCCAGCGCCGTGGATTCGACCAGCTGCGAGAACACCTCGGTGTGGACCGCGACGGCGGGGACGCCTGCGCGTTCGAGGTCGAGTGCGAGCCCGACGACCGTCGGGCAGCAGGTGCTTCACAGCCCGACCCCGAGGATCGCCGCGTCGCCGTCGTTCTCGATCCGCCTGCGCATGTCCGGATCGTCGACCCAGCTCTCGCGCGGCTTGACGATCCTGGCATCGACCGAGGGCAGGTTGCCGCCGAACCAGTCGAGCAGCTCGCCCATGAACCTGTCGGAATTGTCGAACAGGCAATCGACCAGGTAGACCACCTTGCCGTCGAGGCTCCGGAGCCTGGGGGCAAGCCGCTCTCCGGTGACCCTGGGCGGCGTGCCGCGCGGATCGTGGACCGTCAGGCGTCGGCTCATCGCTGGCTCTCCCCGGCTGTCGCCAGGACTCTATTGCCGCCCCGGGGATGCTACAACAGCGGGACGACGGCCAGGGGAGACCGCAATTGTTCACCGACCGTATCGAGGAACGCTGGATCGCCGCGTTCGATACCGTCTTCGGCCTGTGCAGGGTCGAGAAGGGCGAGGCAGTCGCGATCCTCTCGGAGACCCAGTCGCGGCGGCTCAACGTGCAGCTCGCCGAGCTCGCGCTGCTCAGGCGCGGCGCCCGCCCGTTCCACGTCACCGTCGTCTCGCCGCCGCAGACCGCGCCGGTGCCGGTGCGTTCGACCGGCGCGTCGCCCGCTTTGCAGGGGCTCGGCCCGGCGGTCAAGGCGCTGGCGGCGAGCTCCCTCGTGGTGGATCTCACCGTGGAAGGGATGCTGCACGCGCCCGAGCTCCCCGACATCATCGGCGACGGCGCGCGGCTGCTGATGGTCAGCAACGAGCATCCCGACGCGCTCGAACGCCTGGTGCCCGACCCGGCGCTCGCCGAACGCGTCAAGGCGGCGGTCAAGCGGATCCGCGCGGCGAAGCAGATGCGCGTGACCTCGGCCGCCGGCTCGGACCTGACGGTCGCCCTCGAAGGGGCGCCGAGCGCCGGGGTCTGGGGGTATTGCGACCGGCCCAAGACCGTCGCCCACTGGCCGGGCGGGATCGTCGTCGCCTTCCCCGCCGCCGGCTCGGTCCAGGGCCGGCTGGTGCTGGATACGGGCGACGTCAATTTGACCTTCAAGCGCTATCTCGAGGCGCCGGTCGCGCTCACCATCGAGGACGACTACGTCACCGCCATCGAGGGCGAGGGCACCGACGCCGAGCTGTTCCGGCGCTACTGGGCCGCCTGGGGCGACCGCGAGGCCTACGCCACCTCGCATGTCGGCTGGGGGCTGAACGAGGCGGCGCGCTACGAGGCTCTCACCATGTACGACCGGCGCGACTTCAACGGCACCGAGATCCGGGCGTTCGCCGGCAACTTCCTTTACTCGACCGGCGCCAACGAGTTCGCCGACCGCCACACGCTCGGCCATTTCGACCTGCCGATGCGGAGCTGCACGGTCAGCCTCGACGGGGTGCCGGTCGTCGAGTCCGGCCGCCTGGTCGACGGCGGGGCATGACCGCGATCCGTCGGGGCGGCAATCTTCTCTGCAAGCGGAGGGCGTGAGACATGGCGACCGGCACCGGCGGGCGCGACGCGCCGATGTTCGACCCGGACCATTACGGCCTCAGCGACGAAGCGGCCGCGCTGTGCGCCGAGGCGAGGCGGCTCGGCGAGGACAGGTTCGCCGGCCGCGCGGAGAAGTGGGACCGCGACGCGATCTTCCCGATGGCGAATTACCGCGACCTCCACAGATCCGGCCTGCTCGCGGTGTGCGTGCCGAAGAAGCACGGCGGGCACGGCGCCGACCTCAAGGCCTACTCGCTGATGGCGGCTGAGATCGGGCGCTACTGCGGGACGACGGCGCTCACCTTCAACATGCACGTGAGCTCGTGCCTGTGGACCGGCGCGCTCGCCGACGACCTGCCGATGACCCGCAGCCAAAGGCGCGAGCACAATCGGCGGCGCGCGCTGCACTACGCCCGGATCGTCGAGAAGGGCGCGATCTACGCCCAGCCGTTCTCCGAGGGCGGCGCGGCGGCGGCGGGGTTCCGCCCGTTCGGCACGCTGGCCGACCGGGTGGACGGCGGCTGGGTGATCAACGGCAAGAAGATCTTCGCATCGCTCGCCGGCTCGGCCGACTATTACGGCGTGCTGTGCACCGAGAAGAAGGAGAATCTGAGCCGCCGCGACACGATGTACTTCGCCGTCCCGGCCGAAGCCGAGGGGGTGAGCGTGGTCGGCGACTGGGACCCTTTGGGGATGCGGGGGACGGTCTCGCGCGACCTCCTGTTCGAGAACGTCTTCGTGCCGGACGACGCGGCGCTGATGCCCAAGGGGATCTATTTCGAGGCCGCGACCCGCTGGCCGCACATGTTCACCACGCTCACCCCGAGCTATATGGGGATCGCCCAGGCGGCCTACGACTTCACCGTGCGTTACCTGCGCGGCGAGGTGCCGGGCATGCCGCCGGTCAAGCGGCGCATGTACCCGACCAAGCAGCACGCGGTCGCCGAGATGCTGGTCGCGCTGGAGCAGGCCAAGGCGCTCTGGTTCCAGATGCTGGGCGAGGCGCGCGCCAACCCGTCCAAGGCGTCCGTTCTGCGCGCCTACTGCGCCCAGTACACGGTGATGGAGACCGCCAACGACCTCTGCCAGAAGGCGATCCGCACCTGCGGCGGGCAGTCGATGCTGAAGAGCCTGCCGCTGGAGCGGCTCTACCGCGACAGCCGCTGCGGCTCGCTGATGCTGCCCTGGACGGCGGAGCTCTGCATCGACAAGCTCGGCCGCGAGGCGCTCTACGAGCGCGGCGAGGAGGACGAATGAGCGATCTGTCGTCCTGGGTGGAGAAGAACGCCGCGTTCACCCCGTCGAAGACCGCGATCCGGTTCGAGGGCGAGGACATCGACTACGCCCGCTTCGCCGAGACCATCCGCGGCCATGCGCGGGCGCTGAAGGGGGTGCACGGCGTCCGGCCCGGCGACCGGGTCGCCTTCCTCGGCTACAACAGCCCGGCGATGCTGGCGCTGTTCTTCGCCTGCGCGCGGCTCGGCGCGATGTTCGCGCCGCTCAACTGGCGGCTGGTGGCGCCGGAGCTCGCCTACATTCTCGCCGATTCGGCGCCAAGCGTGCTGGTCGCGGATGCCGACCATCTCGACCTCGCGCGCGAAGCGGCGGCCGATCGCCGGGCGGTCGTGCTCCCCGCGGACGGGATCGCCCGGGACGCGGAGACGGCGCGCGGCGATGACAGCAACCCGGGGGTGGCGCGCGAGACGCCCTGCCTGCTGGTCTACACCTCGGGCACCACGGGCCATCCCAAGGGCGCCGTGCTCGCCCAGGAGGCGATCCAGGTCAACGCGCATCACTGCATCCACTATGCCGGGCTCACCGATGCCGACCGGGTGCTGACGGTGCTGCCGATTTTCCATGTCGGCGGGCTCAACATCCTGACCTCGCCCGCCTTCTATGTCGGGGGGACGGTGATCCTGCACCGCCGCTTCGACGCCGCGGCGACGCTGCGCGCGATTCAAGACGACCGCCCGACCCAGCTCGTGCTGGTGCCGGCGACCATCCAGGCGGTGATCGACCTCCCGGGCTGGGCGGATGCGGACCTCTCCAGCCTGCGCCTGCTGACCACCGGCTCATCCATCGTCCCGCTGCACCTGATCGACGCGATCCATGCCCGCGGCATCCCGGTGTGCCAGACCTACGGCCTGACCGAGACCGCGCCGGTCGCGATCTACCAGAAGCCGGGAGATTGCCGCCTGAAGCCCCGCTCGACGGGGAAGTGCGGGCTGCACTGCGAGATGGCGATCGCCGACGATGACGGCAACCCGCTGCCGGACGGGGAGTCGGGCGAGATCCTGATCCGCGGTGGCAACGTGCTTCTCGAATACTGGAACGACGAGGAAGAGACCCGCCGCGCCATCCGGGACGGCTGGTTCCATACCGGCGATGTGGGCTATCGCGACTCGGACGGCGACGTGTTCGTCGACGACCGCAAGAAGGACATCGTGATCTCGGGCGGGGAGAACGTCTACCCGGCCGAGATCGAGCAGCTGGTCCACCGCATGGACGATGTCGAGGATGTCGCGGTGGTTGGCCGGGCGGATTCGCGCTGGGGCGAGGTGCCGGTGGCGGTGGTCGTCCCGGCGGCGGGCGCGGCGATCGAAGCGGCGGACTTCCTCGCCCGCTTCGACGGCCGGCTCGCCCGCTTCAAGCACCCGAAGGACGTGCTCTTCGTCGACGCGCTGCCCAGGAACGCGATGGGCAAGACCCTCAAGCACGAGCTGCGGGAGACGGTGAACCGCGGCTGAGCGGCGCGCCCGCGTCAGTACCGGTAGAGCATCCCGACCTCGAAGCTGTGGGCGCCGTAGGACAGCTCGGTGTCCCCGAAATCGGGCTTCAGGGTCGCGAAGTAGCGGTATCCCAGCCTGACCTCCATCCGGCGGGTGACCTGGTAACCGAGCCCGGCCATGGCCTGGTAGGCGAACGCCGTCGCGTTGTCCGAAGTCCCGAAGGCGGTGGACGCAACGCCGTTGCTCCGGACGGTGACGGGGTCGATCTTGGCCGTGTGCATCGCCAGCCCCAGGCCGACCCCGGCATAGGGGCGCAGGTTGCGCATTCTGAGGCTGTAGGCGCCGTTGACCATCAGGCTCACCGTATTCAGCCTTCCGTCCACGGGGAGACTCCCCGACGGGGTTGAACGAGTGGCGCCGTCCCCGGCTTCGATCCTGTTCGCCTCGCCGAACTTGGATCGGCGGTAGCCGAGCTCAAGCTCCGCCTGCAGCCCGGACCGCAGTCGATAGCCGGCGGCGGCGAGCAAGCCGAAGCCGGGCTTCATGGAGAACGCCATCGACAGGCTCCGGTCGTCCGCCTCCTCGGACGCTTCGGAGTCCCGCGGGAGCGCGAGCAGCCCGGTCGCGGTCACGTAGAACCCACCGCCACGGGCTTCGGCCATGCCGGGACTGCCGAGCGCGGCCATGGCCACGGCCGCCGCGGCGACGACCGCACAGCGTCGAACAGCCATCCTCGATGTCCCTTGTCGCTCGGGCGAGGACCGGGCTGCGCCCGGGGGGATTCCCGCCTGTATACCGCGAACCGACCGCCCCGCCGGGCGGTGCGACGATATGCCGCGACGGCGCGAGGGCGGGCGGGCTAGATCTCGACCGCGGCGGCGCGGCGCAGGATTTCGGCGACCACGCTGTGGGCGGCGAGCGTCGAGGTCTTGGGGTTGTCGGGAAGCGGCCTGCCGCGCACCTCGATGTCGAAGGCGCCGAACGCCCCCTCGACGCGGACGTTGTGGACGTTGCCGCCGGCCGCGGGATCGGCGACCAGTTGCACGTCGGTGCGGTCGAACCCGGCGCCTGCGAGCGCGATGGTGGCGGCGACGTTCGCGTTCTGCGGGTAGAGCCTCGCCGCCTCGTCCGCCGCGCCCTCGAACAGCACCGTCGCGCGGTCGAGCGCGTCGAGATCGTGCGCCGCCTCGGCCGGGGTGCCGCGCCACGCCCCGGGCGGCTTGCGCGAGGTGTAGACCACCCGGTCCAGCCCGCCGATGCGCGCCGCCGCCAGCGCATCGGCGC
>JAPPGP010000179.1 GCA_028821395.1 Defluviicoccus sp.
CCTTCTCCAGCAGCGCGAGCGTCACCTCGAACAGGGCGAAGAGATCGCCCGCCTCGTCCTGCCCGCCGACGGTGTAGGGAAGTGCTACGACCGGAACGCCGGTCCGCTCGGACAGCCACTCCGCCGCGTCCCTCGGCTCGTGCGGCGCGTGCAGGATCGCCGCCGCGCCGGTCTTGCGCACCCGTTCGACGAGGCGTTGCAGGTGGGATGCCGTCGGCGGAATGCCCGGGGTGCGCTCCAGCGTGGCGATCCTCTCGAGCCCGGTCCAGCGGATCAGATAGGTCCACGCGGCGTGGTGGACGACGACCTTCATGCCGCGAAGCCCTTCGGCGCGTGCGCGCCAGCGCTCCGTCGCCGCGGCCCATCGCGTCTGGAAATCCTTGAGCCGGGACCGATACGCTTCCCCGTTGCCCGGATCGACGCGCGCCAGCCGCCCGGCCAGCTCGACCGCCAGAAGCCCGATGTTGCCCGGGTCGAGGTGGACATGCGGGTTGCCGCTCGGATGGATGTCGCCGAGGCTGCGGTCGACCCGTTCGGGCCGCTCCATGACTTCGACGTGGTCGGCCGCCATGAGATGTCCGAGCTGGCCGGGCTGCACCCCGAGCCGGGCGCCGCGTTCCATCAGCACCGGGAGCCAGCCGATCTCCAGCTCCGCGCCGGAGCAGAACACGATGTCGGCGCGGCGCACCTGGGCGATCAGGCTGGGCCGCGCGCGGATGTAATGGGCATCCTGGCGTCCGTGGGTCGCCGAGTAGACGGTCACGTCGTCGCCGCCGATCTCGCCGGCCAGCGCCGCCCATTCCGGCTCGCAGGCGAACACCCGGGCATCGGCCGCCGCCCCGGAGGGTGCGAGCGCCGCGAGCCCGGCGGCCAGCACCGGCGCCAGCCGCTTCGCCATCCCGGCCATGGCTCAGAAGCTATGCGCGGCGTGGGCGCCGAGGCTCATCACGTATTGCAGCATTATCTGGTTGTCCTTCTCCCGGCCGTCGAGATTCTCGTGATTGTATTGCAGCCGGATGCGCCCGAACTCGCTGTTGGTCCAGTCCACCATCGCCCCGAAGGCATAGGGGTTGTGGTCGATCTCGGAGCCGTCCGGCGGGGACAGCCTCGCGTAGCGGGCGCCGATACGCCAGCTCGGCGCCGGCTTGTAGACCCCCTGGATGTACCAGCCGCGCGCGACGGAGTCGGTCCTGAGCTCTCCGAGCTCCTCCTCTTCCTCCTCGCCCTCGTGGCCGTTCTCCTCCTCATGCGCCATTTCTTCCGCCAGCGCATAGGTTCCCTTCTCGCGGCGCCAAAAATACTCGCCCTGGAGGATCACCTCGCTGTCCCGCGCGTTGCCGGTGGGCGCCAGCGTGAAGCGGAAGTCGAGGCCGTAGAGCCGCGTGTCGCCGGTGAACGCGCCTTCGGTAAAGAACGCGGCGTGGTCCTCTTCTTCTTCGTCATGCCCGTTCTCTTCTTCAGCATGGTCTTCCTCTTCCTCGTGCGCGTGCGCGTCCGCGCCGCCGCCGCGGCCCCTCGACCTGCCGTCGAGCAGATACCCGCCGACGCGCACCGCCGCGTCGCGGCCCATGTCCCAGCCGACCCGGGTATAGACGGACCGCGCCCTGAGCCCGTTGTCGGAGCCGCCGAATAACGGCATGTCGTCGCCGCGGAACAGGCCGCCGCCGAACTCGCTGTAGACCTCGGTGGGCAGCACCAGGGAAACCTCGACGCCGTCGTCGTTGAACGCGTTGTCGAGAAACGCCCGGTAGGGCAGCGGCCGGTCCGCGAAATCGTCGCCGTGCGGGTGCTGCTCGTTGAGATAGCCGAAGGTCCAGAGCGCCCGTCCCGCCTTGACCCGCATGCCTTCGAGCAGCCCGGCGCCGGGCAGGGTCTGGACATAGGCCTCCTCGAGCTCGACCTCCGTCGCCTCGCCCGGGTGGGCGCCGAGACCGAGCGTGAGGCCGCCGCGAAACTTGTCGTCGATATTGCCCGAAAGCGTCACCTCGCTGTGGCCGAGCGAGAGGCCTTCGGGGGCGCGCTCGGACTCGTGACCGAGCACGAAGCCCGGAATCGCAGACTCCTCGGCCGAGAAGCTCGCATACCGGCCGTCGAAGACGACGCCGATCGCGGGATTGAACGCCCGGTCGGGCGCCGGCTTGGCGGGCGCGGCCGGCGCGGCCGGCGCCGCTTCGGCGCTCTCGGATCGCGCCTTGAGCGCAGACAGCTGCGATTCGAGCGCCTCCAGACGCCCTTCGTAGTCCCGCTTGAGAGCCTCGATCTGCGCCGCCAGCGCCTCGGCGCTCGGCGGCGATTGCGCGCCGCTCTGGGTGGAAACCAGCATGGCCGCCAGCGCGACCAAGGCCGGGCGGGCGATCCGGACGCTCTTGCGCATTGCACTCTCCTCCAAGCCAAGTTTCCCGTTGCGGGCCCGCCCGTGCGAAGCGGCGCCGGCGTCCCTAGAAGCAATATGATAACCTTACGGTAACGTTATGATAATTCAAGTCAGCCGGCAACCGCAGCCCGGGCGGGAGGGCGCGTTGGGCCGCTAGCCATCTCGCCCGTGGGGGCGAGGTGGTGTAGGCTGGCCGCCCGGGCGCGCCGCCGGACCGGTCGACACCGGAGACCCAGTGCCATGAACAGCCCGCAGGAACGGAATGGCGGGTTCCTCCCCGACCAGCACGATCACGGCGATTGCGTGGCCGCCGCGCTGGAGGACGCGATCGCGGTTTGCGGCGAACGCGGGGTGCGGCTCACGCCGGTGCGCCGGCGGGTGCTGGAAATCATCTGGCAGGGCCACCGCCCGCTCGGCGCCTACGCCATTCTGGAGGTGCTGTCGGACGAGGGGCACTCCCCGGCGCCGCCCACGGTCTATCGCGCGCTCGAGTTCCTGCTCACCCAGGGGCTGGTGCACCGGCTGTCGTCGCTGAACGCCTTCGTCGGCTGCTCCCGCCCCGGCCATCCGCATGCGGGGCAGTTCCTGCTGTGCACCGCCTGCGGCACGGCGGCCGAGCTCAACGACCCCGACATCGAACGCGCGATCGAGCGCGGCGCGCAGGCCGAGGGCTTCGCCTGCACCGACCATACCGTGGAGATCAGCGGGCTCTGCCCGAACTGCCGCGCGGCCTGAGGGCTCAC
>JAPPGP010000167.1 GCA_028821395.1 Defluviicoccus sp.
AAGCGCGGCAGCCAGGCGCCCAGCGCGCGCTCGCCGGCCGGCTCGACGACATGGACGGTCTCGACATGGATCGTCATGGTGTAGGCGTCGGCGCTGTCCGCGGTCCCGTCGTTCACCCGGAAGGCGAAGCTCGCGAAGTCCTCGCCCGCCGCGCCCGTCGGCGGCACGTATTCGAGATTGCCAGCGTCGATCTCGGACCGGGCGATGGACTGCCCCGCGGCGACGGCGTCGCCGTCGAGCGTCAGCACGCCCTTGCCCGGTTCGGGCAGGGTCTCGATCTTCACGCTGGCGAGGCCGCGGCCGGGGGCTCCGGCGAAGCCGAAATCGCCCGCCTCGAAGGTGTACGCGGTATCCGAGCGGGTGCGCACCGAGCCGTCCGCCGCGGTCGGCGCCGCGATGGCGCGGGGCCTCGCGGTGCCGCTGACGCGGATCATCAGGGCACTGTCGCCCGGGAAGAAGTCGGCGGTCGAATCGCTGCTTCGTTCCAAGCGACCGTCGTCGATGCTCCAGCCCGCCGCCGGGGTGCCGTCCTCCGCATGCGAGCCGGTGACGCCGACGAGCACGTGATCTCCGCCGCTGGATGCCGCCTCGACCACCACCCAGTAGTCGGTCGACGGGCGCAGCACGGTGCCCGCCGGCGCCGTGAACGCGTAGCCGGCCTCCAGATCGAGAGGTATCCGCGGCGTCCCCGCGGTCAGCGTCGCGACAGGGACCGAATCGCTTCCCGCCGCCGCGCCGCCGACCACGCGCACCCGGGGGGCAGCGGTGTCGCTGCCGAAGCCGGTGACAGCGGCGAGCCGCAGCTCGACGCCGGTCAGGGTGTAGCCCCTGGCATTCGAGCCGGTGGTGAACTTCTGGGCATAGTCCCTGCTGCGGACATCGAGGTTGGTGACCGCGCCCTGCCCCAGGTTGCTCACCAGCGCCGCGCCCGGGGTGCCGGGCAGCGACGCGGGCGCGACGGTCCCGCTCGGGGGGTAGGCGTCGCTCAAGCGCGTCTCCTCGGTCCCCCCGCCGTCGGTGAAGGAGAGCCTCACCTTGACCCGCTTGCCCAGGTCGGCGGCGTCCAGCAGGTAGCTGCTCGCGGTCGCGCCGGGGATCTCGGTCTCGGCCGTCCCGTCGACCCGGATCCAGCGATAGGCGAGCGAGGAAGACACCCCGTCGGGGTCCGCGACCGAGCCCGGGCTCGCCTGCAGCCGCCGGCCGACGGCCGCGGTGCCGGCGATCTCCGGCTTGCCGGTGGCGGGGGAGTTGATCCTGCTGCCGCTGACGCCGATCATCAGGGCATCCTGATCGTCGGAGAAGGGGCCGGTCGATTCGTCGGCCCGGTCCAGAGCTACGTCGTCGATGCTCCAGCCCGCCGCGGGGATTGCGTCCTCCACATCCGATTCCGTGGTTCCGACGAGCACGTCGCCGCCGCCGGGTGCCGCCTCGACCACCACCCAGTATTCGGTCGACGGGTCCAGCGCGGTGTTGGGCGGCGCGAGGAACGCGTAGCCGCCCGCCATGCCGGGCGCTATCGAGCCGGTCTCGGCGGTCAGGCTCGCGACCTCGACCGAGTCGCTTCCCGTCGCCGCCCCGCCAACCACGCGCACCCGCGGGGCGGCGGTGCCGGTGCCACTGCCGGCAGAGAGCCGTATATCGACCCTGGCCAGGGCGTAGCCCGCGGGGTTCGTGCCGGTGGTGAACTTCTGCGCGAAGTCGTTGGAACCGACAGGGCGCCCCTCGGCCTCGCTTTGCCCCAGATTGCTCACCAGCGCCGCGCCCGGGGTGCCGGGAAGGGGCGCGGCCGCGACGGACCCGGTCGGGGGAAACGGGTCGCTGGTGAGCGTCTCCTCGGTGCCGAAATCGTCGGTGAAGGAGAGCCTCACCCTGACCCGCTTGCCCAGATCGGCGGCGCCCAGCAGGTAGCTGCTGAAGGTGGCGCCGGCGATCTCGGTCTCGGTCCCCGCATCGACCCGGATCCACTGGTAGGCGAACGGGTGAGGCACGCCGTCGGGGTCGGCGATGTCGCCCGGCCTCGCATGCAGCCGCCGGCCGACGGTCGCGATGCCGGCGATCTCCGGCGTGCCGATGGCGGGAGAGTTGGCCCTGGCGCTGCCGTTGATGCGGAACAGCGCGGCCAGGCTGTTCGCGGTGAAGGCGCCGGTAGAATCGAGGGGTCGTTCCAAACTTCCGTCGTCGATGCTCCAGCCCGCCGCGGAGGCTGTATCCTCCGAATCAGAGGCGGTGGCGGCGATGTAAGCATCGCCGCCGCCGGGTGCCGCTTCGACCACGATCCAGTAGTCCGTCGACGGGCGCAGCGGGGTGTTCGCCGGCGCCGTGAACGTGTAGGTGGCCACACCGGCAGGTATCGTCGCCGTCTCGGCGGCGAGCGTCGCGACCGCGACCGAGTCGCTTCCCGCCGCCGCCCCCCTGACAACGCGCACCCGGGGGGCGGCGGAATCGTCGCCCTGGGAAGTGAGGGCAAAGAGCCGTATCTCGAAGCTGGTCAGGGTGTAGCCCCCGATATTCGCGCCGGTGGTGAACTTCTGGGCGATGACCATGGTCGAGACATCGAGCGTGTCGGCCCCGCCTTGTCCCAGATTGCTCACCAGGGCGGTCGACTGCGCCTTGGCGTCCGCCGCCCAGAGGGCGAGGACGAGAAGCGGCGCGAGCCGGGCCGCGAGGCGGCGCCCGCCGCCCCAGCGGTTGGTCCGGTCTGCCAAGAGCGTGCGTTCCATATCCAGCCCCCTTCCGCCGTCGATGGACGATATATAACAATATTATTATGCTTAGATGTATGCCGATCATAGCAAACCGTAGGCCGCCCGGCGATAGTCCCACCTCCGTAATTTCGACTGGAGCGTGTACCCCCTCGTCATGCCCGGACTCGTTCCGGGCACCCATTCGGCCTCGCCGCGCGCACGGTGGTCGGGCGGGAGAGGCGGTGGCGCCAGTGGGTGCCTGGAACGAGTCCGGGCATGACGAGGGGGGATGGCGAGGGGGGATGGCGAGGGTAGCCCGCACAAGCCCCTATCGAAGGCCGCGCCTGCGGTCAGAACCGTGCGGTGAGGCGGGCGCGGGCGTGGTGCACCGGCGTGGCGCCC
>JAPPGP010000171.1 GCA_028821395.1 Defluviicoccus sp.
CCTACGTGTTCCGCTCGCTCGGCGGCGACGACCTGATCGAGGACCTGATCTACGCGCTCGGGGTCGGCCCGTGGGGCATTCTGTTCATCCTGATGGCGGTGGCGTTCCTGCTCGGCTTCTTCTTCGACTGGATCGAGATCACGCTGATCGTGCTGCCGGTCTTCGCGCCGATCCTGGCCGGGCTCGATTTCGGCGAGCACGTGCCCAGGACGGAGGTGATCTATTGGTTCGCCATCCTGCTCGCGGTTAACTTGCAGACCTCGTTCCTCACCCCGCCCTTCGGCTTCGCGCTGTTCTACATGAAGGGGGTGGCGCCGCCCGAGGTGCGGATCCAGCAGATCTACCGCGGCATCATCCCCTTCGTGATGCTGCAATTGGTGGGTCTCGGGCTGGTGATCGGCTTCCCCGACATCGCCATGTGGCTGCCGCGCACCATCCTCAACTGACCGGCGGCGGCCCGGCCCGTGGATGCCCGGATCAAGTCCGGGCATGACGTCGTGGAGGCGGTCAGCCGGCGTGCGCGATGGCGTAGCCGATCGCGTATTCGAGCGTGTCGAGATAGAAATCGACCGCGGGCGCGGCCCCGCCGCAGGCGAGGTTGGCGGCGGCCGCGGCGATCCAGCCATGCACCTCGGCGAAGCCGATCCCGGCGGTCTCGACCAGCGCGCCGACATCCCAGGAGTCGAGCGCGGCGAGATCGCCGGATGCGAGGATGTCGAGGAAGGCGCGGTCGATCTCGGGGTTGAGCCGGACATCCGCCCTGGTCCTCCTGCCGTCGGCCAGCATTCGGGCGCCTTCGACATGCATGTCGAGCAGGGTCTCGAACCATTCCGCGTCGGTGAAGCTGCCGCCGGCGCTGCCGGCCATCTGCCAGGCCTCGGTCTCGGGCGGGCCCTCGCCGAGCGGCGGGTAGTAGCGGGCGGGGTGGTGCGACAGCCCGCCGGAGGCGAGGAACAGCACCCGCCTCTCCAGCGTCGCCGCGCAGCGTCCGACCGCCGCGCCGAGCTCGCGCGACCGCCGGAACGCCAGGAAGGGCGTCGTCATCGCGCCGATGAAGACCGGCACGCAAGGACAGGCGTCGAGCTCGCCGAGGATGTTCTTCATGGTCTGGGAGAACCCGTGATCGACGGTCATCCTGAGCGACTGGCCGGGGTCGAAGCCCGCGCCGCGCAGGAACTGCAACAGCCCCAGCCCGACCTCGCGGTCCACGTCGAGCGGGCCGGGGAACCCGCCCACGTCGTCGACCGCGTGCGCGGTGCCCCGTCCGATGCAGAAGCTCGGCATGGCGTTCAGGTGAAACCCGGCATAGTGGTCGGCGCCGAAGACGAACGCGATCCCCGGATCGAAGGCCCGCACCGCTTCGCGCCGCTCGGAGAGGATGCGGAAGATGTCGTCCTCGTAGTCGGGCTTCTCCGGCCGCAGATAGAGGATGGGCGAGTGCGACGTGCAGACGAGATGCGTCTCCGCCACCGCGCTACCTCCTCCCCGGGAGGCGCCAGTCCCCGGGCTCCGTCGCGTCGCGCTCGATCGGGTTGCTGAGCGTGCCGAGGCGCGAGATCGAGATGTCGCAGGGACCGTCGAGCCGGGCGAAGTTGGCGGCATGCAGCGGCCTGCGGGCCGCGCCGCCGGCGCGGAAGGCGGTTCCCATGGAGACGATGTCGCCCGGCTCCAGCGTCATGTAGCGCGAGATATAGGCAATCGCCTCCTCGACCCGGAACGTGTAGTGCCGCGTGTTGTCCTCGGCGAACACCTCGCCGCCGACCGAGCAGACCACGTCGAGGTCGTGCGGGTCGGGCACCTCGTCGCGCGTTACCAGCCACGGCCCGGCCGGGCCGAAGCCGTCCGCCCCCTTGTAGCGCGCGGTGTAGGAGAGGTGCTGCTCGCGCTTCTCCACCTCGTCCGGATCGTCGGGCCTCGGGTAGAGGGCGTAGTAGTGCACCCGGTCCTCCGCCCGCATGTCGTTGCCGGTCACGTCGTTGACGATGGTGTAGCCGAAGACATGCCGCATCGCCGCCGTCGGATCGACGTTCCGGGCGAGGCGGGAGATCGCCACGCCGAGCTCGGGCTCGGGGTGGAAGCCCATGTACTGGCGGCGGGCGACGATGGGCTGCCGATGCCCGACCAGGCAGGTGCTCGGCTTGAGGAAGAACATCGGGTGGTCGGGCGCGGAGATCTTGCGCGCGTCGGAGGCCGAGTTGTTGAGCGCCACGCCGCAGATCTTCCCGGGCCGCGTGACCGGCGGCAGCCAGGCGATGTCGGCCATCGGGATGCGGTCGATGTCGGGGTTGTCGCGAGCGCCCTCCAGCAACCGCGACGCGGCATCGAGCGCCGCCTCGCCGCCCGCGATCAATTCGAGCATCGTCGCGCTGTCCCACGGCCGGCCCAGCGCGCCGGCGGCCTCGCGGAAATCGACGACGTGATCGTCGTCGATCCGCGCCCCGATACGTTCGATGTCGCGAAAGCGAAAGCTCGCGAGGTACATCTCTCGTCTCCGGTCTTGGGACCGTCCGGTTTATACGGAACCGCGCCCGCCGCTGTCTTCCCCCGTGATGGTCGCCCCCCGCTCATTATGCCCGGCCCCCGGACTTGATCCGGGGGCCGGCCATGACGGCGGGGGAGGGCGGGGCGTATCGAGGCACTAACTCGCGCTCGGTCGAAACGACGAGTGGCCAGCGCCCCGATTGACCCGCGCCTCCGGCCTCGCCCACCATCCCCGGATGGGCGAGCGTCCGCGGCAATTCGACCTGTTCGGCGACCGGCCGCCGGCCGCGCCGGATGCCGGGCCGGCGCCGCCGCCGCTGCAACCCGACGCGCTCTCCGACGACGACATCCTCGACCTGTTGCCGGACGCGGCGATGCGGGATGCGGTCCTGTTGTGCCACCTCGCGGTCGAGCGCGGGCTCGGCGACCGCGCGCTGCCGGCGCTGGACCGTCTGTGGCGCCGCTTCCGGGGGTTCGGCCGCGAGCGCCCGCAGCCCGAGCAACAGGCGGTGGTGCAGGCGCTCGCCCGGATCGGCACGAAGGCGGCGGCGGAGAGGCTCGCCGCCATCGTCGCCGCGGCGGATCTGCCGGCGCCGCTGCTG